>CAZXMO010000007.1:61331-72878 GCA_964641125.1 uncultured Spirochaetales bacterium
GAGTACGACATTGCCTGGTACGAGCAGAAGGCGGTGGCGGTCCTCTTGGCTCTCTTGAGCCTCGGCGTCAAGAACATCCGCTTAGGTCCGACCCTTCCGGCTTTCTTGAGCCCGGGAGTGGCCGAGGTTTTAGTGGATAAGTTTAACATAAAACCGACCACCGAGGCCGATAAAGATGTCGCGGAGATGGCCGGGTAATCGAGACCGCCGGGTCCCTAGGGGCTCGGCGGTTTTTGGTTTCGGCGCTATCCCTTCCGGATCTCCGTGTTGAACTCCTCGATCAGCTCGTCGATCAGGGGGAGCTTTCCCCGTATCTCCGGCCAGTAGTTCTTGTCGTACCACTGAGCATTCAGATCATCGAGCTTTTTCTGCTGCTGTTCGATCCAGGTGTAGTATTTGAGATTGTGTATCCTCAAGGCATCGTAGTAGCGAAGCTCGAGCATACTGTCGATTTTTTGATTGGTTAAAGACGCCATGTGTATCCTGCGGGCTTCGGCGGGGGTAAAATCGCCGTATTTTTCGAGCATCTCCCGCTTTCTCGATCCGTAGAGCTCCATGGAGTCGGTAAGGACCGTGACAACCACATCCTCCCCGGTCAGCTCATAGTACTTGGCGAACTTAACGGCGGCAACCAGGTTACCGATTCCCGAGATGCCCAGAAGGTCCAGGCTTTCGGCAAACCGCTCGTCGACTCCGAGCTCTCGGAGATACTCCCTGCCGGCATCTTCGTTGAAGAGACGCAGGAGGTCCATGCAGTCGTTGTCGTCCACGGCGACGACCATATCGGTGTTCCGGACATTGTGGATCCAGGGAACGTGCTTGTCCCCGATACCCTCTATTCGGTGGCCGCCGAACCCGTTCAACAGGAGGGTGGGGCATTGCAGGGCTTCCGCGGCGACGATCTTGCTTGCCGGGTAGATTTCTTTGAGCTTGTCCCCCGCGGCGATAGTCCCCCCGGAGCCGGTGGCGGAGATATACCCCCGGAAAACGTCGTTTAGTCCCAACTCCTGCTCGAGGACTTCCCTGATAGCGTCTCCGGTCACGTCGTAGTGCCAGAGGTAGTTCCCGAACTCTTCGAACTGATTGAAGATGACGATGTCGTCGCCCCGGGAATTCTTGAGCTCCCAGCACTTGTCGAAGATTTCCTTGACGTTGCTTTCGCATCCGGGAGTGGCTATCACCTCTCCGGCGACCTTCGAGAGCCACTCGAAACGCTCCCGGGACATTTCTTCGGGTAATATGGCTATGGAATCACATCCGAGGAGCGCCGAATTGTAGGCGCCGCCGCGGCAGTAGTTTCCCGTGGACGGCCACACTGCCTTCTGGGAGGTCGAGTCGAAGTTGCCGCCGGCCAAGGCGGGAGCGAGACATCCGTAGGTAGCGCCCACCTTGTGCGCCCCCGTGGGAAACCATTTGCCCACCAGCGCGATGATCCGGGCGGGAGTTCCGGTGAGTTCACTCGGAAACTCGATGTAGTTGACCCCGCCGAAGGTTCCCCCGTGCTCGATCGGCTGATTTTTCCAGGTAATTCGGAAGAGATTCAGGGGATTGACGTCCCACAGCCCTACGTTTTTGAGCTGGTCCTGGATTTCAGGGGGAAGGGACCCCGGATTTTTCATCTGCTCAAAAGTGGGAAGTAGAATTCCCCTCTCACGGCACCTTTGGATGTTGTTTCTCCTGACGGTCGCATTGACGGAAAGGTTGATCATGGCTACGCTCCTTTGTGAGTACATGTACTCTACAGCACCCCAATTCCATTTGCAAGACTTTTCGCGTGTCCGCTCCGCCGGTATCGACGGCTGCAGAGGAGGGTGGATAGCCGTATCGGTGCGTAAGGCATCGAATACATATACTCTCGAGGTAGAGACCCTCAGGGTCTTCGGGCAGGATGATTTCGAAGCCTTGGTGGAGGTCCTCGAAGGGAACGATCTAGTCCTTATAGATATTCCTATAGGACTTCCGGACAGGGGCGAGCGTCTTTCGGATTTCGCTGTTCGTAAGGTGCTCGGACCGAGAGGGCGGAGCATTTTTCCCATTCCCGTCCGTGATGCGGTTTACGCTGAAACGTACGAAGAGGCCTGCAGGATTAATGCGGAAATAACAGGCAAGAAGATTTCCCGTCAGACCTGGAACATCCTTCCGAAAATCAGGACCATTGACACATTTCTCAGATCCGGGAAAGATTACCGCCATACGCTTCGGGAGAGCTCCCCCGAATACTGCTTCGCCCTGACCACCGGGAGGGGAGATGAATTTCCCCGGCAATTTTTTCCGGCACATTCGAAGCGCTCTCGGGAAGGGATGCGGGAACGCTCGGATGTTCTCGATGCGTATATCCGGAATTGGAAAAACCGGTCCGCCGATGTGTTGTCTCTCTATCCTGGGGAAATCATTGCGGCGGATGATCTAACGGATGCCGGTATCCTGGCCGTAAGCGCGTTCTATGCGTCCGTGGGAAGGCGGATCGGGATCCCGCCGAAGGCGGATTACGACGGATTCGGCCTGCCGGTCCAAGCCGTTTTCGGTCTGCCCGAGTATTTCGTCCCACCGGCGGACATGGAAATTGAGGATAGAAAAAATGAATGAACTGCTCTGGTTCGGAATGCTCATTGTCTGTTTTATAACCGTTCTCCTGGCATATCGGGTTTTCGGGAAGACCGGGTTGTATATTTGGATCGCCGTCTCGGTGATCGTTGCCAACATGCAGGTCATCAAGACAATCGAGCTTTTCGGTTTTACTACTACCTTGGGGAACATCGTCTACGCATCGACTTTCCTGGCTACCGATATCCTTTCGGAGAATTACGGCAAAAAAGAAGCCCGACGGGGTGTAGCGGTGGGGTTTTTTGCCCTCCTTTCGCTGACCGCTTTCATGAATCTGGCCCTCGTCTTCCGCCCGTCGCCCGCGGACTTTGTACAGGAATCTTTGTCCACGATCTTCGGATTTCTGCCCAGGATTGCGGGAGCGAGCCTCGCGGCGTATGCCCTCTCCCAGCTCCATGACGTTTGGGCCTATCACTTCTGGAAGAAAAAATTTCCTTCCGACCGGGCACTCTGGCTCAGGAACAACGCAAGTACTATGGTGAGTCAGCTGATAGATACGGTAATCTTTACTTTCGCCGCCTTTCTAGGACGGTTTGAAATAACCATCGTCCTGGAGATTCTCGTTACGACCTATCTGATGAAGTGGCTGGTCGCGTTCTTGGATACGCCCTTCATCTTCCTCGCCAAGAAGATCGGCCTTAGAGTGCCGAAGTGGTAATCCCGGCGGCCCGGCTTACACCGCGTAAAGGACGAGGCCTAGGTTCTCGATGATACGGGCGTAGTCGTCGGGAATGTTCGTATCGGTTATAACGATATCGAAGTCTTCGAGCTCGGCGTAGTGGGCGGGCTTGATGTCCCCGAACTTGGTGGAATCGACTAAGAGTATCCTGGTTAAGGACGAGTTCAATGAGGCCCGCTTCAAATCGACGGCGTAGGGGTTGGAGTTGGTGACCCCGAGCTTTTCGCTGACCCCTCCCGCCGCGAAGAATCCCTTGTTAGCCCGGTTCCGGTTGATCAGGCTCACCCCCTCGGGACTCTCGAAGAGCATCGAATTCTTGTGGTAGTACCCGCCCGAAAAGATCATGGTACAGTTCTTCTTCTTTTGCAGGTTCTCGAGGATATTCAGCGCCCAGAATATAGCGGTAAAGGGGAGGTCCTCGGGGATTCTCTCGGTCAGGTGAATGGTGGTGGAGCCGCTGTCGATGATGACGATATCGTCAGGCTCTATGAGGGTAGCGGCCTTTTCTCCGATCCGGCGCTTCTCGTCGACGTTCCGCACGTCTTCATTGATGATCTGATATTTGACGTTAGTCCGCTTGTTGAGATCTTCGGGTGTAGGTGTTTGCGGCTTGTATACCGCTCCCCCGTGGATCAGCTGGATCCGCTTTTCATCGGCGAGGGTCCTCAGGTCCCGGCGTACAGTCATCTCCGACACCGTAAGCTCCTCGGATAGATCCCGGACGGTGGAGGCGTTCTTCCGTTTCAGAATGAGAAGAATTTCTTCGAGGCGGTCTTCCCTCTTTCCCATATTATCCTCAGTATATCATTTTTAGCAAAAAATGCAACAAAATTGTGGTATTATTTTACCATGCATGATGTCCATGGTTAAAAACTATCAATTATTCCGGCTCGTGAGGGAAATGGATGGAATAATATTGACAGATTACCTAACTTACGTTAGTATTGTACTCGTAATGATTAAAAAAGAACAAAATTTTCGGGAGGTAATCTATGGCAGATGCTGCTGAAGCTGCAAAATACATTGAAGGGTTGATTGAACGCGCCCGGGCCGCCCAGACTCAGATCGAGTTCGCGTCCCAGGAACAAGTAGACGAGCTTGCAACCCGTGTCGCATGGTCCGGTGTGGAGCCGAACTATGCCCGGAAGCTCGCCAAGTTCGCCGTCGAAGAGACCGGTATGGGGAACGAACCGAGCAAGTACGGAAAGCTCCAGGTCAAGATCAAGGGAACTCTCCGCGACATGAAGGGCAAGAAGTCCGTAGGTATCGTCGAAGAGAACAAAGAATTGGGACTCGTAAAGTGGGCCAAGCCGATGGGCGTTATCGGAGCCCTTATTCCGGTTACCAACTGTGAGGCCACCCCCTTCGTCAAGGCGATTAGCGCCATCAAGACCCGGAACGCCATCATCATGGCGCCGCATCCCAGGGCAAAGAAATCCAACAAGATGGCCATCGAGCAGATCAGAAAGGTCCTGAAGAAGCAGGGCTATCCTGAAGACCTCGTCATCAATGTCGAGGAAGTTTCCGTCGAGGCGAGCCAGGAGCTCATGAAGCAGTGCGACTTGATTCTTGCTACCGGAGGCGGCGGAATGGTCAAGGCCGCGTATTCCAGCGGAACCCCCGCACAGGGAGTAGGTTCCGGAAACGCGGTGTGTATCGTCGACGAGACCGCCGATCTCAAGGACGCCGCGGACAAGATCATGAGGTCGAAGGTATTCGACTACGCTACCAGCTGTTCTACCGAGAACTCGTGCCTCCTGCAGGAGAGCATCTACGATCAGATGATCAAAGAGATGGAAGCGGTCGGCGGCTACATGGTCAATGCGGATGAAAAGGAAAAGCTGCAAGGCGCAATGTGGAATGAAAAGGGCGTTCTGAACAGGGAAATCGTCGCCCAGCCCGCGGAAAAGATCGCCGGCCTCGCCGGAATCGATCTTCCTTCGGGGAAGAGCTTCTTTATGATCCCCGAAACCGGCGTCGGTCCCGGATACCCCTTCTCCGCGGAGAAGCTCTCGGTGACCACCACCATCTACAAGTACAAGGAATTCGACGAAGCGATCGATCTGGTCAACCGGATTACAACTTTCTCCGGTCCCGGACACAGCTGTGGAATTCATACCTTCGACGAGATAAAAATCAAGAAGCTCAGCGAACGGGTACGGATCTCCCGGATCATGATAAGGCAGCCCCAGTGTCTGGCCAACAGCGGCGCGTGGACCAACGGGATGCCCATGTCCATGACCTTGGGCTGTGGTTCCTGGGGAGGCAACTCGGTGTCCGAGAATGTAACCTGGGAGCACCTTCTCAACTATACCTGGGTCGCCTACGAAATACCGAGCACCCAGCCGACGGATGAGCAGCTCTTCGGTACGATTATGTACGAAGACATATAATTACAAAAAGTTTTTTTAAGCCGCCGGCGGCGCGTCCGTCGGCGGCATTTATTTTGTACGTCCGGCAGGGCGCACCCACTTGATTAAGTTAATCTAATAACTGATTATAGAAACCCGAAAAGGGGGTAGGACGTGACGAATCAAGAAGCACTCGAAAGGGCCCGGCAGCAGCGGGAAAAAATGCTCCTCGCCGGGGGTGAGAAGAGGATCGAAGCTCAGCACGAGAAGGGAAAGCTTACCGCTCGGGAACGAATCGAGTACTTTTTAGACGAAGGAAGTTTTGTCGAGCATCAGCCGTATATTACCGGCCGAAGCACCGGCATGGGAATGGAGAAGAAGCGGTTTTTAGGAGACGGAGTGATAAGCGGTAACGGCACCGTCTACGGAAAGCAGGTTTATCTCTTTGCCCAGGACTTTACCGTTTTGGGAGGATCCTTAGGGGAGATGCACGCCGAACGGATAGCCGAGGCACAGCGATTGGCCATCCGGAACCGGACGCCCTTTGTTCAGATAAACGACAGCGGAGGCGCTCGGATTCAAGAGGGAGTTCTGTCCCTCCAGGGATACGCCAAGATCTTCCGCAACAACACCCTGGCCTCAGGGGTCATCCCCCAGATTTCGGTCATCCTAGGTCCCTGCGCCGGAGGGGCCGCGTACTCTCCCGCTATCACCGACTTTATCTGCATGGTGGATAATGTGTCGAGTATGTACATCACCGGACCCAATGTTATCAAGGCGGTCACCGGCGAGGATATCGATCAGGAGAGGCTCGGAGGGGCCAAGACCCATGCGGCCAAGAGCGGAAACGTCCACTTCCGGTTCCAGAGCGAGGAGGAATGCCTCCAGTTTCTCCAGGTGCTCCTTACCTATCTTCCCGCTAATAACGAGGAGGAAGCACCGATTTCCGAATGTGACGATCCCCTCGACCGGGAAACCCCCGAGATTATGGAGCTCCTCCCCGACAATCCTCGGGCGGTCTACGACGTCAGAGACGTGATCGGGACCGTCTTCGACCGGGACACCTTCTTAGAGGTTCACGCAGATTACGCGGTCAACGTTGTAGTGGGGTTCGCTAAGCTCGCCGGGCGTACCGTGGGAATTTTCGCTAATCAGCCGAAATTCTACGCGGCGGCCCTGGACATAAACGCCTCCGACAAGGCGGCCCGGTTTATTCGCTTCTGCGACTGCTTCAATATCCCCATAGTAAGCTTAGTCGATGTTCCCGGGTTCCTCCCGGGAGTGGAACAGGAGCACGGAGGAATAATCCGGCATGGAGCGAAAATCCTCTACGCCATCGCCGAAGCGACGGTTCCGAAGATCGCCGTAATCCTGAGGAAGGCCTACGGAGGAGCGTACATCGCCATGTCGTCGAAGGCCCTGGGCTACGACCGGGTTATCGCCCTTCCCACCGGCGAAGTCGCCGTCATGGGTGCCGAGGGGGCGGCCAACATCATCTACCGGAAGGAAATCGAGGCCGCGGATAACCCCGAGGC
Organism: uncultured Spirochaetales bacterium; assembly: GCA_964641125.1. Lineage (GTDB taxonomy): Bacteria > Spirochaetota > Spirochaetia > SPDA01 > CAZSGZ01 > JBKHAJ01. The sequence goes on from CAZXMO010000007.1 coordinate 68,501, forward strand.
GGCCCGGCAGGAGAAGATCGACGAGTACAAGGAGATCGCCATGAATCCCTTCGTCGCGGCAGGATACGGCTTTGTCGACGACGTCATCGAACCGGATTACGCGAGGATCGAGCTTATCCGAAGCATGGAGATGAACGTTACGAAAAAAGAAGAGCGGCCGAAGAAGAAACACGGGAACATACCCCTGTAGTATAAGTCGGACCGGCGGCGGGGAAGGGAACAGTGGCGAAAGATCGGCGCCTTAGGAGATGGATCCTCACCACGGTGTCGGTGGTCGCCCTCTTCGTTATCTGGCAGCTCGCCGCCGCCGCGGTGGGGGCTCAAATCATCGTCCCTACTCCCTGGGCGGCATTGAAGGCGCTGGGTCGTTTCCTGACTTTTCCTTCATTCTGGGCGGCTGTAGGAGCTACCCTTTCGAGGGGATTCGCGGGTTTCCTCCTCTCCACCGCGGCGGGACTCGTGATCGGAACCGCGGCGGGGCTCAACTCCACATTCCGCACCCTATTTCGTCCGGTCCTCTCGGTCATCCGCACCACCCCGGTGATGTCGATCATCATCATCGCCCTTATCTGGTTTACCACCGACACCGTTCCCGTGTTCGCGAGCTTCCTTATAGCCTTTCCGGTTATCTGCGGGAATGTTATTCAAGGTATCGACTCGATCGACACCGACCTGGTCCAAATGGCCGAAGTGTTCCGGGTCCCCCGGAGAAGAATTTTCTTTTCCCTCGTCATTCCTTCGGTCTTTCCCTACTTCTTGGCGGGGGCTTCTACCGCCCTCGGGCTCACCTGGAAGGTGGTGGTCGCCGCCGAGGTCCTGGCCCAGCCGATTCGGGCGGTCGGGACGGGGCTGTATACGGCCAAGGTCCAGCTCGAAACCCCGGAAGTCTTCGCGTGGACAGTTGTCGCGATCCTTTTGAGCGGCATGAGCGAGGGGGTATTCCATTTTATGATGCGCCGGATATCCTGGAGCCGTCACGGGGAGGCGGGAGCATGAACGGCCCTCATCGGACCGGCTCCGGCATCCACATAGTCGATGTCGGCAAGTCCTTTGGTGATCTCCGTGTCCTCGACTCCTTGAGCATGGATATCTTCGAAGACAGGGTGACCGTCATCTTAGGACCTTCCGGGTGCGGGAAGACGACGCTGCTGAATATAATCTCGGGAACCGATCGTGATTACACCGGAGAGATTCGGGGACTCGACGATAAGGTCATAAGCTACCTCTTCCAGGAGCCCCGCCTCCTGCCGTGGAAGACGGTCCGGGGTAACCTGGAGTTCGTCCTCAAGGGCGCCGTACCCGAGGAGGAGAGGCGCGCCGCAATCGATGGGCATCTGGAAATGGTAGAGCTCTCCGATTTCGGAGGGTATTATCCCGATCAGCTCTCCGGGGGGATGAAGCAGCGGGTCGCCGTGGCCAGGGCCTTCGCCTATCCCTCCGAGATCCTCCTCATGGACGAGCCCTTCCAGGCCCTCGACCTGGCCTTGAAGCTGAACCTCTTAGACGCCTTCCTCAAGCTGTGGGAAAAGTCGAGACGGACCGCCCTATTCGTGACCCACGACATTCAGGAGGCTATCTTGTTAGGGGAGAGGATCTACGTTCTCTCCGACCGCCCGGCCAAACCCTTAGCGTGTATCTCCCTCGACGTGCCGCACCGGGAGAGGAGTCTCGAAGACCCTCGGCTGCTGCGCATCGAGCAGGACCTGTATCGTCTCCTCACCGGGGCATAGAAATCTTTGGGGCACCTCCTGCACCCTATCCGGCCGCAAAAAAAAAGACTGCCCAGGAATGGACAGTCTTACGGCCGTGCCGCCGAACAGAATCGAACTGTTGACACGAGGATTTTCAGTCCTCTGCTCTACCGACTGAGCTACAGCGGCGTCGAGGTTTTTTATATACCGTGTATCATCAAAAATGTCAAGGCGGAGTGTTCATGGAATGCTCACAAAATGGCGTGCCAAGTTGACCGGTAGGCCGGGGATTGTTAGAATTGAAAGAGGGAGGGGTGAACATGAAGAATGTCCGCCGAGGTATATCAGCATACCAAAAAGGGGCCGGAAAGACAGGCCCGAAGAATCCTGAAAAAGAGAAGCGTCCGAGGCAATCCGCCGCCGATACCGGCAATCAGCCGGCTTCCCGCGCCAAGGCGTTCGACTTGAGCAAGCTCGAGGGATTCGTCAAGTCTTCGTCCCACCATCACGGTCCCGGAGCGAACCGGGCGGCCAAGTTCCTTATGCTTCTCGGGAAAGAGGACGCATCGAACATCCTCAAGCATCTTTCACCGGTGGAGGTGGAGCGGCTGCTCCAGGAGATCGTCAATACCGGAGCGATCGATCGGGAAGAGGCCAAAGCGATCCTCGCCGATTTCGGACTTCGCGTCGACAAGGGGCGCAGTTATCACGGCGGAGCGGAGAAGGCGAGGGAAATGCTGATCACCGCCTACGGTGAGGAGCAGGGGGAAAAGTACTTCCGTAAGTTCGTGCCCCACGCGGCGGCCAAGCCCTTTTCGTTCCTCAACGATTACGAATTCCAGCAGATCCTGATGATCCTCAAGAGGGAGCCACCCTCGGTGCTCGGCGTGGTGCTCTCGTACCTCGAACCGGGGAAGGCGGCTAAGATCATCGAGTCCCTGTCTCCATCGATACGGAAGCAGGTCATCATGCACCTCGCCGCGGAGAAAAAGCTCGATTTCGAGGTCCTAGAGAGGATGGAAGAGGTTATCAAGGAGAAAATACGGACCCAGGGCAAGGTCGTTTCCGAGGAGATCGACGGGAAGAGCGCCTTGGCGGGAATTCTCAAGCACATGGGGATGGGGGCGGAGCGTACGATCCTCGAGGATCTCGAAAAGAGCGATCCCGAGCTCTATGCCGATATCAAGGACCGTCTCTTCGGCGAGGAGACCCTCCTGCACCTAGACGACCGGGGGCTTCAGGAGGTTCTCCGCGATTACGGCGATTCGGAGATCGCTCTTATCCTCAAGGGCAAGTCCGAGGAGATCAGACGGAAGCTCCTCGCCAACGTATCCGAGAGGAGGAGGGCCCTCATCGAGGACGAAGCGCTCCATCTCGGTACCGTCAAACGGTCCGATGTAGAAAAGGCGACCAAGGAGTTCCTGAAGTATCTCCAGGAGCAGGTCCTCGAGGGGAAGCTCATCCTGTTGACCGAACCGGACGTGTACGTCTAGCTCATTTCCGGCCGAGAAGCTTGCGTATGATGTAGTACTCCAGGTCTTCGTAGCTCCTCGATTTCCGGTACTCTTCTATCTTACTCATGTCCACGCTCTTCACCACGTCGAGGAGGTGGAGAAAGATCTCCTTACTATGGGCGAGATGCCGGGTCGCTTCGCCTTCTTTCTGGGTTCTCAGGGCCTTGATGTCGAGGCCTACGAACTCTCCGTTCGCGCCGAAGTCGTTCTGCCACAGCACGAGGACCTGATCGAAGGCCCGTTTCAGGTTAATGGCTCCGAAGATCCGGTCCTCGTCGAATTTGAGGCCGTTTTGATCATTCAGGTGCACGCTCCACAGCTTGTCTTGGCTCAAGGCGAATCCCATCTCGATTGCCGGATCGAGGCCCGCTAAGATTGCGTGGGCGCTCTCGATGAGGATTCCCACCCGCGACGGGTCGGCGGTTGCCGCGGCTAGGGCCATGAAATGCCCGGTGGTAGGACAGTAGGCGTGGTCCATCGGCTCGTTGGGCTTCATCTCGCCTAGGATCCGGATTTCCTTGTCGTACTCGAGGAGAGAATTGACCGCGGCGATGAACCGCCCGGTACTCTCGATGTGGTCCTTCGACTCGTTGACGTAGATCCCCTCCCGGGCGGGCCACAGAACGATATTCCGGGTGTCGAGGACCCGGGCGATGTCGATAGCTTTCTTCGACCTTTCGATCGCGTATTCCCGGTCGGAGGGATCGTTTGCGGTGTATCCTCCGTCGACGGTCTTCGGATGCTCCCACAGCCGGGGGGCCACGAACTCGGCGGTCAACCCCTCGTTGTCGAGGATATTCTTCATCTCCTTCGCTTCTTTGATCATCTGATCGTGAGGAACGTCCACGTCGGGGACCGCGTCGTCGTCGTGGAACTGGACCCCTTCGAAGCCGAGCTCCTTGTAGACCCGGATCTTTTCCGCGAACTCCATGGGCTTGCGGACCGAAGGACCGAAGACGTCCGCCCCGTCGTGGATATTCCAGGGACCGAACGAAAATCTGAACTGTGCCTTGCCTGCCATTGTATAACTCCTTCCTGTATTTTCTATTCTAACGGTAGTGTTTCCAAATTTCTAATAAATTTTCTATTCCCCTCCACGGGGTGTCGGGAAAGAGGGCGTCCACCGGATGAAGGATGAATCTCCCGGTGGGTCCGAAAACCTCCATCGATCCG
>CAZXMO010000008.1:0-25448 GCA_964641125.1 uncultured Spirochaetales bacterium
TAACATATTCTCTCCCGAGAAAACCCGTGTACAGGCCACTCAACAATGATATACATTTTGCCGGAAAATTGAAGCGTCATAACATTCTGCCCTGTTTAGTTATGTGGAGGCGTAATAATTCGACAAAAGGGCTAGATATGGAGAAAACCTTTAAACAGTTCCTGGAGGATATCCCGAGGATTTCTGAGCGGCAAATTTTCTATTACCTCGGCTGGATACATCAGTTCAAAAGATTCTCCTATACTCAGGAGGGTGAGAGAAAAGGCGACGATACGGAGTTGTTTGACCGTTTCGTCAAGCATCTGTCCTCCTACAGAGAGGATTGGCAGGTCCGGCAGGCGAAGGATGCTGTGCGCTTGTTTCTCTATTTCAAGAAGGATACAGCGGGACAGGTCCGGCAGCCCTCGGCCGGTGGTAAAACCGGTGGTGGAGATTGTAACATTCCTTCAGAACCTCGAGCTTCCCCTCGCTCAGAGGGGCCGTGGACTGAAACGGAGAATTTTCGCGCCCTTGTCAGGAACCTCGAGCAGACTTTTCGCCTCAAGCACCGCTCCTATCAGACCGAGAAAACCTATCTCCAGTGGATACGCCGCTTCTTCCGGTTCGCGTCAAAGGCGGATCCTTCACAACTCGATCAAGAGGATGTCAAAGATTACCTCTCCACCCTGGCGGTGCGGAATCGTGTCGCCGCGTCCACCCAAAGGCAGGCCTTTAACGCCCTTCTTTTTCTCTTCCGTTACGGACTTGATAAAGAAATAAGCGGACTACGTTCGGTGGTAACGGCCGTCCCGAAAAAGAGGCTTCCCGTGGTCCTGTCTCCCGAGGAGGTCAAGGCGATTCTCTCTCGGTTATCGGGGGTCCACCGGATCATGGCCGAGCTCATCTACGGGGCGGGTCTTAGGCTGATCGAGTGTCTGTCCCTCCGGGTAAAGGACATCGATTTCGAGAGAGGCTGCCTCACCGTTCGCTCGGGAAAAGGGGACAAAGATAGGGAGACGGTCCTTCCCTCGGCTCTTGCAGGAAGGCTCGAAAAGCATCTCGATACTATTCGGGCAATCTTCCGGGAAGACCGGGAAAACGGCATAGCCGGTGTCGTCCTCCCGGGGGCCCTTTCGAGAAAGTACGGTACCGCAGGTAAGGAGTGGGGCTGGTTTTGGCTCTTCCCCTCGGCAAAGCTCTCGGTCGAGCCAGGAACCGGTATAGTCAGGAGGCATCACCGCTACCCCTCCACCCTCCAGAAGGCGTTCCACAGCGCGTTGGCCTCTTCGGGAGTGGCAAAACCCGCGACGATTCACACTTTGAGGCATAGTTTTGCAACCCATCTCGTAGAACAGGGGTACGATATTCGAACGATCCAGGAGCTTCTCGGTCACAGCGACGTCTCGACAACCATGATCTATACCCATGTCGCCCGGAAGAACAAGCTGAGTGTCATAAGCCCCTCGATTCGCTGATTCCGGATTGACATGTAAGGCTGTCCAGCTGGGAAAGCGGACCGAAGAACGCCGGAGGCTCTTGGCCGCCTTACCTTAGACTCGAGTACAGAATGAAATAATCGGAGGATACCGTGCCGCCGAAACAGGCTCCGGTCGCCGTACCGTTAATTTAGTTTATAATTATACAACCTGTTTGAGGAGACGTAAATCCTTTTCTTTTGTCCTTTTCTTTTGTCCGATAGGCCGGTAGCCGACGGAACCGTTCGAGGGGATAAAAAAAGCCGCTCCGGAGAGAGCGGCTTTTCGTGATGTGAGGATTACCGTTCTAGTAACGGTTGTCCCGGCGGGGCTTGTCCATCGCTTCATTGACCTTGAGCTGACGTCCGTCGACTTCGGTTCCGTTACGCGCCGAAATATCCCATCTTCAAAGACGGCCTGCGGGAGCTCAAGCTGTGCGACACAATTCTCGAAAGCAATAAAAAACGGGGTTGGGTCGAGGTCTGAGCTTGCCACCGAGGCGTAGGGGCCAAAATTCCCGCCTGTTATACAGTAATGCTACAGGGCCCGGTCCGTGCAATTTCCGCGGTCCGGGTCTTTATCTAACTGTGGAGAAAGGGATGTGTCTTTATCAGCGAAGATTCACCTCGACAGAATCGGCAGGCTTAGTCGAGGCCCCAATAATCGGCGTGCCATTTGTCGGTACTGAACTTGGTGTCGTCCGTGTATTTGACCTTGTAAAAATACCCCATGGGGAAGGTATTGGAAAAATAATCGACTGGATCAAACATAGGATGGCCGGGAATACTTACTGCTATCGAGTGGTCTCCCTCGGTAACCGGAAAATCCATTTCATCTAGGTATTCGAGCGTCTCGCCAGAAGAGAGCATATCTTCTCCATCGATCCTCACTTGATCAATGGTATAAACGGATTTATTAACAATTTGTAGAAAAGGATCGTACTCACTTCCGATGCTGCATGACCCTGCGAAAAACACTATGAGCAAGCAAACTGTGATGATGAAGACAAACCGTGGTAATCGATTCATAACAAATCTCCTTGTGAAATTACCGGCACGACACATGAGCCGTCCACTCAATATTATTTTAATATTCTAATATACTCAGACTTCATTGTAAACCCTCTTGTGTAGGAAGTCCAAAACTTTGTCTTTTGTCCGATAGGCCGGTAGCCGACGGAACCGTTCGAGGGGATAAAAAAAGCCGCTCCGGAGAGAGCGGCTTTTCGTGATGTGAGGATTACCGTTCTAGTAACGGTTGTCCCGGCGGGGCTTGTCCATCGCTTCATTGACCTTGAGCTGACGTCCGTCGACTTCGGTTCCGTTGACGGCGTCTATCGCCGCTTGGGCCTCGTCGTCCGAGCTCATCTCGACAAATCCGAACCCCTTGGAGGATCCGGTATTGCGGTCGGTGATGATCTTCACTGATTCAACAGTACCGTAGGACTGGAACAAGCTGCTCAGGCTTTCCTCGTCGGTGCTGTAGCTGAGATTCCCCACGTAAAGTTTCTTTCCCATTCGATTTTCCTTCACCCGCAACTCTCCGGCGGGCCTGCTAAAACATGTATACGCAATTAATGCGGATTCGGCACAATAACGGATTCATTCAGAATTCACATCAATGTCCAATTAAATCTATCATACTTCCGGGCAGTTGATAAAGTAAAAAAATAAAATAAAAAATCGGCCGCTTACTACCGCTCCGGCGGTTCCTCGGAGTCGGCGCTTGACCATCCCCGGGGCATCCCTTACTCTTTTTTTATGACTTCCTATGACTTCTTGATTCCCACCAAGGTGCATTTCGGGGCCGGAAGGGCAGGGGAGCTCGGTTCGATCGTCGGCTCCGCAGTGTCCGGGAAGCGTGCCGCGCTCATGTGCAGTGCTAATGAGTGGATGGCCCCCACCGTCCGGGTGCTTACCCGAAGCTTGAACGATGCGGGCATCGAGGTGACCGCCCGCATCTCCGGGCTCAAGCCCAATCCGACTGAATCGGAATGCCGCGCGGCCCTCGAAACCTACCGGGAAGGCGGGTCGGATGTCCTGGTCGTCGCCGGCGGCGGGTCGTATCTCGATGCCGGCAAGTGGCTTGCCCGCGAGGCCGGTCCCGATTACTTCGTCTCCCTTCCCACTACCGCCGGGACCGGAGGGGAGATTAACGAATGGGCGGTCATAACGGACGACGAGACCCACGAAAAGCGAAGCATCCAATGCCGGGCGGCCGATGCCGCGATCCTCGATCCCGAGATGACCGTTCCCCTGACGCAGGAGCTGACCCTGTTTTCGGGGATGGACGCCTTTTCCCACGGACTCGAGGCGATCTTCTCCACCGGAGCTAACTCGGTCACCGACGCTCTCGCCTTTCGGGGGTGCGCCTCGGTGGCCGATAATCTGGAAACCTGCCTCGATGACGGGACCGACCTCGAGGCCCGTGCGGCCCTTTTAGAGGGATCCTTCTTGAACGGGGCCGCCATGCTCAACGCCGGACTGGGCATTCTCCACTGTATTTCCAACATTCTTCCCGGATTCTATCCCGATCTCTCCCATGGATACGTCTGCGGGGCCTTAGTCCCCGGGACCCTCAAGTATAATAGAAGCGAAGTGCCCCGTGCCAAGCGTGACGCCTTAGAGCCCCTGGTAGGAAAGGTCGGGGAGATTTTCCGGCGCCGGACGGCGGGACTCGGTATCGATCCCCCGGTCCTCGAGGCGAGCCGTCTCGAGGAGCTCGTCCGCTACGCGGCGGTCAACGTGAACGGAGCGACTAATCCCCGGCCGGTCACCGAGGCGGGGGTACGGGAATTCTTGGGGATGAACTTCACCATCCGATAAGGAGACCGTATGAACCCAGCCCTTTTACTCGATGTCGACATGACCACCGGAACCGTTTCCCGACGGCACATAGAACCCGAAATCCGCAGGCGTTATATCGGTGGATCCGGCCTCGGGGCGTGGATCCTCAACACCGAACTGCCGAAGGAGATCGATCCCCTCGGGCCCTTCAATCTTCTTCTTTTCCTGACCGGGCCCTTCGCGGGGACCCGTGCCCCCTGTTCGGGAAGAACCAGCGTTATCTCCAAGAGCCCCCTGACCGGAATCTGGGGCGAATCTGATGTCGGGGGGAGGTTCGGCGAGTATTTGAAGAGCCTCGGTGTCGACGGGCTGATCATCCGGGGACGGGCCGAAACCCCCTCGGTCCTTCGGCTGGCCGAAGAGGATGCCCCCGGGGAGACCGGCATACCGGAGGCACGGATCTTGGACGGTTCCGGCCTCTGGGGTCTCGACACCTACGCGACCCACGAGAGGCTCGTCGCCGGGGAGGAGGGAAGGGTTTCCACCATGTCCATCGGACGGGCCGGGGAGCGGCTGGTGCTTTTATCGGGGATTGTCTCGGACGGACCGGACGCGAGGATAGCCGCCAGGGGGGGGCTCGGCGCGGTGATGGGGAGCAAGAACCTGAAAGCGGTGGCCGCGGTCCGGGGGTCCGTGCCGGCGGAGGTCCACGATCCCGACGGGCTCGCCTCTGAGGTCAAATCGGCTGTAAAAGACATAGCCGAGGTGAGCGGTGATATGCGCTCCTACGGGACGGCGAGCGGGGTGGAGCTCTGCCACGAGCTGGAAGATTTCCCCCTCAACAACTGGCGGGACCGGCGATGGGACCGAGTAGAAAACTTGAGCGGCACGAATCTCGCCGAAACGGCCCTTACCGGACGGTATCACTGCGCCCGGTGCCCCATCGGCTGCGGGCGGGTGGTCCGGGTCGAATCTGGGGAGTACCGGACCGACACCGAGGCCGGCGGTCCCGAGTATGAGACCATGGGCTCCTTAGGGGGAAACCTGCTGGTAAGCGATCTCGAGGCGGTGGTCAAGGCCAACGACCTGTGCAACCGCTACGGTATCGACACCATATCGGTGGGGCAGGTCTTGGGTCTCCTCTTCGAGGCGTATGAGAGGGGATATATCGATGCTGGCCTCCTGGAGAGGAAAGCGGGGAGCGTGCCGGGCGCGGGGGATACCGCCGAGGCCGGGGAACCGCCGAGGCCTGAGTGGGGAAGCGGCCGGGCCCTTGTCTATTATACCCGCCTCATCGGGGAAGGTGAGGGGATCGGCCGCATCCTCGGCTTGGGAATTCGCCTCGCCCTGATGGAGCTCGATATAGACGATCCGGAGCTCGACATCCAAGTGAAGGGAATGGAGCTCCCCTCCCACGATCCGCGGGCCTTCGTCACGGTCGCTTTGGGCTACGCCACCAGCCCCCGGGGGGCGTGTCATCTCCAGGCATTCTCCCACGGAATGGAGGCCTGGTCGGCGATCCCGGACCTGGGATTTGCTGAGACCCTCGACCGATATTCCCTCGAGGGCAAGGCGGAGCTCACCAAGGGTATGCAGGATTTGATGTGCGTCTTCGATAGTTTGAAGACCTGCAAGTTCCTGCTCTCGTCGGGGGTAAGTCCCTCGCGTATACTCGGGTGGCTGAACGCCATAACCGGGTGGGACATGACCCTGGACGAGCTCCTTGCCGCCGGAGCGGGGATCTTCGAGCTCAAGCGGCGCTTCAACGTCCGGGAGGGGGTTGCCTCCGCCGACGATACCCTTCCCGCGCGGGTAGCCACCGGTCCGGGCGGCGAGAACCTCGAAAAGCTTCTTGAGGAGTACTACGCCCTCCGCGGCTGGAGCGATGAAGGGGTCCCTCCTGACCGCCCGGATAGATGAGCCGCCGGGCGGCCTGTTTATGAAAAAGACCCTTGCGCGAACCGGAAAGCTGGCTTATCCTTTACCTTAAGACAGATATATTAATTAAGGAGGGTACTATGAAAAAGTACGGTTTTATCGTCCTGCTCTTAGCGGCGGCGATGATCTTTTCACTCATCGGATGCGGTGACAAAGCCGCTGGAACTGCCGCGGAAGGGGAAGAGGCCGCTCAGGTCGAGCAGGAAGAGGAGGGGCATTTCTCCGATGTGTCCATCGTCTTCTTCCCGGGAGGAAGTGAAGGCGGGCCCTTTGCCTCGGTCGTCTACAACGGAGCGAGGGCGGCTGAAGAGGACTTAGGATGCGACGTCGAGTACGTCTGGTCCGGGTGGCTTCCCGATCGAATGGTCGCGCAGTTCAAGGACGCGGTGGCCCGGCGGCCCGACGGAATCGCGGTTATGGGACACCCCGGTGTCGCGGCCCTAAAACCCCTCGTCGACGAGGCCCGGGAAAAGGGAATCGTCGTGACCGCCCAGAACACCAGCCTTCCCGACATAGAAGAAAAGTACAAGGCTTCGGGTTTCGGGTATGTCGGACAGGAGCTCTATCCCTCCGGGTATAATCTCGGAAAGGGTGCCGCCCAGCGTGCGGGACTCGAGGCCGGCGACCGCGCCATGGTATGGGGCCTCCTCGGGCAGGAAACTCGGGGAATGAGGACCAAGGGCGTCATCGATGCCCTCGAGGAGATGGACATTACCGTCGATTACCTCGAAATCTCCGACTCCGTCAACTCCGACGCTTCCCAGGGGACCCCGATCATCACCAGCTACATCGCGAGTAACCCGGATGTTAAGCTCATTGTCACCGACCACGGAGCCCTGACCGCAACCATGGGGACCTATCTCAGAGCCGCCAACAAGGAGCCCGACGACATCTTCGCGGCGGGCTTCGACTTGAGCGCCGCCACGGTGGACGCCATTCAAGAAGGGTGGGTCGACGTGATCCTCGATCAGCAGCCGTGGCTGCAGGGGTATCTCCCGGTCCTGCAGCTGTGCTTGAGCGTGAAGTACGGCTTCTCGGGACTCCACATCGATACCGGAGCCGCCCTCATCGACGAGAGCAACATAGATATGGTCGCTCCGTTAGCTGAACAGCAGATCAGGTAAAAGACAATTATCGGCGCCGGGGTCTTTTGGTCCTCGGCGCCTTTTTTCTACTCAGCAAGGTGGTGAATATCAATGAACAACGAAAAGCTTCTTTCCATGAAGGGGATCTACAAAAATTTCGGCCACGTAAAGGTACTTAGGGGAATCGACTTCGATGTCGGGAAGAACGAGATCGTAGGGCTTGTCGGCGACAACGGCGCGGGAAAATCGACCCTTATAAAATGTATCACCGGAGTCAATACTCCCACAAAAGGTGAGATATATTATAAGGGCAAAAAGATCACCATCCACTCGGTCAAGCAGTCGAGGGCGATGGGAATCGAAACGGTGTACCAGGAGCGGGCCCTTGCCGATCAGCAGACCCTGTGGCGGAACATGTTCGTGGGAAGGGAAATCAAGAATCCTTTAGGTTTCATGAACGTTCACAAACAGAAGGAGGAGTCGGAAAAGATCCTCCGGGAGCACATGGGTTTTACCTCCAAGGCGATAACCGTTGACTCCGACGTCATGTTTCTCTCCGGCGGAGAGAAGCAGGGGATCGCCATCGGGCGGGCGCTGCATTTTAAGGCCGATCTGATCATCCTCGACGAGCCGACAATGGGGCTCTCTTTGTCGGAGACCAACAAGGTCCTCGACTTCGTCAACGGCATCAAGGAGAGAGGAAGCTCGGCGATCTTCATCAGCCATAATATTTATTACGTCTATCCCGTGGCCGACCGGTTCGTCATCCTCGACCGGGGCGAGATCGCCGGGGAATTCTTAAAAGAGAATATTACTCAGGACGAGCTGGTCGACAAGATGGTCAATCTGGCCCGGACCGGAAAGCTCGAATAGGGCACGTAACAGGAAGAGGTCACCAGTATGATAAACTTAAGAAGCGGAAGATTTGCCCAGTACAAGTACGAAATCGCCATCGTCATCGTCGCGATTCTGGTCTTTGTCATCTTTATTGTTGGAAACCCCAAGGTATTTACCCGGTTCGATATCTACTATTCGTTCATGTCCACCATCCCCTTCGTGGGAATCCTCGCTCTATCCTTGACCTTCGTTGTGGTCTTAGGTGAGATGGACTTGAGCTTTCCCTCGGTCCTTGCCTTTGCATCGTGGGTGTTCGGAACGGTGTTCACGACAACGGGGAGCATATTCGTCGGCGGTCTCGCCGCGCTGGCCACGGGAATCGTCGCGGGTTATCTGAACTCCCTCATTATTGTCAGAATAGGGGTACCCTCGCTGGTGGGGACCATCGGAGCGATGTTCTTCTGGAGGGGTATGGTCAATGTCGCCGCTCAGGGGAAAGGGATCTCCTTCGTCGACGCCAGGGGGACGCTCTTCTACAATGCTTTAGTCGGCAGGGTAGGGGATGCGGTCCCCGGACAGATGATCTGGATGATCGGCCTCGCAGTACTCTTTTGGTTTATCCTGAACAGGCACGTGTACGGCTCGCACCTCCTGTTCGTGGGAGATAATCCCGCGAGCTCCAAGATGATGGGGATCAACGTCAATCGGGTCAAGACCATCGCCTTCGTACAGGTCGGCTTTTTCGCGGCCTTTGTCGGCATCATCTCCACCCTGGAGGTCACCTACTTCTGGCCGAGCCAGGGGCAGGGATACATGCTTCCCGCCTTGGCCGCGGTCTTCGTGGGGGGCACCTCGGTCTTCGGCGGAAAGGGGACCATCCTGGGTTCGCTTCTCGGGGCCATCATCATCGGGAGTCTCGAGGCGGGAATCATCTCCTTAGGTCTTAGCGGATTCTGGATCCAGCTCATCTTCGGAGTGTTCATTTTGGCCTCGGTGTCGATCTACACCGTCCTCTTGAGAAAAAATGGGTAGCGGGCTCATGTCCCGCGCCGCGGTTCGGCCCGGGCGCATGCCCGGTACCGGTAGAGATTACTTCTGTGCCCGGGGCTTTAGGTAGGCGCTGTAGTAGCTCATGCCCACGAAGACCACTCCGCCGATGATGTTCCCGATGGTCACGGGAATCAGGTTCCGGACGATGAAGCCCGCAACGTTCAAGGCCGCCGGATCGAATCCCTCGGGGACGGCGACGCCGGCGTAGTTTTTGAGCATCATCCCCATGGGGACGAAATACATGTTGGCGATGCTGTGCTCGAACCCCATGGCCACGAATCCCATAATCGGAAAGAAGATGGCGAAGATTTTGCCCACCGTCTGCCGGGCGGAGAGGGCCATCCACACCGCGAGGCATACGATCCAGTTACAGCCGATCGCCCGGACCAGCGCCTCGCCGAAGGGGAGGCTCACCTTGCCCGAGGCGATGCTCACCGCGGCTTCGCCGACGGCGTTTCCGCCGGTCTTCCACAATCCGGAGTAGAAAAAGAGGAAGACGATGATCATCGATCCCACGAAGTTCGCCACGTAGACGATGCCCCACCGCGCAAGCATTTTCCCGAGGGTGATGTCCCCGGTCATGACCGACGATATCATCAGGTTGTTCCCGGTAAAGAGCTCCGCTCCCGCGATAATTACCATCATGAGACCTAAGCTGAAGACCGCCCCGCTCATAAATTTGGTGAATCCCACACCTAAGAACGACGCCATGTCGTGGGTCACGGTGGTGGCCAGCACCCCGCCGAAGCCGATGTAGGCCCCGGCTAAAATCCCTAGGATAAACACCGAAAGCCAGGGGGAGGTGACCTTGCCCACCCCGACCTTCTTCGAAACGGTATCGGCGATGGTGGCCGGCGCCTTGTCGTCCATCTCCGGCTTGGGAAAGGCGACGCTCCCCATCCGGCTTTGAAAGCGGGCGAAGGACTTCTTCTCGTGCATTACCTTCTTCTTCTCAGCCTTGAGGACCGCTTCCTTGAGCTCCTCCGGAGTAAAGGGCTTGGGCAGGAAGTCCAACGCCCCCCGCTTCATCGCCTCGGTAGCCCGGTCTACGCTCGGATAGCCGCTTATCATAAGGACCGTCGATTCGGGACTGTGCTTCTCGATCTGCGAGATCACCTCCATCCCGTCGATCCCGGGCATGTTCCAGTCGCAGAGGATCACGTCGTAGGTATTCTTTTGGATGAGGTCTATGGCCTCTTCGGGGTTCTTCGTTCCCGTAATTTCGTAGTCTTCGTCGGCAAAGCTCTTGCTGATCGAGTCGATGACTACCTGCTCATCGTCTATAACGAGCATCTTTTCCGCCATGGCTGTACTCCTTTTACATAATATTTTACATCGTATAAACCGCACGGGACTTTTATTCCCAAATCTCGCTTCCTAAGCGGCTCTCGAGCCACGCCCGCTGCCGTTCATCGAGAGAACCTAAGTAGCTCTCGAGCCATCCGATATCCCCGGTCAGTATTGCGAGCTTTTCCTGAGCCGTCAGATCGTACTCCTCGAGGCTTAGAACCGACTGGGTCAAAAGAGATTCTGCAAAAACGTTGTCGTTCGCCGCCCGGTTCAAAATTTCCTTGACCGTTTCGGGATGGACAACCCCCGCCTCGGCACCCGGTTCGGGGGAAGGCGCCTGGGATACCGCCTCGTGTATCTTTTCGAGGAGGACGTCCGGATCGAAGGGCTTTTCGATGTAATCGGCGGCCCCGATCTTCATCGCCTGGACGGCGTTCTCCACGGTGGAGTAGCCGGTAATGAGGATAACCGGAATTTCGGGAGCCTGCTTTTTCATTTCCCTCAAGATGTGCATCCCGGAAAATCTGGGCATCCGGATATCGGTCAAAAGAACGGCGCATTTTTCTCGCAGGGCCGCCTCGAGCCCCGCGGTGCTCTCTTGGAAGGTCTCGACCTCGAACCCCTCGGGTTCGAGAATCCTTTTGATACTGTCCAGGACGATTTGTTCATCGTCGATCACCATTACTCTCTGCATCCTAACCTCCTTCGGTTGCCTCCCTGACGCCCGCGATGAGCTCGTCCGGCGTAAACGGCTTGGGAATGAACCCTTGGGCGCCGCTGGCCAGACTCGATTCGATGGTCTCCTCGGTGGGATACCCGCTCATCACGAGGATCGGGGTCTCCACCCCCCCTCGCCGGGATTTATTGATCAGACTGATGCCGTCTTCCTCGGGCATCTTTATGTCCACAATGATGAGGTCGTAGCTTCCGTTACTCAGGGACTCGAGCCCCTCGGCCGCGTTCCGCGCGAGCCGGACGGTATGTCCCTCTCCCGAAAGAATCCGGTTACAGCTCCTGAGCACGACCTCGTCGTCGTCGACTACCAGAATATCCATTTTTTACATCTCCTAATCCTCGAGGGGGAGCCAGATGATGAAGGTGCTTCCTTCTCCGACCTTGCTCTTCACCCGGATGGTCCCCCCGTGCTTTTCTATAATACCATAGGATACCGCGAGTCCCAAACCGGTTCCTTTCCCGACCTCCTTGGTGGTAAAGAAGGGATCGAAGAGTTTGTTCAGATGCTCCGGGGGTATTCCCGAGCCGGTATCGGCGATGCTTATCTCGATCCCCTTTTTAGGATACGGCTTGATCTCTCCGGGCAGCCCCGTGGAGGTGGTCACCACGATGTGGCCCCCTTTCGGGGTAGAGTCTATTGCATTGATCAGAATGTTGATCAATACGCTCTCCATCTGATTCCTGTCTACCGTCCGCTTGGGCAGGTTCTCCTGGGGATGGAAGCAGAGCACGACTCCCTTGACCAGGGCCTGATTGCCGACGAGGGTTATTGTATGCTTGATAAGCTCGTTGATGTCCACGAGCTGCGGCCGCATCTCGGTCTGCCTCGAAAAGTCGAGGAGTCCTTTGACGATCTCCCTGACCCGCTCGGTGGAGCTCGCGATGGTTGTAAGGTCCTCCCGCATCTCCTCGTCCAAGTCTTTTCTCTTCAACAGGAGGTGGGTGAAGGTGAGGACCCCGGTCAGGGGATTGTTAATCTCGTGGGCCACTCCCGCCGCGAGCCTGCCGATACTCGCCTGTTTTTCCGATTGGAGGAGCTTGGTCTCACTTGCCCGGTGTATCTGCTCGTCCCGCCGGCGGAGCGACCGGGTCATCTCGAGGAAGGTCCGCTGGAGCACACCGAGCTCGTCCTTCGAGATAGGTTCGATTTCGGGATTGAGATTGCCCCGGGAGACCTCCCGGCTCGCCTCGATCAGGTTGTACACGGGACGGTAGATGGCGTGGGCGATAAGCGAGCCGATGGCCGCGGCGATGAGCATGCTCCCGACGCTTATGATGAGGAGCATCCGTACCGTCCGTGTTATTATTCCGTCGAACCAGTTCCGGTCGACCGACGAAACCAGCCGAGCGGAGGGATTCCCGAAGATGTCGGTCAGAGGTTTGAAGGCGGTTACGGTGTCTTCTCCTATCTCTACGGTAATGGACATACCGCCTTGGCCGCCCCTGTCGTCCATTCCCGCGTAGCCCGGGACGATTCGGATGTCTCCCGTGATATCGGGTAGACCCGGTATCCGGGGAAAGAGCGCCGATTCGACGGTTTTCGAGAACCATCCTCCCTCTTCGATGAGCTCTCCCGCAAAGGTGTAGATGATGCCGCCGTCGGGGGTGTTCTTAGGGATTACCGCCGCCACCGCAAGTGCTCCCGTGTGCTTACCCGCCTCGGGTTCGACATCTTCCATCGGGGGGAGAAGCCCCGTGGTTTCGCCTTCGATCCGCGCGGAGTGCCGGGCCCACCTTTCGAGCGACCGGTGTATCCACGCCCTTTCCGGGGAGTCCTCGAGTCTGTGTCCCCAGACGGTAACCGGGCCGCCGTCCTCGGTGTGCGTAAAGACAGCCGAATCAGCGTCCCGGGACCCCGGAGAAAAGGCGAATCCGGTAAAATCGGTCCGCCCGGTCTCGGCCATGATCTTGAGGCCCCGCAGGAGCACTTCCAGGGGACATCCTCGGGATGTCTCCGTCTCTTCGGAATCGTCCTGATCACCGGCGCCGTCGAAAGCGATGGTACCCGCGATCTCGCAGCAGTAGTGGACCAGCTCTTTCAGCCGGTCCCGCTCATTGATGTAGAGTGATTCAGCCGCTAAGAGATTGGCGGCGGCCTTCTGCTCCGCCTCGCGGAGGACCGCCGTTTTGACCGACCTCCATCCCGCCGCGAGAGAAAGGGCACCCGCGAGGAGTGAGATCCCTAAAAAGCTTAAGATGAGTTTTGTCCGCGTGCCTGTAAACAAGTCAGCTCCTTGCCGCCCTTTATATACGGACCTTATACGGAACGTTTCTCATTTTCAACCTTTTCTTCGCAGTTCTCGCATTCCGGGGCTTCGGGATAGTCGTTGCGCTCCTTCATCGCTATCAGATAGAAGAGGTTTTCGATCTCCGGACCGATGTTGATGTTGTGGATGACGCATCGAGCGGGACAGTCTTCGTCGGCGCACTTCTTGGGGCATTTGAGTTCCACCGGAGCGAAGTTGAGGATTCCCTGGATTCCGGCGTTTATCATCATCTCGAGGACATCGGCGGCGGCGTTATCGGGGACGGCGATGATGCCGACCCGTATGTCGTGTTCCGCCACGAACTCGGGAAGGGTCCGCAGGTCGTAGATGGGGATGTTGCTCTCCCGGCCTATCTTCTGGGTATCCACGTCGAATCCCGCCACTATGTGGATCCCTTCGTTCACGAATTCCCGGTATTCCAGCAGGGCGGTGCCGATCTTGCCGCACCCCACGATGACTACTTCTTTGGTCTGGTCGGTCCCGAGCTGTTCGTTGAGCTTATCTAAGAGCCCGTCGATGTTGTATCCCCCCCGCTTGTTACCCGGGAGCTGGAGGATGGAAAAGTCCTTCCGGACTAAGGCCGGAGTGACGTCGATGGCGTCCCCTAGGTTATTGGAAAAAACCCGCTCGAGCCCGAGGGCTTTGAATTTGTGGAGCAACCGCTTATACTTAGAGAGCCGCAGAATGAGTTCCTTGTTCATGTCGTTGTCCCGCCTTTTATGTTACACAATTCACATTAAGTACATGAATTATAACATTTATATTCTATCTGTCAAGAAAGAATTCAGAATGTTCACATTTTTGACCAATTTACTTGGCTTTATGTGTTGATGTTTTTATTTTTATAGTGTAGGCTCCGTATAGAACAAAAACTGGTGTATTTGGAGGAAAGATGATTACACAGAACGAGATAGACATCCAATTCTCGGACGAACTTCGCACCTTCATCCGGGAATGGAAGGACAAGCCGGGTAACCTCATCATGGTCCTGCACAAGGTCCAGGAGGAGTTCGGATACATCCCCCGGGAGGCGGCCATGGAAGTGGCCAGGCTCTTGGAGATCCCCTTGGCCAAGATCTACGGGGTGGTTACCTTCTATCACTTCTTCAAGCTGCAGAAACCGGGAAGGTATAACATCCAGGTGTGCATGGGGACCGCCTGCTATCTCAAGGGCGGTGAGGACATCATCGGCGAGCTCGAAAACATCCTAGGCATCGGCGTCAACTGCGTCACCGAGGACGGCGAGTTTTCCATCGAAGCGGTCCGCTGCGTCGGATGCTGCGGTCTTGCGCCGGTTATGGTAATAGGCGGCGAGGTATATGGAAAGATAGCCAAGGACATGCTGCCTGGGATAATCGCTAAGTACAAGGGCGAATAGGCGGCTCGGCGGGACCTTACGGTGCATTTCACCTGCTGTGATTTCATCACCGACTGCGTTCAGAACTCGGTCGAGGCCGGGGCCGGAAATATCCGCCTCGAGGTCGAGGAGACACGGAAGAGCTTTTCGGTCCGTCTGACCGACGACGGACGGGGTATGACGGCTAAGGAGTTAGAGATGACGCGGGACCCGTTCTTTACATCGGGGGAAAAACACCGCCGCCGGGTAGGATTGGGAATCCCCTTTCTCGTCCAGGCGACCGAGCTCTCCGGAGGAAGCTTCCACCTGGATTCCGAACCCGGCAGAGGAACCTGTCTAAGTTTCGCCTTCGACCTGAGGAATGTCGACTCTCCTCCGGTGGGAGATGTTCCGTCGGCCTTTCTTCAGGCGCTGTGCTTCGAAGGGGACTACGAGATGGAGATCCTCCGGACCCTTCGGACCGAAGCCAAGACCGTGGAATACCGCTTGAGGCGCGGCGAGCTCGAGGAAGTCCTAGGCGATTTAAACGACGGAGCATCGCTCAAGCTTTTACGGGATTATCTTCAGTCGCAGGAAGAGGACTGATAATTCAAGGAGTTAAATATGGCTAAAATGACATTAGAGGAACTGAGAAAACTTCGTGAATCGAAGAAGAAGGAGATTAACCGGCGGGACGTTTCCGATAAGAAGACCCAGATAATCGTTGGAATGGGGACCTGCGGGATCGCCGCCGGGGCTAAAGATACCCTCAACACCTTTCTCGATGAGCTCGACGACGAAGATATGCAGCATATCGTCGTCAAGCAGTCGGGATGCATGGGGCTCTGCTATGCCGAGCCTACTGTAGAGATCATCTCTCCGGAGATGCCGACGGTCATCTACGGTAAGGTCGATCCGGAAATCGCCAAGAAGATCATACGCAAGCACATTCACGGCAAGGTCCTGATCAACGATCACATATACGACCGGCCGGCCATCGACATCGTGGAAGCGGAAGGTAAAGGGGAGGCATAAATCATGGCATTCAAGTATTACGCTCTCGTCTGCGGAGGCACCGGATGCGAATCCGCCAAGGCGGACGACATATATAAGAACTTAGTCAGAGAAAGCGAGCTCCAGGGAGTTCAGAACGATGTCCAGGTCGTGAAAACCGGGTGTTTCGGGTTCTGCGAGCAGGGACCCATCGTGAAGGTCCTGCCGGACGAGTCTTTTTACGTTCAAGTCGTTCCGGAGGATGCCGGGGAGATTATATCCGAGCACATCGTCAAGGGGCGGGAGGTAGACCGGCTCGTCTACAAGCCCGGCGACACCGACGCGCGACCTAAGTTCGAGGATATCGAGTTCTATCAGAAGCAGTTCCGCGTTGTGCTTCGCAACTGCGGCCTCATCGATCCCGACAACATCGACGAATATATCGCCCGGGACGGATACATGGCATTAGAGAAGGTCCTCTTCGAGATGTCTCCCGACGACGTGATCGAGGAGCTCAAGAAGTCGCAGCTCAAGGGGCGCGGCGGCGCCGGGTTCCCCACCTGGCTCAAATGGAACTTTACCAAGAAGGCGGAAGGAGGCCAAAAGTACGTGGTCTGTAACGCCGACGAGGGAGACCCCGGGGCCTACATGGACCGGTCTACCTTGGAGGGCGATCCCCACTCTCTCCTCGAGGCGATGGCCGTCGCCGGCTACACCATCGGGGCGAACGAGGGATACATCTACATCCGCGCCGAGTATCCCATCGCCATCAACAAGCTCAAGAAGGCGATGATCGACGCCCGGGAATACGGTCTCTTAGGCAAGGATATCCTCGGAAGCGGCTTCGACTTCGACATCGAAATCCGTTTGGGCGCGGGCGCCTTCGTCTGCGGTGAGGAAACGGCACTCCTCGCCTCCATCGAAGGCGAGCGGGGCATGCCCATTCCGCGTCCTCCCTTCCCCTCGGTGAAGGGGCTGTGGCGGAAGCCGACCCTCATCAACAACGTGGAAACCTGGGCTAACGTACCGGTCATCATCAACAACGGAGGCGACTGGTTCGCCAAAATAGGTACGGAAACCTCTAAGGGGACCAAGGTCTTCGCTTTGACCGGAAAGATCAACAACTCCGGTCTCGTCGAGGTCCCCATGGGTACCTCCTTGAGGGAAATCGTCTACGATATCGGCGGCGGCATCCCCGGCGGTAAAGAGTTCAAGGCGGTCCAGACCGGCGGACCCTCCGGGGGAGTCATTACCGCCGAGTATTTGGACACGCCCATCGACTACGAGAACCTCAAAGAGCTCGGCTCGATCATGGGCTCCGGGGGAATGATCGTCATGGACGAGGACGACTGTATGGTCGACGTATCCAAGTTCTATTTGGGCTTCTGCGTCGACGAGTCCTGCGGTAAGTGCGCTCCCTGCCGGGTCGGCGGACGGACCCTGTACAATATCTTAGACCGCCTCACCAAGGGGTTAGGCGAGATGGACGACATCGACAAGATGAGACGTATCGGACGGGCCATGCAGAAGGCGAGTCTCTGCGGCCTCGGCCAAACCGCTCCGAACCCCATCCTATCGACGCTTAAATACTTCGAGGACGAGTACTTAGCCCACATCAAGGACGACCGGTGTCCCGCGGGCAAGTGTAAGGAGCTTATCACCTACTACATCCTTCCGGACAAGTGTATCGGCTGCGGCGTGTGCGCCAGGAGGTGCCCGGTGAACGCGATTACCGGAGAAAGGCGGAAGCCGCATCTCATCGATCACGATCTCTGCATCAAGTGCGGCGAGTGTCATCAGGCATGTAAGTTCGACGCCGTCATGGTCCGGTAACGGAAGGGATATCAAGGAGGAAATCCTGTGAAAACGGAAACTGCAACCAAAATGGTTAATTTAAAGATAAACGGCATGGACATAAAGGTCGAGGAGGGGACAACCCTGCTGAAGGCCGCCGAACAGCTGAACGTCAAGGTTCCGGCCCTGTGCTATCATCCCGATCTGACCGCGTGGGCTGCCTGCGGCATCTGCGTCGTCAAGCTCGAAGGATCGGAAAAGATGGTCCGCGCCTGCGCGACCCCGGTCGAGGAGGGGATGAGCATTCTCACCCACGACCCGGAGATCATCGACGTCAGGAGGACCGTCTTAGAGCTGATCCTCTCCACCCATCCCAACGACTGCCTCCAGTGCTCCAGGAACAATAACTGCGAGCTCCAGACCCTAGCCGCCGAGTTCGGCATTCGGGAAGTGGAGTTCGAGAAGCGCCTGAGAGATCTCAAACCCGACGAATCGACCCCCTCGATAGTCCTCAATCCCGAGAAGTGCATCAACTGCGGCCGCTGCGCCAACGTCTGTCAGCAGCTCCAGGATGTGTGGGCCCTCGAGTTCTTAGGGCGGGGCGAGGAAACCCGAATCGCCCCGGCGGGAGACGTGGTTCTCAACGAGAGCCCCTGCATCAAGTGCGGACAGTGTTCCGCCCACTGCCCGGTGGG
This sequence comes from uncultured Spirochaetales bacterium, assembly GCA_964641125.1. Classification (GTDB taxonomy): domain Bacteria; phylum Spirochaetota; class Spirochaetia; order SPDA01; family CAZSGZ01; genus JBKHAJ01. The sequence goes on from CAZXMO010000008.1 coordinate 18,261, forward strand.
CGCCATCTACGAGAAGGACGACACCGGCAAGGTATGGAACGCCCTCATGGACCCGACGAAGCACTGCGTGGTCCAGATAGCCCCCGCCGTCCGGGTCGCCATCGGCGAGGCCTTCGATTTCGAGCCTGGGGCATTGCTCACCGGCAAGACCTACGCGGCCCTTCGCCGCCTCGGCTTCGATTCGATTTTCGACACCAACTTCGCAGCGGACCTGACCATCATGGAAGAGGGCTCCGAGTTCGTCGAGCGGTTCGTTCACGGCCACGGGGAGCTTCCCCTGATTACCAGCTGCTGTCCGGCGTGGGTCGACTTCATGGAGAAGTACCACGACGACATGATTCCCCATTTCTCCACGGCCAAATCGCCCCAGGAGATGATGGGCGTCATGAGCAAGACCTACTTCGCCGAAAAGCTCGGGGTCGAGCCCTGCGATGTCTACATGGTTTCGGTCATGCCCTGTACCGCCAAGAAGTACGAGATTACCCGGTCCACCGACATGTACGCCTCCGGCTGCCAGGACATCAACGTGAGCATCACCACCCGGGAGCTCAGCCGGATGATCAAGTCCGCGGGTATCGACTTCGCCAATCTCGAGGACGAGGAAGCGGACAGCCCCTTAGGCATCTATACCGGCGCGGGGACCATTTTCGGCGCCACCGGAGGGGTCATGGAAGCGGCCCTTCGGACCGCCTACCACCTTATTACTAACGGCGAGCTCGAGGATGTGGACCTCAAGGACGTCCGGGGTATGGACGGTATCAAGGAAGCGAAAATCGACATAGAGGGCACCGAGATCCGGATCGCGGTGGCCCATTCGATGACCAACATCAACAAGGTCTTAGACAGGGTGCGGAAGGCCAAGGAGAACAACGAGGAACTCCCGTATCACTTCGTCGAGGTCATGGCCTGCCGGGGCGGATGTATCGCCGGCGGCGGACAGCCGCGGCTCACCAACGACGAGATCCGCCGGAAGCGGGCCGAAGCGATCTACCGGGACGATACGAAAAGCGAGTTCCGGTGCAGTCATCAGAACCCGGCGATCATCAAGCTCTACGAAGAGTACCTCGGTAAGCCGCTGAGCGAGAAGGCCCACAAGCTGCTCCATACCAGCTACACCCCGAGGCCGATCTATCTGAAATAGGCCCCTCGGCTGGAAACCGTATAAAAAACCGCCCGGAATCCCCGGGCGGTTTTTTTACACCCGGCAGCCGGTGGAAATACCCTATTTTCTTCTTGCATAATTGTTACTCATTACGTAAACTATTTCCGAATTAAGAAATTTTCTGGCCGCATCTCTCGGAAAAAGGGAAGTGTATATTCTATGAGTGATTTAACCGGACGCGGGCAGTCCGCCTTGAACGGAGAAGATTTGGTCTTTGTTCTCTTCGCGGTGGGAGCCTTCCTGCTTTTTCTCCTCAGGGGGTTATCGCAAGAGCTCAACCTATTTGTCGATAGGGTTTCGATAACCTTTATAGCGGTTGTCATTGAAGCAGTCGGTTTTGTCCTCCTTGGAAGCCTAATCGGAGGTGTCATAGAGGAGTATGTCCCTTCCCGTTTGATTGCCCGGCTCAATCGAAAGATGCCCCGGTTAATCATTTTCCTGACGGCAGCCTCGGGTATCATCTTTCCGATTTGCGAGTGCGCAATAATTCCCGTAACGCGGCGGCTCGTGAGAAAAGGAGTACCCCTGGGAGCCGCCGTTGCCTTCCTTCTCGCCGTGCCTATTGTAAATCCCGTCGTATGGGTGACAACCTTCATCGCTTTTGGAAACAGTTTTACCCATGCATTTATCCGCTTCGGGTCCGGATATGCCATTGCGGTAATCGTAGGCTTTATTTTTCATGGGCTCTATCCCGCCGGGAAGGCCGCTCTCAGCCGTGACCTGGCTGTTGATCACAACGGCGTAGAGGAGTCCGGCTGCCGGGAATGCGGGCATGACGATCATCATCATCATACCGACACGGGGCAGCGGGCATCTTTCTCGAAGAAGGTCCGGAGGATCGTTCAGCACAGTATAAACGATTTTTTCGACGTTGTTAAATATTTGGTCCTCGGGGCGTTTATCGCGGCATGCCTGCGTACCGTCATAGGCACCTCCGGGATCGGCGGTTTTTCTTCCGCTTTTCTCTCTATCCCTTCGGCCATGGGGACGGCCTTTGTCCTGAACCTCTGCAGCGAGGCGGACGCTTTTATAGGGGCGAGTTTCCGCGGTATGCTGCCTTTTTCCGCGATTATGAGTTTCTTGATACTTGGGCCGATGCTGGACATCAAACTTTTATCCGCATACAAACTATTATTCAGCAGGAAAGCGGCGCTGAGTCTGGCGCTTATTATCGTTATTACGGTCGGGCTGTGGAGCACGGGAATGTTTTTTATCCAGGGGGCGGCAGGTGGATAAAAGAACGGGAACGGGAATTACCTCCGCGTTTACGATTCTGAGTTTAGGAATGCTCAACGGTCTGTTTCTGTGGCTGATCTTCCCGAGGAAAGGAGAGATCAACTTGGCAAAGTTCATGAATCCCTCCTACAAATGGATTGTTTATATCGCTTTCGGTCTTCTTGTTTTTTTTATGGTTTTTGAGATACGGAACCTGCTCAGCCGTCGCGATCTTCCCCCCTCCGGAGTTAGGTCCCGAAACCTTACGGTATTGTCGCTCAGTGTTCCCCTTCTCTTTTTCCTCGCGGCAAAGGATACCTATCTAACGACGGAGATGAAGAATATTGCCGTTATCGGCACCGATCCGACCGGTAGGGAGAATGGTTTGCGGGAGAGTATTTCCGGGCCCTTGGTACCGGAAACCCCCGGAGGGGAAACCGAAATCAATATTTTAAATATTTTCGAGAACCGTGAAGAGTACCTCGGAAAGAAAGTACAAGTAGTGGGCATTGCCCAAAACTTTCCTGAATTGGGAAGCGACAAGCTGTATTTGTACCGGCTTTTGATTACATGCTGCGCCGCCGATGCTCAGCCTTTAGGGCTTATCGTGCAGATCGACTCTCCGGAATCTATCGAGTCTAACAAGTGGTACCTGGCGGAAGGGGTAGTATCGATGGTAAAAGTGGAGGAGCTAGGAGATAAGCCGTTTCTCGGGCTGATCGCGGATAATCTTCGAGCTGCGGAGGAGCCGGATATTCCCTTTCTCTTTTGAGTCATTTTCCGGCTATTCGGCTGTAAGGCGGCACCCCGCCGCCGGTGCCCCCGGCAGACGAAAGGAGACGCTAATATACCTATTTAGATGACAAAGTCCGAAATATCCATTATATTTACGTTATGGACACAGCACGAAAACCGGTCATTTTGATTGTCGACGATGTGGCGGAAAACCGCCGCATCTTAGCTACGATTCTCAACAAGAATACCGACTATACCGTTATGCTCGCCGGCGGCGGCGAGGCGGTCCTCGATGCGATCGAGGACAATATCCCCGATCTCATCCTCTTAGACATCATGATGCCTAAAATGGACGGGTACGAGGTGGCTTCGATCCTGAAGCAGCGGAAGAGTACCCGGGGGATCCCGATTGTTTTTATTACCGCGGTCACCGAGATCGAGAGTGTGGTCCGGGCCTTCGAAGCGGGGGGAGTCGATTACATTACGAAGCCTTTCAACAAGGAGGAGCTCCTCTCCCGGGTAAACACCCATATGAAGATCAAGCTTATGCAGGACGAACTCAAGCAGAAGAATGAACTCCTCGCCGACCGGGAGCTCCATCTGACGAATCTGGTGGAAGAAAAGACGAAGAAACTCGAGAACACCACCGGAGCGCTTATAACAGCCCTCGAGAGCGCCAACTTCTACAACGACTCCGATACGGGGAGTCATATCAAGCGGGTAAGCGAATACTCGGCCCTCTTTGCCAGGGGAGTAGGCGCCGATTCCGATTTCGTAAAAAGGATCCGACTGTATGCATCTCTTCACGATGTGGGGAAGGTGGGGCTTTCCGACGCGCTCCTGAAGAAGCCCGGGAAGTACACCCCGGAGGAGTTCGATAGGATGAAGGAGCATGTCCGGATCGGGGAGCGGATGCTCGACAATCCCGAAATCGATCCCATGGCCCGGAACATCGCCCTCTACCATCACGAAAAGTGGGACGGCTCCGGCTATCTGAAGGGGCTCACGGGAGAGGAAATCCCCTTAGAGGCGCGGATCGTCGCAATCGCCGATGTCTACGATGCTCTCTCTCAGCGGAGGGTCTACAAGGACGCCTTCGCGGAGGAAAAGGTGGACACCATCATCCGGGAGGGTCGTGGTTCCCACTTCGATCCTGAGCTCGTGGATGTCTACTTCGATGGAAAGCCTCAAATTATCGCGATCCGGGACCGCTATTCGGACCATACTCAGGCGGAGGCGGAGGCCGCGGCGACTACCTGACCGGCGAAATAGCCCCGTACCGGCGGGCGCCGGATGCGCGGGCGGCGCTACTCGACGAGGCTTTGGGCGAACCGGGAGCCGAGCTCCTTCGCTTTATTCCACTCTTCCTCGGTGGGGGCGCCCAAGAATTCCAGCGTTTCGGTCAATTCCCATTTCAACGGCTCGACGATACTCTTCACGTCTTTGAGGGCTCCTCCGCTCCAGCCGTAGCTGCCGAAATAAGCCGCCTTCTTGTTGGTAATCCGCTTGATTGCCGCTTCGTTCAGCATGTGCTTCATCGCCGGAAAGAGACTTACCTCGTAGGTGGGCGCACCGATTATGACCCCCGACTGGGTCCACAGGGCCGGAAGGACATAGCTCGAGTGGGTCCGGGCGACGTCGAAGATCTTTAGAGGGACCCCTTCCTCGGCCACTCCCTGGGCCACGGCGTTCATCATCCGTTCGGTGTTGCCGTACATGCTTCCGAACAGGAGGGTCACCCCCGGCTCTCCTCCGGTGGCGGAGTATTCGGACCACCTCTTGTACAGCTCGATAATCTCGCCGGGGTTCTCCCTCCAGATGAGCCCGTGGGAGGGAGCGATGATATCGATATCTACACCTTTGAGCTTGTCGATGGCGTTTAAGACCGGTTTGGAGAACTTACTGACGATGTTCGCGAAGTACCGGAGGGATTCCTGCTTGTAGAACTCGATGTCCCGGCACTGATCGTTGAAGATCGTCCCCGGCAGGGCGCCGTACCCGCCGAAGGCATCGCAGGAGAAGAGAATTTTGTCCGCGCCGCTGTAGGTGGCCATCGTTTCGGGCCAGTGGACGAAGGGGATGTGGAAAAAGGTTACCCTCCGTTTTCCGAGGTTAAGGGTCTCCCCGTCGGCGACCTCTTTGATCCGGCCGGTCACACCGTAGTAACTCTCGAGCATCGGTTTGGCCTTCGGGGTACAGAGGATGGTAAGATCCGGATTAATCCGCGTAAGTGTCTTGATCGCCCCGGTATGGTCCGGTTCCATGTGATTGACTACCAAATAGTCCAGATTCTTCGGCTCCACGATCTTGGCAATCAAATCGAAGAGGGCGTCGGTCTTGAACTCCTTGGCCAGGTCGACGATCATCTTTTTCTCGTCGTCGATGAGATATGAATTGTAGGTGACCCCTTCGTCCCTGATCGGCCACAACCCTTCGAAGAGGTCCGTTGTCCTGTCGTTTAGACTGATGCAGTAGACATCTTTTTTTATCTCGGTTACTACCATTTTCGTTTTTCTCTCACTCCTTGATACTCTTCAATGCTTCCAAAACCCGCTCGTAGTCGGGATGATCGTGATTTTCCGTAACTATGTCGATATATCTGACGGTGTCGGTTTTGTCGATGATGAACACCGCCCTGTTGAGGAGTCTCAGCTCCTCGATGAGCACCCCGTACGCCCTTCCGAAAGAGGCCTCCCGGTGGTCCGAGAGGACCTCTATCCGATCGACCCCCTCGGCGGCGCACCACCTCTTCTGTGCGAAGGGGAGGTCCATGCTGATGCTGAGTATCGCCACATCGTCTTCCAAACCCGCGGCGAACTCGTTGAACTTCTTCGTCTGTACCGTGCACACTCCGGTATCTATGGAGGGGATCACGCTTATCAGCTTTATCTTTCCGGTATAGTCGCTCAAGCGTTTCGGCATGAGATCGATGTCGAGGACCGTAAAATCGGGGGCCTTGTTCCCTTCTTCGAGCTTGGGGCCTAAAAGGGTGATGGGGTTTCCCCCCATGAAAGTCTCCTGCCGTTCGGTCATTGATGTCCTCCTTAGTACAAATGTAGCGAGTGCCCCCGATCGTGGGGACTACTCGTTCTCTTAGATCAGTGTCATTACCGGGTGCTCCAAATTACGCTTGAGGTCGGTGAGAAAGGCCGCCCCCACCGCGCCGTCGACGACCCGGTGGTCGCAGCTCAGGGTGCACCGCATGACGCTCGTTATCTCCACCCTTTCATCGCCGCCCGATCCGGTTACCCGCGGTTCCCGGGTGATGGTTCCCACCGCGAGGATAGCGGATCCCGGGGGATTGATAATGGCGGTAAACTCCTCGATATCGTAACCCCCGAGGTTGCTCAGGGTAAAAACCGCTCCGGTGTACTCGTCGGGCGTCAGCTTGTTCTTCCGGGCGCGGTCTATCAATTCCCGAAGCTCCGCGTCGATCGCGGCTATTCCCTTGTTTCCGCAGTCTCTGACAACCGGTGTTATGAGGCCGTCCTCCTGGGCCACGGCAATACCGATGTCGATCCGGTTGTATACGAGAAGAGAGTCTTCCTGCCAGCTCGTCCTAAGCGGTGGGTGACCCTTCAGGGTCTCGGCGGATAATTTGATGAGAAAGGCGTTCAAGGAAATCTTTCCCTCCCGTAAGGAATTGGCGATGCTCCGTTCAGCGAGGAGGGTGTCCACCTCGACCGCGGCCCGCAGATAGTAGTGGGGGGCCTGGAACTTCGATTCCGAAAGCCGCCGGGCGATGATCCGCCGCTTCTGCGAGATAGGCCGCGATTCGGGGGGCAGCCCCTCACCGGCCGGCCCGTGAGTTCCACCGACTGCCGCCGCGGGGACTCCCCCCGGAGCACCGGCCCCTCCCGCCCGGCGGGCGGCTTTTTCCACGTCCCGCTTGACGACCCGTCCGTCCGGACCCGATCCGTTTACGGCGGCGATGTCGATACCGTACCGGTCGGCGAGGGCCCTCGCGAGGGGGGATGACTTGACGTGCTCACCTCCCGCCGCGGCGGCCTTGGAAACGGTCCCACCCGGAGCGCTCGGCGCGGTTCCCGCTGGGCCCGTGGCTGCCGGCTCGGCGG
>CAZXMO010000008.1:25548-70190 GCA_964641125.1 uncultured Spirochaetales bacterium
CCACCCGGAGCGCTCGGCGCGGTTCCCGCTGGGCCCGTGGCTGCCGGCTCGGCGGCCGCCGGCTCGGAGGGAGACACGGGGGCCGGGGCCGAGGGGGCGGCGGCGGCCTCTTCGAGGAGCTCGGTAATGTCTTCGCCTTTCTCGCCTATAATGCCTATGGGTTCGCCTATCGCGGCGGAGCCGCCTTCGGGGACGAGAATTTTCAGGAGTGTCCCCTCCTGGACCGCTTCGTAGTCCATGGCGGCCTTGTCCGTCTCCACCTCGCAGAGGACCTCACCGGTTTCGACGCTATCTCCCTCGTTCTTGATCCAGGAGCCGATGGTTCCCGTCTCCATTGTCGGGGAGAGGGCTATCATCAGTATCTTTTCTGCCATGGGGTTCCTCCTTCTACCGGATGTACAGCACGGCTTTGACCGCGTCAATAATCTTAGGCACCGACGGCTGAGCGGCGAGCTCCAAGGTGTGGTTGTAGGGCATGGGAACGTCCTCGGCACAGACGAGCTCCACCGGAGCGTCGAGCATATCGAAACAGTTCTTCGATATCAGCCAGGCCACGTGGGAGCCTACGCTCGCGAAGGGCCAGGCCTCGTCGACGACCACGCATCTATTGGTTTTCTTGACCGATCCGTAGATCGCCGCTTCATCCAAGGGTCGGATCGAGCGGAGGTCTATCACCTCGGCGTCGATCCCCTCGTTCTCGAGTTTCTCGGCAGCCTCGATGACCGCCTGCATCGGCTTGGAAAAGCTTATAAGGGTTACGTCGTTACCCTCCCGCCGGACCGCACCCTTCCCGAACTCGATCACGTACTCCTCGGCGGGGACCTTCCCCTTCCAGGCGTACATCATCTCACCCTCTAAAAAGATGACCGGATTGTCGTCCCGAATCGCCGTTTTGAGCATCCCCTTCGCATCGTAGGGGGTAGACGGTGCTACCACCTTCAATCCCGGGATATGAGCGTAGATCGACTGGAGGGCCTGGCTATGCTGAGATGCGAGATACTCGGCGGGACCGTTAGGGCCGCGGAAGACGATGGGCAGTGTAAATTGTCCCCCCGACATGTACCGGGTCTTCGCGGCGTTGCTCACCACCTGGTCGTAGGCCATGAGGGAAAAGTTGAAGGTCATCCACTCCACGATGGGGCGGAGTCCCGCCATGGCCGCTCCCACTCCGACTCCGGTAAATCCCTCTTCGGAGATTGGGGTGTCCAAGACCCGCTGGGGGCCGAAGGTATCCAAAAGACCCTGGCTCACCTTGTAGGCGCCGTTGTATTGGGCGACTTCCTCACCCATGAGAATAACCGAGTCGTCCCGGTTCATTTCCTCTTCCATGGCCTGACGGAGGGCCTCGCGATAACTTAATTCAGGCATACTCACTCTCCTCCTTACGCCAGCACGTCGTGGTAGAGGGACTCCATCGGCGGCTCTTCGCTCTTTTCGGCGAAATCCACCGCTTCCTGGCACCTCTCTTTGATCCGTTCGTCCAACTCTTTAAGGGTTTCTTCGTCGGTAAGCCCCTCCTCCACTAAGAGCTTCTGCAGAATGATGATGGGGTCCTGCTCTTGAAAACTCTTGAGCTCTTCCTTGGTCCGGTACTTGGCGGGATCGCTCATGGAGTGTCCCTTGTACCGGTAGGTCCGGATCTCGTAGAACAGGGGACGGGGATCTTCCCTCAGGCTCGCAATAGCTGTGGTGAACTCGTCATAGACAGTCAGGACATCCATGCCGTCGAGCTGTTTTCCTTCGATATCGTAGGAGTTTCCCATTACCGAGAAGTCATGGACACTCGAGACCCGTTTGAAATCGGTCCCCATCCCGTAACGGTTGTTTTCGCAGATGTAGATTACCGGGAGGTCCCAAATTTTGGCCAGGTTCATGCTCTCGTGAAAGGCCCCCTGGTGGATCGCCCCGTCACCGAAATAGCAGAGGACGACTCCCTTCTCCTTGCGGTACTTGATTTTAAGCCCCACCCCGGTGGCCACCGGGATCTGGCTGCCCACGATTCCGTTGCCGCCGTACATGTGGAGATCGGCGTCGAAGAGGTGCATAGAGCCCCCCTTACCCTTGGAGCAGCCGGTCTTCTTTCCGTAGAGCTCCGCCATGATCCCCTTGGGATCCATGCCGCAGGCTAGGGCGTGACCGTGATCCCGATACGCGGTGACCACGTAGTCCCGCCCGAGGTCCAAGGAGGCGATGGTTCCCGCCGCCACCGCTTCCTGACCGATATAGAGGTGACAGAATCCGCCTATCTTTCTCAGTCCGTACATCATCGAGCTCTTCTCTTCGAATCTGCGGATGAGGAGCATCTGCTCGAGGATTTTCAGGACCGTTTCGGAATCGTATTTCGTAATGAGTTTCCTCTTGCCCATGTTTCCCCCTAGGAGCTGAAATCGACGTCGATTCGAACGCCCTGCATCGGCTTGAAGTACCGGGCGCTTTCGATGACCGTTTCCAGGACCAGGAGGCTCGATTCGTCCGATTTGAGCTTCCAAAAGGCGCCGAGCCTCGCCCCGATTGCTTCCAACACCTCCGAGCGGAGGGACGGGTTGTCCATCAGATTGACCCGCCCCGTGATGTTCACCACCCGGTCGAGCTGAGGGGTCTGGAACATCCATTCAACGGAAGAATTCTCTTCGATCTGACCGGTCTTGTCGAAGGCCTTCGAGGTGATCGCGTATATCGCGTACTTCCGGTCTTTGAGAAGTGTCGGGGTCATCCATCGCATGCGGGGGCTTCCCGACGCATCGGCGGTCGCCAGGACGGCGGTCTTCGCCTCGTCTATTATGACGTTGAGCTCATTCATTACATCGTTTTGTGTCATTGCCGCGCTCCCTTAAGATTAGAGTCTTATTCATAAAGTATATAGATTCGGGGTATAATGACCAGGAAAAATCGCCGCCGCGTGGTTCAATCCCGCTCCATCTCCGCGGCACGATCGGCGGCGTCGACCACCGCGTCCATCACGGCGCCGGTAAAGCCGCCGTGCTCGAGGGCTGATATCCCGGCTATGGTCGTTCCGGCGGGGGAGACCACCCGGGAGAGCATTTCGGCCGGGTTCCGGCCCCCCTGCCTCAGGACCTCGACCGCGCCCTCGAGGGTCTTTAGGGCAATCTCTAAGGAGGTGTCGTAGGCGATCCCCGTTTTTACCCCCCCCAAGCTCAAGGCGTGGAGAAAGGCGAAGACATAGGCGATCCCCGAGCCGGAGAGGCCGGTAAAGGCGGGGATGAGCGGTTCGGGGAGTCTGAAAGGAGTTCCGATCGCCTCGGCGATGCCGAGTGCATCGGAAACGAAACCGCCGGAGACTCCGTCGGCGAAGGCGACGCCGACCGCCGATTTCCCCACCGCGGCGGCGAGGTTGGGCATAAACCTGCAGATCTCTCCGGTTTTTAAATCTTCCCCGATTCGCCGAAGAGGAACTCCGGCGGCGACCGATATGAAGCGGTGTTTTCCAGCGTGCCGGGCGAGCTCATCGAGAAGGGGGGTAAAATCCTGGGGTTTGACGGCGAGGACGAGAGTGCGGGTATTGTCCGCGAGCTTCTCGAGGGTATCGAAGACTTCGACACCGGCGGCACCCGTTCGGGCTTCCTCCGCCCTGCTGGGGGATTTCTCGAAGACCCCCACTTCGGTTCCCTTCGCGGTCAGTCCGCGGGCGATCGCGGAGCCCATGTTTCCGTATCCGATAATCCCTATTCCTTCCATCCGGCGATTTTATCATTTTTTATTTGCAGAAATATACCCCTCGGTATATGCTTAAGTTCCATGGTCCCCCGTTTAAAGCCGATAATCCTCGCAGTCTCGCTGTTTGCCGCGGCGGTTCCGGGCTGGGCCGCACCCCAGACGGAGGAGCTTACCTTCCTGGACGACGAATGGGAGTACCTCTGGAGCCGCGCCGAGACACCGCCGGCCGACGGAGCATGGAAGGCTGCGGGATTTCCGAGCAATCCCCCGGGCAGGGAGGAGCGGACTATGGTGTGGTACCGGGTCCGCCTTCCCGCGGGGGAGTACCGGGATCCCCGGCTCTACGTTTTCAGCATCGATCTGAATGCCGAGTTTTTCCTCGACGGAACATCGATATACTCCTTCGGACCGATAAACCCGCCTGATTTCGTGGGCTGGCCTTGGCATTTAGTCGAGCTTCCCCCGGATTATTCGGAAAAGGAGCTCGCCGTCCGGGTGTCTTCCGATTACAGGGATATAGGCTTATGGGGGACCGTTATCTTGGGTCCGGGGGTAGAGCTCCAGAGTTGGATGTTCCGAAGAGATATCCTGCCCTTGACCATCTCGATAGTATCTTTGTGCATCAGCATTATTTTCTTGGTGGTCTTTTTTTTGAACCGGAGCCAAAGGAATTCGTTGTACATCAGCCTTACAACCTTCTTTCTGATCTTGAGGGTACTCTGCCAGGCCCACGTCAGGACCGGGATTATCGACAATCCGCTGGTGTGGGAGTATGTGAAAGTCTTATCGACCAGCGTCATTCCCGTCTTTATCGCCCTGTTCTTGAGAACGATCGTTGAAAAACGTCTCAGGTGGCTCACTAACTCGGTGCTGGTCGCCTTCATGGGGGCCTTCGCCTTCGGGATCATCGGTCCCGCGAGCGGACTCGTCGAGCTCCCGAGTCTTTACGGGATTCTCGATTGGATATCAATCCTCGCGGTCCTCATCCTAGGGACCCTTTTGATCCGTTCGAGTATCCGAAGGAATATGGAGGCCCGGATTCTCCTGTTATCCTTTCTGCCCCTATCGATCCTGGTCTTCTACGGGATCCTCATGAGCCGCGATAGAGTCCCCTGGGTCCCCGAATTGGACTACCTGGTCCTCTTCCAGTTTTCGGTGGGGCTCTCCCTCGTCCTAGCTCGAAGGTTTCTGCTGGTCAACCGGGCCCTGGGGAAATTCGCCCATAGATCCTTCCTGAGGTTCAGGGAGGTCCGAGATTTCAACGAGCGTCTCGAGGAGCTGGTCGCGAACCGGACGAAGCAGCTCTCGAGGGCCAACGAGGCTTTGGAGAAGGAGCACAGCCGTCTTGTCGAGGTTTCTATTACCGATTCTCTGACCGGTTTGTACAATCGCCGGTACACCGAAGAGATGCTCGGTCGAATTACCGCCGAATCCAGGAGGTACGGAACCCCTTTGAGCGTCGTCCTCTTCGATCTGGACAATTTCAAAAATATCAACGACCTCCGGGGGCATCAGGCGGGGGACCGGGTCCTCAAAGGAGTCGGGGAGATTTTCCGGGAGATAAGCAGGGATTCGGACATCGCGGGACGGTACGGCGGTGAAGAGTTCCTGCTTATCCTGCCCCGCACCGAATGGGGCCGGGCGGTCCAGGTGGCGGAACGGATCCGCCGGGAGATAACCGAGCGGCTCCGGCCGGTCGAGATCGAGGTGACCATAAGCGGGGGCGTTGCGGAGCTCGACGGGCACAGCCCCGAGGGACTGGTACAAGAGGCGGACAAACGGATGTACCGGGCCAAACAGATGGGAAAAAACCGGATCGTGGCGATGTGAGTGTTATTGTCCGAGTGGGCGATAGAGTCCCCACGATCGGGAGCACTATCGGGCGGTTTCGGCGTGCTGGGGTTCCGCGGGAAAGATGTTGATGATCGTCGGTACCGTGCGGATGCTCTTGAGTACCTTCTTGAAGTCCCCGGACTTCTCGAGCTCCATGGTAAAACTGCCCGCCAGGTTTCCCCTGTCGTCCTCCTCGAGCTTTCCTTCGATGAGATGTCCCTTGTATTTGCGGACCGCCCCTTCGATCTCTGAAAAGAGATCGGAGGTCATCCGGGCGGTTACGCGGAACCGCCGGGTGGCTTTCGGGGAAACCGCCTCCCATTCCACGATGATGCTCCGCTCCTCGAAGTCCCTTATTCCCTTCAGATTGGGGCAATTCCTGCGGTGAACGATGATTCCTCGTCCCCGGGAGATGTATCCGATGATGTCGTCGCCGGTAGAAGGGTTGCAGCACTGTGCGAGGCGGATGAGCATGTTTTTCTCGCCTCCTATCTTGAACCCCATCTTGTTGCGGTCCATGAACTGCTTGACGATATCCTTTTCGGGGGCGGCGGTTTGGGCTTCCTTTTCCCGCTCCCGGGCGGCTTCCTTTTCCTCTTCCTTCTTCCGTGCGACGATATTCTTTTCGAGGATGAGATTTTCGTCGTGTTTGTTCAGCCAGTACCGTATCTTCGACCGGGCCCGGGAGGTCTTGGCGTACCGGAGCCAGTTCAGGTGAGGCCTGCCGTTGGTATTGGTAATGATCTCCACCACCTGGGTGTTGGAGAGGGGGCTGTTCAGGGGTATGATGGAACCGTCCGCCTTGGCCCCTACGCAGTGGTTCCCCACCTCGGTGTGGATGTGATAGGCAAAATCGATGGGGGTCGAGCCCTGGGGGAGCTCCACGATGTCTCCTTCGGGGGTGAACAGATAAATCGAGTCCTCAAGGAGCTCCCGCTTGATCTCTTCCAAGAACTCGCCGGAGCTCAAGCGGGTGCGGTTCCACTTCTTGAGCTTGTTGATAATAGCGAGCTCCCGGTAGTTGATGCTCTCGGGGCGGACATCCTCCTTATAGAGCCAGTGGGCGGCGACCCCGTATTCGGCGGTCCAGTGCATGACGTGGGTGCGGATCTGGATCTCGATGTGCTTTCCGTCGTCGAGCATGACGGTGGTATGGAGACTCTGGTACTGGTTCGCTTTGGGCATGGCTATATAGTCCTTGAAGCGCCCCTCGATGGGGAGCCACAGTCGATGGACCAGCCCTAAGAGTGTGTAGCACTGATTAGCGGTCTCGCAGAGAATCCTGATTCCCAAAAGATCGTAGACCTCTTCGAGGGGGCGGTTGTTCTTCTTCATCTTCGAGTAGGTGGAGTAGAAGTGCTTTGCCCGGGTGGTCACGTCCACCGGGATGTCCTCTTTGGCCGCCTCCTCGGAGATGGCCCGCTTGATCCCTTCCAAATATTCCGCCCGCTCGTTCTTTCGTGCGGCCACATGGGCCTTGATTTCATGGTACATGTCGGGGCGGAGATGCTTGAGGGACAAGTCCTCGAGCTCGGTCTTGACCCACGAGATTCCGAGACGGCCCGCTAGGGGGGCGTAGATATCGAGGCATTCCCGGGCAATGGTCTTCCGCTTGTTCTCGGGGAGATACTGAAGGGTCCTCATGTTGTGGAGCTTGTCGGCGAGCTTGATCAAAATCACCCGGATGTCCTTGACCATGGCGAAGAGCATCTTCCGGATGGTCTCCGCCTCCTGGTTGCTCTTGTTCTTGGCCTTGACGATGGAAATCTTGGTAACCCCGTTGACCAGGTTCTCGATCTCCTTGCCGAAGCGCCCTTGCATTTCCACCCGCGACACCTCGGTGTCCTCGAGAATGTCGTGAAGGAGGGCGGCGATGACCGTATCCGCGTCGAGGTTCATATCCACGATGATCTCGGCGACCTGGAGGGGATGGATAAAATAGGGAGAACCGCTGGCGCGGAACTGATCGCTGTGAAGACGCTCGGCCCACCGGGCGGATTCTTCGATCCGTTCCCGCTCTTCGGATGAGTAGTTGATAAGTTTTTCGACGAAATGCTCTATCTTTCGTACCATACTCTTCGTCAATCCCTTCGGCCGACAATGACCCGCTCCCGGCCCGCTAAGTCGGGAAGCCTTTGGATATCGGCGTATCCGGCATCGCGCATAATCCCCTCTATCCTGGTCATCTGAGCGTGATGGGCCTCCAATAAAAGATAACCATTCCTAACTAAAAAATCCATGCTCCGGTGCACAATTTTGTCGAGGACGTCCAATCCTTCCTCCCCGCCCTTCAACGCTAAAAACGGCTCGGGCCATCCCGCCGCTTCCATGCCGCGGACCTCTTCGTCGGTCAAATAGGGCGGATTGGAGACGATTACGTCAAAGCGTCCGTCGATAGCGGAAAAGAGATCGCTCCGAATAAAAGGGACAGGTTCGGAGGCGAGACGCTTCGCGTTGATCATGAATACCTCTTCGGCGGACGGGGACACGTCGCTCGCGCTTATCCGGGCGTCGAGACCCCTGTCGCGGCACACCCGGTGCAGGGTCAGGGCTATGCACCCCGAGCCGGTCCCGAGATCGAGGAGTGTGACGGGGTCCGTTCCCTGCTTTGCCGCGATCACCTCGAGGGCCGCGTCGACAATGATCTCGGTATCCGGCCGGGGGACGAGGACCCGTTCGTCGACGTAGAAGGTGAGGCTGTAGAACTCTTTTTTCCGCCTGATATAGGAAACCGGATACCCCTCGAGACGCCGGTGAAGGAAGGACCGGTAGAGCTCTTCCGTTTTTCCATCGAGCGGATCGGGGAGGGATGCGTAGATTTTTTCCTTAGGAATTTTAGCTGCTTCGGAGAGAAGAACCGTTGCGTCGAGAAGCGGAGTTTCGATGCGGTGGCTCGCAAGGAGTTCCTTCCCGAAGCTCAAGGCCTCGCGGAACGTCATAGGCGTCTCTTACCCGCTAACTCGCTTCGGAGCTCAAGAGCTGCTCCCGGTCGCTCACTTTCAGGTTTTCCACCAGTTCCTCCATATCACCCTGTAGAACAGCCTCGAGCTTGTACAGGGTCAGATTGATTCGGTGGTCGGTGACCCGGTTTTGGGGAAAGTTATAGGTCCTGATCCTTTCCGAACGGTCCCCCGAGCCGATCTGATTCCGCCTCGCCTCGGCCCGCTCCTGCTGCCGCTTCCGTTCCTCCATTTCGTAGAGACGGGCCCGGAGTACCCTCAAAGCCTTGGCCTTGTTCTTGTGCTGGGACTTTTCGTCCTGGCAGGTTACCACCAGGCCGCTGGGTAGGTGGGTTATGCGGACCGCCGAGTCGGTGGTGTTGACGCTCTGTCCCCCCGGGCCGGAGGATCGGTACACGTCGATCTTTAAATCCTCGTTCCGTACATCCACGTCGGTTTCCTCCGCCTCGGGGAGGACCGCCACGGTGACCGCGGAGGTGTGGATCCGCCCTCCCGATTCGGTCTCCGGGACCCTCTGGACCCGGTGTCCGCCGCTCTCGTACTTGAGCTCTTCGTAGACATTTTTCCCTGCAATGGAGAAAATGATCTCCTTGAATCCGCCGATCCCGGTTTCGTTGGCCGACATGATTTCGATCTTCCAGTTCCGCTTTTCCGCGAACCGGCTGTACATCCGAAAGAGGTCGGCCGCGAAGAGGGCGGCCTCTTCCCCGCCGGTTCCCGCCCGGATTTCCATAATGATATTCTTGCCGGCCAAGGGATCTTTGGGGATGAGGAGGATCCTGAGCTCCTCCTCGAGCTTCTGCTTACGCTTATTAAGGCGTTTGACCTCTTCCCGTGCCATCTCCCGCATTTCCGGGTCGGTCTCTTCGTCGGCTAAAAGATTGGATTCTTCGAGCTCTTCCCTTACCCGCTTGAATTCCTTGTAGGTCTCGACGGTATCCTGAAGATGGGCGTGCTCCTGGAGGAGGTCCCTGTACCTGGCGGCGTCTTTCATCACCGCGGGATCGCTTATAAGGGTTTCTATCTCTTTGAATCGGGCCTCTAGGCGGTCTAATTTATCGAACATGCCAATGTATCTCTCTCGAGTTATGGATTACCGGGGGTAAAATCGGGACAGGCGTAGATAACCGACTCCATCCCCATGTCGTGGGGTGGTTTGATATCGGCTATGGAATTCTTCAAGGATTCATGTATCGGGCACCGGCCGAGCAAAGCGCAGTCGGGACACACGCCGTTCCCCCGTGTGTTGATTTCAAGATTCATGAAGAAAAGTATATCACAAAGAGACCGTGCGGTTCAATCCAGGGTAAGGCGTATCGGGCAGTGATCGGAACCGTACACATCGGAGAGTATCTCGGAGGCCTCCACCCGGTCGATGAGGCCGGAATCCACCACGAAGTAATCGATCCTCCATCCGATGTTCTTCTCCCGGGCCGCGAAGCGGTACGACCACCAGGTATAGTGCCCCGGCTCGTCGTTAAAGTGTCTGAAGGTGTCGATATACCCGTCGCCCAAGAAATCGCTCATCCATTCCCGTTCCTCCGGGAGGTATCCGGGATTCCGCTCATTCTGTTTCGGCCGGGCTAAGTCGATGGGCCGGTGGGCGATATTGAAGTCCCCGGTGAGGACGAAGCTCCTTCCCGCCGCGGCGAGCTTGCCGCAGTACTCTCTGATCCGTTTGCAGAAGGTAAGCTTGTGATCGAGGCGTCTTCCCTCGGGCTGGCTGTTGGGAAAGTAACCGTTTATGAGGACGAAGGAGCCGTAGTCGAGGATAAGGGTCCGTCCCTCGTTATCGAATTCACGGTCCCCTAAGACGTCCGTCGATTCGGGCTTCTTTTTCGCGTAGACAGCGACCCCGCTGTATCCCTTCTTATCGGCGGAATTCCAGTAGGCGGTATACCCCTCCTGCTCGAAGAACCTCTTCTTGAGCTGCTCTTCCTGGGCCTTGGTCTCCTGGAGGCACAGAATGTCGGGAGATTCTTGGTGCATCCAATCGAAGAGTCCCTTG
The DNA here is from genome assembly GCA_964641125.1 of uncultured Spirochaetales bacterium. Classification (GTDB taxonomy): domain Bacteria; phylum Spirochaetota; class Spirochaetia; order SPDA01; family CAZSGZ01; genus JBKHAJ01. Next base: position 36,025 of record CAZXMO010000008.1, read on the forward strand.
TTCTCCGCCGCGCGTATTCCGTTTACGTTCCACGAAACGATTCTCATGTCTCCTCCTCCCGATAACGGCTGAGTAAATCCTCCGTCTCTTCCCACTCCGCGGTGAGCACTTCGATTCCAGCCTCGATCCTCTCGATCCGTTCCTTGACCCGGGCGGCTTCAACGGGATCGGAGTAGACCGCGGGATCCGCGAGCTCTTCATGGAGCCCGGACAGATCGTCTTCCGCCGCGTGGATTCCGTCGATGAGCTCTTCCTCCCGGCGCTCGAGTCTTTTAAGCTCTCCCCGCCTCTTTTTCTCCTCTTCGTACCCCGCCGCCCCCGTATCGCTTCCTTTTACGGGGCCCTCCGGGGAGTCGTCAGCGGCCCGTTCGGTCTCCCGTTCCTGCTCCTGCTTCCACAGAAAGTAGCGGTAGTCCCCGGGATAGAGGGTGTACTTCCGTTCATCGAGGTGAAGGACCTCGGTGGCGAGCCCTTCGAGGAAGTGCCGGTCGTGGCTCACGAAGACCACCGTCCCCGGGTACTTCTCGAGAGCATCGAGAAGAATGTCCTTGGAGTGGAGGTCCAGATGGTTAGTGGGCTCGTCGAGGATCAAGAGATTGACCGGGTGGAGGAGGAGCAAAAGCAGAGCCAGGCGGCTCCGTTCCCCGCCGCTCAAAACATGAGTCGATTTGTAGACGTCGTCGCCCCGGAAGAGGAAGGCCCCGAGCATATCCCGTGCCTTGGGTATGAGCTCGGTGGGGGCCTCCTCCTCGAAGGTCTCGATGATCGACTTCTTGCCGCCGAAACGGCCGGAGAGGTCCTGGGCAAAGTACCCTATCTCCACGCCCTTTCCGAGCCGCACCTCACCGGAGTAGTCCCGGTCGGTACCGGAGAGAATTTTCAGCAGTGTGGTTTTTCCCGCGCCGTTTACTCCGGTTACCGCGAGCTTCTCTCCCCGGCGGACGGTCAGATCGAGTCCGTCTAAGACGGTATTTTCCCCGTAGCTCTTGGTAAGCCCCGTGATATCGAGGACGATTTCCCCCGAGTGGGGAGGCGGGGGAAAGGAAATCCTCATTTTTTTGAGATGCTCCGGGATCTCGATCCGCTCGAGCTTTTCCAGATATTTGATCCTGCTCTGGACCTGCTTGGCCTTGGAGGCGTTGTACCGGAACTTGGAAATGAACTCCTCGGTCCGGGCGATCTCCTCTTGCTGTTCGGTGTACCGCTTGGCGAGCTCCTCGAGCTCCTCTCTTCTGCGCCGCTCGTAACGGGAGTAGTTTCCCCGGTACGTTGTGAGGTCCCCGTGGAAGAGCTCGGCGATCTCATCGACGGTTGAATCGAGGAAGTACCGGTCGTGGGAGACCAGGCATACCCCGCCGTGATAATCGTTCAGGTAATCCTCGAGCCAATTTCTGGCCTCTAAATCGAGGTAGTTCGTCGGCTCGTCCAAGAGCATGATGTCCGGATCTTCGAGAAGGATCTTGGCTAAGGCTATCCGCATCTGCCATCCCCCGGAAAAGGTCTCGGTGGGCCGGTCGAGCTCAGCTGCGGTAAAACCGAGGCCGAAGAGGACTTTGTCGATCCGGTGCTTCCGGTCGTAGTAGCCCGAGGATATGAGATGCTCGTGGATGTCGTGGTGCCGGGATAGGAGCTTTTCGGTTTCCCCGTCCTCTTCCGATACGCTTCCGAGGCGTTCCTCGAGCTCGTGTTTTTCGGCTACAAGGCCGCGGAAATAGTCGAAGGCCCGGTCCGCCTCATCCGCGAGGGATGAGCCGGAGTGGGTAAGGCCGCTCTGGGGGAGATAGGATACCCTGCACCCCTTCCGGAGCGCCACCCTTCCTCCGTCGGGGCTGATCATCCCCGCGGCGATCTTCATGAGTGTTGTCTTGCCGCTGCCGTTGGCCCCGGTCAGGGCGACCCTGCTCTTCCTGTCCAGAGAAAACTCCACCCCTTTGAGAATATCCCGGTCCCCGAAGGCCAGGGCTACACTGGAGAGCTGAACACAGGACACTTATTCTTCCCGGTGGACGAAGGAGATGATAATGGGAAACTCCGGTTCTTTTTTGATAACCGAATCGTCGATTCCCTCGGCGGGAACGTAGACGAAGCGTACTCCGGATGCGGTCAGCCCGTAGAGGAAAGCCAGAGGTTTATCCCGCTGGTTCTGAAAGGTCAGTTGGAGTGCTCCGTCGTACCGCTTTTCCAGGGACTCGTCGAGGAAGAGAGAAAACTCGAGCTTTCCCGTGTTTCCCGAATTCCGGGGTATGATGTCGGGGACCAGGCGCCAGTAGTCGGACCAGGAGAATTTGGTAAAGCCGTCCAATTCGAGAGTCCCGTAGGCATCGGAATGGAACACGGGACCTCTTTCGGTTAGCTCCCGGAATTTCTCGAGCCGCCTCTCCCTTTCTTCGGCGATGATCGAAGCGACATCCGAGTCCAATCGTATAAAAGCCGTGTTCATGAACCGTTGTCCCATCGGATATTCGGCGACGATCCGTTCTTCGGAGTGAATGGTGATCTTCAGCGGTGTCCCGTCGAAAATATAATCCCGTCCTCCGGCGGGAATTATATCGGTATAGCTGTATTCGGCTGATCCAAACCGGGTAGTAAGGACTATCCGGTTCTCCTCGGGGTAGGGAAACACCCCGTAGAGCTCCTGAAAGAGCTCGAGGTCGATGGTGCCTTCGGCTATCATGTCCCGGTAATACTCCGGCCGCCAAGTGTTCTCGAGAAAAGTGACCAGCAGGGGATCCCGGCCGGGACCCTCTCCTGATGTGTCCTCGACTCCGATTCGAGTAATCGTCAGGTTGCGTCCGAATACCCATCCGACGATACCTCCCTCCGTAAGCACCTGGTACCAGTAGTCCTCGTACTGCCCCTCGGTATCGGTAATGTTCTCACGGCTCAGGATCTTTACCGTCTCTCCCCGGCGCATCCGGTAGACTCGCTCCGAGGTCCCGGATGGTTCTTTACGGATAGGAAGCCCGTCCGAATCGGCCCGGGCTATGCTCATCTTCCAGGGCTCGAACCTTTCGAGGTAAGCGAGGGCCTCCTTCTCCCGATTGAAGAAGGACACTCTCCACCGGGGGACCTCCACGGCCTCCTCGTCGGTTCCGAGAAGAGTGTAGGAGTCCTGAATCGATGATTCTTCGATGATGGGGACGACGGAACCCGTTCCGTAGCTCTCTTCATCGGCGGACCAGAGGACCACACCGTACCCCACTTTTCGCGGTCCGCAAGCGATTATTCCCACACAGAAGAGGGCCGCCGCTATGAGGATGCCGAGCAAGCGTATCCATTTTTTCATAATTGGTCTATTATAGAACATAACGAGCATGGAAAGTCAACGAAGGAGTTTTTCACTATGGACAAAAAGAAGCGGATATTCGAAGCAATCGACGGGTATACCGGAGAGATGGTCGAGCTCCAGCGGCTCTTGACCCGAATACCCGCCATAGGACCCGAAAACGGAGGCGAGGGGGAAGAGGAGAAGGCCCTATCCTTTATCGGCTGGATGAAGGAGAGGGATGTCGAGCTCATCGAGACCCTCTACGCCCCGGATCCCCGGGTGCCGGCGGGAAAGCGTCCTAATGTAATCGCCCGCTTTCCGGGCAAGGACTCGAGCCGGACCCTGTGGATCATGTCCCACCTCGACGTGGTCCCGGAGGGGGAGCTCTCCCTATGGAACACCGATCCCTTCTCCTTGGTGGAAGAGGACGGTAAGCTCTACGGCCGGGGAGTCGAGGACAATCAGCAGGGAATCGTGAGCTCCATTTTCGCGGCCCTTGCCTTTACCCGGACGGGTACCGTTCCCGACTTCGGCGTCAACCTCCTTTTCGTGGCCGACGAAGAGTTCGGATCGAACAAGGGAATCAAGTATCTCCTGAAGGAACACAATCTCTTCCGTGAGAATGATATGTTTCTCGTTCCCGACGGAGGCCGTCCCGACGGAACCATGATCGAGGTGGCTGAAAAGAGCGTGCTGTGGCTCGAGTTTAAAACCACCGGTAAACAGACCCACGCTTCGAGACCGGACATGGGAAAGAACGCCTTCTTGGCCGCCTCCGATCTGGTCATGAGACTCTCCGATCTCAAATCAGTGTTTTCCAAGGAAGACCCCCTCTTCGAACCCCCGACGTCCACCTTCAATCCCACGAAGAAAGAGGCCAACGTCCCCAACGTCAACACCATCCCCGGGGAGGACGTGTTCTGCTTCGATTGCCGGATCCTTCCCGATTACCCGGCGGATGAGGTCCTCGCCGAAGTGGACCGGAGAGTGGGGGCGGTGGAGGAAACCCACGGGGTCGGCATCGAGTACAAGATCCTCCAGCGCGTCGAATCGCGCCCCACCCCCGCCGACGCCGAGATCGTAGGGATGCTCAAGAATGCCGTTACGGAGGTGTACGGGACCGAAGCCGAACCGGTGGGAATCGGAGGGGGGACGGTGGCCGCTTATCTCCGGAACGAAGGCTATGAGACGGTGGTGTGGGCGCGGCACGACGAGACCGCCCATAACCCCAACGAGAACTGCAGGATCGAGAACCTGGTAGGCGACGCCAAGGTTATGGCTTCGCTCATGCTGAAAGGATAGTATGGCGCCTTTAGTTATCTACGTAACCGGATTCCGTCAACACGCGGGAAAGACGGTCACCAGCTTGGGTCTTTTGCATCTCTTGAGCAAGCATTTCGCCCCGGAGGAGCTCGGGTACATCAAGCCTGTCGGGCAGCAGCTGATAAGCCTCGAGGACGGCACCAAGGTGGACAAGGACGCCCTGATCATCGACCGCTTTTCGGGAATCCCCGATTTGGACATGAAGATGGTCTCTCCGGTCCGCCTCGCTTCCGGATTCACAAAGGAGTATATCTCCTGTACAGACCGCGCCACGGAGACCGAGCGCCTCAAAGGGAATATTTTGAAAGCCCTCGACTCCTTTTCCCATAAAAAAATAGTGATAGCCGAGGGCACCGGCCATCCGGGGGTCGGCGGTATCGTGGGGCTTTCCAACGCCAACGTGGGCAATCTCATGCACGCCCATACTCTCTTTCTCTCCGGGGGCGGAATCGGAAAGGCTTTGGACATGCTCGAGGTGGATCTGTCCTACTTTATCTTCAAGGGGTGCAGGGTGCGGGGACTCATCTTCAACAAGGTTTTTCCTAAGAAAATCGACACGGTCAAAGAGTACATAACCGAGGAGCTCATCAACGAGCGGTACGGAGCCTACGGAGAGCCGATCCGCATCTTCGGCTTCCTCCCGGAGATTTCGAAGCTCAACCACCCCTCTATGCGGGTCATCGCCTCCGCCTTTCCCGACGCCCGGAGTATAGGGACGGTAACCGATTGCGAATGGACGGTGCCTTGCAACGGAATCAAGGTGGTCTCCCTTACGGCGGAGTATCTGAATCCGGAAAAACACATAGCTCCCGGGGATGTGGTTCTCCTCGGCTCGGCCTCGAAGAGCCGGCGGATCAAGCTGTTGAGCTATCAGCGGGCCCTCAAAAAGAGCTCCGAGAGGGCAATCGGGGGAATAGTACTGACCTGCGGAGAGACGACCCCCTTGGACCCGGAAATCGAAGATCAGATCGCCGAATCGGGAATACCCGCTCTCTATGTTCAGGAAGATACCGCGGCCGCGGAGGAAAAGATCATCGAGGTCTTCGAAAATACCAAGATTCAAGTCTACGATAAGCTCAAGCACGAGAAGATCAAGGAGCTCTTCGAGAATCACTTCGATCTCGATCTCTTTCTCGATGCCCTGGATCTTAGGGGAGGTCGCAGATGATAAGCACACGCCCCTCTTCGAGGAGCCGCCGGTTATTCGGGTCGTAGAGGATCCGGTTCGCCGCCTCCACGGGGATAATGAGGTCGGTGTAGTTGATTCCGAAGATTCCCCGGGCGAGGATTCGTAAAGGGGACCTTCCGATTCGTTCGAGGTAAGGGCTCTCGTCGAGGGTGCCGCTATAGGCCGCCATGCCCCGCTTTTTTAAAGTGTCCGGATCCACCATCCCCTTTTTGTAGATCTCCCGCATCTCCCCGTCGAAGAGGGTGGGAAACAAGGAAGGCTTCATAATTTCCCTCCTTCTCTCACCGTGGACAGGAAGACTCCCCTTCGCATAGATGACTATGCCGGTAAATTCGGCGGTAGGGACATGCTCAAGTACCCTCGGCGGTCTGTAGGGTTCCTGGTGCTTGATGAAGAGGGTGACGATGTCGGGAAAGAGCTTATAGGTATATGTCAGAGAGAAGGAGGTAAGATCGGGGCTGATCCTGGAAAAGGTGCGTTCATAATTCCGGGACAGCCGGTTGATCCCCTCGATCAATCCCGGTTCCTCTCCGGTTTGTTCCGCCACGGTAAATCGGGAGTCGACGGTCATGTCCGCTATCGCCTCGTTGAAGGCGAACAGTAAGCCCCCTCCGACGAGCTCCTCCGCTTTCTGCCTGGCGGCCGGAAGAATGAGATCGGTGTCCTCGAGCTTCACTTCCGCCTCGATGCGGAGCTCACTTCTCTCCCAGTCCAGGGCGTGGGAAAAGACCACCGATTCCCGGGTGCCCGTATCTTGAGCCTCCGCCGCGAAAGGTACTCCCAGGAGAAAAGCGAATACAAGGGGTAATTTGATCGAACGGATTCCGTTCATTCTACATTCCTCGTTCCGGAATCTTAAGAATTGTTCCCTCCCGGATGATTCCGGACAAGTCCAAGCCGTTCGCCCGGGCAAGCTCCTCGAGGGAGACACCGAACCGCCGGGAGATGCTCCACAGGGTATCTCCCTTCCGGACGGTGTACCGGGGGGAATATCCCGAGGGGCCCTCCGCCAAGGCTGCGGTATGTTGACCCGCAAAGGACGGGACCTCTTCGAAGGCGGGGATAACCAGATGGGTGCCTATCTGCAGAAGGGTGGGGCGAACACCTAAATTGTACCGTCGTATCATGTCGACCGACACTCCGTAATGCCTCGAAAGGGCGTAGAGGGTGTCCCCCTCCCGGACCGTGTACACATGGAACCGCATGAGCCGGATCTCCGGATCTTCGAGGGTCTTAGTTATCACATCGGCATAATCGGAGGGAACCTTCAGAAAATAGGGGGAAGAATCAGGAGGGGTAACCGGGTAGTTGAGCTCGGCGTTTCCCCTCTTTAGGAGTTCCAAAGGAACTCCCGCGCGGTCGGCGAGAATCCTGATATCCACCGGTTTCTCCACGGGAATCCGGGCCCATTCGAGGGGCTTCTCCCAGCTTACCGGAAGCCCGTGGCGTCCGGGATAGGAGCACAGTGCGGCGGCGGCCAGGAATTTGGGAATGTACCGGACGGTCTCGGACGGGAGGTGTCCGCCCTCGGCGAGGGCCCAATAATCGGAAACCCCCGCCGCGGCGATACTCCTCTGCATCTTTCCGAGGCCGCAGTTGTAGGCGGCTACCGCGAGGAGCCAATCCCCGAGCTGTTCGTAGTTGTACAAGAGTTTCTTGATCGCCGAATCGGTGGCCTTCCAGAAATCCTTCCGGTCGTCGGTCCACCGGTCTATCCGCATATCGGGATAGATACTGTTTTGCATGAACTGCCACATTCCCTTGGCCCCGGAAGGAGAGGTAGCGTAGTCGCGAAATTCGGACTCTATCACCGGGAGAAACCGGAGTTCCCTCGGTGCCCCATAGTGGACGAGTCTTTCGGAGATATGACCGAGATAGGGCCGTCCTCTCTCCAGGGCCTTCCCTATCCAGTCGAGGTTTTCCCGTTCGATGTAGGCATCCAGATACCGCGTAACGAGGGGGTGCTCTTCGAAGGAGAGGGAGTAATACATAGGCCCCGCCGGTCCCTGGAGAGATTCCAGGGGCCCCTCCGAGGAGGCGGCGGGAGGACTCGGAGGCGCGGAAAGGGGGGGTGTCTGTCCGCTCCGGGGCGCCAAGGGAATTGCGAAGCTATGGATCGGCGTCAGGAGGACGAGAAATACCGCGAGAAACAGTGCCTTCGGGAACGGGACCGGTTTCCTCACAGCTCTTCCGTGGAGCTTCCTGTAAAGGGCTTTTCCCCGAGGTAGATCCCCGCCCATTCCCATTGGCCGTGTTTTTCGGGGTCCGCGGGGAAGTGGATCTTTCTGAAGTAGAGGTACCATGTCTTTATCCGATAGGACCAGCCGGTGGTCTTCAAATAGGCTTCCCGAGCGTTGGAATCGGTGTCCAGCTCGGAGCTGCACCTGACTCGTGAATTGAGAAAGGTGCCGAGATTGTAGACGAAGGTTTCGTCCACCTGGGATTCCTGCTGCTCCCAGGAGGTGGTAAAGAAGCTGACCAGGGACATAAACTCTCTCAATCTCCAGGGCTGTCCCCAGTTGATCGCCTTCTTGACTTCGGCGACCAGAACGCCGAGATCATCCACCGTCCAGTCGCTCCCGTCGTAGGTGTAGAGGCGGACCAGCTGCTCCACGTGGGTGTACGCCTCGGGAGCTCCGGGTACGTAGGTGTCCGGATACTTGAGATAATTCATATACGCCTGGATGGAGAGGTCCCATTCCCCTAATTCCTCGTAGGTCTTGGCCAGCTTATAATAGGTAAGTCCCTTGTCGATCTCGTCCTCGAACCGGGACAGGAGCTCCTTGTAGTAGGTGACCCGGTTTTCGGGATGGACTGAGAATTGGATCAGCTCCTTGAGGCTCAGGAGATGGACCGACCTGTCCCTCACGAGGAGATCCGGATAATTGCGGAGTATCCGCTCGTAGTAATGGGTGGCAAAGGGATAGGCTTCACTCAGCTTGTAGTTCTGGGCTACGATGAAGAGATAGTAAGCGTTGAAGGGATCCTCAGGGTGATTTTCTACATAGGTGGTCAATAACAGGTTGAGCTTTTCCGTTTCCCCCTGTTCATGGAGGATCTTGATTATTTGCTGGAGGAGGATGAACCTGCTTTCGTTTTGGTCCGCGGAGTTTTCCAGATGGTGAAAAAGATTCTTGAGCTCCGACCGCTGCTCCTGGGACCCGGTCATATAGTATGAGTTAGGGGAGGCGCAGGCGTAGACAATTGTTACGAAAACGACAACGAGCGGGACGATGAGTATATGCCTTTTCATCTCGGAGATGCTATCATACCGTCCCTCCTGTTGGCAAGGACTCGACTTATTTGTTACACTAACCGACACGTCCCCTATACCGCGCTCAGCACCTATGTGAAGGAGTACCTATGGCTGATATCATACGTAAGACGGGAGACACCCTCTCCGTACCCGACTCGTGCATCATCCCCTACATCGAGGGAGACGGTATCGGTCCCGATATATGGAAGGCCGCGGTCGGCGTCTTCGACGCGGCGGTGGAAAAGGCCTACTCCGGCAAGCGGTCGGTGGAATGGAAGGAAGTCCTGGCGGGAGAGAAGGGTTACAACGAGACCGGAAGCTGGCTTCCCGATGAAACCTTGAAGCGGTTCCAGGAACACCTCGTCGGGATCAAGGGGCCCCTGACAACACCTGTGGGCGGCGGGTTTCGGAGCCTTAACGTAACACTGAGGCAGAAGCTCGAGCTTTACGTCTGTCTCCGTCCGGTAAAGCACTATCCGGGGATCCCTTCGCCGGTGAAGCGTCCCGAAGAGATCGACATGGTCGTATTTCGTGAAAACACCGAGGACGTCTACGCCGGATTCGAGACCCCGGCGAATGATCCGGATACGGCAAAGCTCATATCCTTCCTTAAACGTGAGATGAACTGGACCGTTAGGGAGGATTCCGGAATCGGTATAAAACCGATAAGCAGGTCCGGGACGCGAAGATTGGTTCGCGCCGCCGTCGAGTATGCCGTTGATCACGGAAGACGGAGCGTTACCCTGGTCCACAAGGGCAATATTATGAAATTCACCGAAGGGGCTTTTCGCTCCTGGGGGTACGAGCTCGCTAAGGAGGAATTCAGCGACGCCGTGGTCGCCTGGGATGAGCTCGGCGGTGGTGAGGTGCCTCCGGGGAAGATCCTCATAAAGGATGTCATAGCCGATGCGTTTCTCCAGCAGATTTTGACTCGCCCCGCAGAGTACGATGTGATAGCGACGATGAACCTGAACGGAGACTACATCTCCGACGCTTTGGCCGCGCAGGTGGGGGGAATCGGGATAGCCCCCGGGGCCAACATCAACTTCGAAACCGGACATGCCGTTTTCGAGGCGACCCATGGGACCGCGCCGAAATACGCCGGTAAAAACATGGTCAATCCGAGTTCGCTGATCCTCTCGGGGAAGCTCATGTTCGACTATCTCGGCTGGAAGGAAGCGGCCGACCTCATCGAAGGGGGTATGGAGGGAGCCATCAGGGACAAGACCGTGACCTACGATTTTGCCCGGCTCATGGACAACGCAACCAAGGTATCCACGAGCGAGTTTGGGGAAAGCATCGTGGAACACATGAAATAAAGGTGAAAGTCAGGCTACTTTTTTGGGCGGCGTTCTGTGCGTGGGCGTGTCTCTCGGTGATTCTCCCCGGATGCGCGGGAACGCCCTCTCCGGGCGCTCCGGCGGTGAACGGGTCGAAAACCGAAATCCAGCAGAAAGAACCCCCCGTCGTAACCGAGGCCCGGAGACTCATCCGCTTCGGGACCCCCGAATCGATTCGGGAGGGGGTGGAGGCACTCTCCGGTTCCCCGGCAATCAACTCGCAAGCCGGAGAACGTCTCGCCTTTGCAGGATGGGCCATACATACCCTGGTCTATCCTCAGATCGATTTTCCCCTCGAGGTAAGAGAACCGGAGGAAGGGGACCAGCTCCTATCTCTCTACAGGGATGCTGAACGGGGGGAGTTTTCACCCTACCTCGAGAGCTGGGACATTTTTCTCGAAATCATCATTACTTCCCTCGCCGTCTTAAACAGCGATGATCCCGACATCCTGACCTTAGGAGGACTTGCCGCTCAATCAGCCCTGGTACAGGATGTTGAAAGCGTTCTCCCCTCCTACGTTCTCGGTGTGGTCGCCGAAAAAGAGGGACGCTTCGATGACGCCATCTCCCTGTACACCGATGCTCTCGTTACGGCGGAGAGCTGCTATCCGGCCCGGGTCGGGCTGGCACGAATCCTTAGCGGGCTCGAGCGGTACGAGGCGGCTCTCGAGCAGCTGGATGTACTCACGGAAGAATTTCCCCGGAATCAGGGGTTTGCGTTTTCCCGGGCCGAGATATTGAGCACCCTGGGACGATACGAGGAGGTGCGGAAAGCCGTCGAGGTCATCGAGGAACGCTTCGGCGGCGACGTGGACCGGAGCCGGATTATCCTCCTGGAGGCCCGAAGGCTCCTGGGAATGAACAAGCCCCGTGAAGCCTTGAGTGTTCTCGCTCCCGTCACGGAGGGCAAAACCGCCTTGCCCGATGTCCTGGCCGCGGCGGGCCGGGCGGCCGCGGGAGCGGGGGAGCTCGAGACCGCTGTCGGGTATCTCCAGAGGGCGGTGGACGCGGGAGACGGGAGCTCGAAAACCCGGGAGCTCCTCTTCCGTACGGCCGTCAACGCCGGGATGTATGCCAAGGCCCTGCCCCTGGCGGAAGATGTTCTCAGGAGCACCTCTTCCCGGGCCGCCCGTTTTGCGGCCGCCCGGCTGTACCTGGAAACCGGAGCGGTTACCGAGTCCCTGGAACTTTCCGGCCCCCTCTACGAAGAGAATCCGGTCAATCCTGAATATCTCTTGATCTATATTCGCGGGCTCATGCTTGCCAACCGGGGCACCGAAGCCCTTCCCATCATAGAGGAGGGCCTCGAATTTATTCAGGACCGTCAAATTCGAAGTACCCTCCACTATTTGGCGGGGCGCCTTTACGAATCCCGAGACCGGAGGATCGAGGCGTTTCAGGCGGCACTTTTCGAGAACATGAAAAACTCCAACGCCCTTATCGCTCTGTCCGACGAGTTCGCCGCTATCGGTGAGTACCTCAAAGCTTACCGGTACATGACCCAGGCCCAGGCCCTCTTTCCGGATAATCAATCGGTACGCCTCCGGGTCGAAGAATTGGAGGCCTTGATTGACTAGATTGATCGGAATCTCCGGCCGGCGTACCCGTCATAGAGGGTATTCCCCTGTGCTTGTGCTCACATTTTTGCTCTGCCTGCTCCCGGGGTTTCCCCTCCGGGGGCAGGAGTTCCGCTTCGCCGAGCCTGCCCGATTCCTGGGTATGACCTTGGAGTCGGCTCTGGAGGAACTCGGAGAACCCGAGACGTTCTATCCCTTCAGGGGTGAAACCTCGAACCAGGATACGGTGGTTTTCTATTATCCCGAGCATGTCTACCTCTACTGGTTCGAGAACCGGGTGTGGCAGGTCCGTTTCGATCATCGCTTCGAGGGCCCGGTAATGGGCATCAGTTTCGGCGAGGACCGGCTGGAGGTCAAGAAGCTCCTCGGACCTCCGGACTATCAGGACGAAGTGAGTTTCGTTTACGAGCTGGAACACAGTCCCTTTCCGGTCCGCGCACGGGTCTTCTTCGTCGAGGACGCGCTCCACGATATATACATCTACCGGGGCGATTTCTGATGATCTGTCTGTCTCTGACCGAGCGGAGACTCGAAGATAATCTTGAGGTCGCCGAAGCTCAAGCGGACCATGCGGACTGCTGTGAGCTGAGGGCCGATTTTCTCGAGCCCGAGGAGTTGGCCTCTCTCGACCGTTTCCCCCGCCTTCTGGGTAAGCCGTGCATCCTGACCCTGCGCAGGAGGTGTGACGGGGGGCTTTTCGACGGAACGGATGCCGAGAGGGCGGCCGTTTTCCGGCGGTGCGCCCGTTCGGGCTTCCGCTGGTTCGATTTCGAGCTCGATTTCCGAGCCGAGCTCCCCGTCCGGACAGGGGCGGAGACCGGGCCGGAGAAGGGGCCTCGAATAATCAGGTCTCATCACAATACCACGGGAATGGACTCCGACCTTACGGCTATTGCCCGATATTTAAGCGAAAACGAAAACGAGATACCCAAGATCGCCGTCACTCCGAGAAGTACCGCGGAGCTCTTCGCGCTTCTCGATCTCGCCGCGGAGCTCGGTTCGAGACTTAAAACCCGGGAAAAAATCCTCCTCGGCATGGGGGAATGGGGATTCCCCACACGGGTGCTTCCGCTGCGGTTCGGCTCCTCCGTAAGCTACTGTACCGCGGGACCGGTCAGGGCGGCTCCGGGTCATGTGCCGCCTCAGGAGCTCGACCTTCTCTACCGTGTGCGGGCTCAGAGCGGAGGTACCCGGGTGTACGGCATTATCGGAAATCCGGTCATGCACTCCCGCTCACCCTTCATCCATAACGCCGGATTCGCGGAGCTCGGGCTCGATGCCGTGTACGTTCCTTTTTTGACGGACGATCCCGCCCTCTTTCTCGACCGGGCGCAGGAGCTCGGAGTAGAAGGGCTGAGTGTTACGGTCCCCCACAAGCGGGCGGTTATTTCCCGCCTCGACGGGTCGGGTCCCGGGGTGGAGAAGGTAGGCGCCTGTAACACCGTCGTCCGCGGGGACGGCGGATGGACAGGATATAACTACGACGTTGCCGGGTTCCTCGAGCCGCTCAAACGTATATGGGAGAGTACCGGGAGGAAACACCGCAGGGCGGTGGTCCTCGGAGCCGGGGGGGCGGCCCGTGCCGCGGCGTACGCCCTCGTAACCGAGGGCCTCGAGGTAATTGTCCTCAACAGGACCCTCGAGAAGGCCCGCGCCCTCGCCCGGGATATCGGGTGCCGTGCGGCAAGGCTGGACGATGAGGGTATCGATGAGGCACGGAGTTATACCGAGCTCATCGTGCAGACCACCTCTGCCGGTATGCACCCTCGCGAAGAGCTCGATCCTTTCGCCCCTTACGATTTTACCGGCGCTGAAACGATTTACGAGATCATCTATGCTCCCCGGGAGACACGCCTCGTTCGGCGGGCCGAAAAAGCCGGGTGCCGGGTTATCTACGGAGAAGAGATGCTCCTCGAGCAGGCCTATCTCCAGTTCGAAAAGTTTACCGGCCGGTCCTATCCCCGGGAAGACCTACCGAAATACGATCGTATACTCCAAAGGCTCGTCTAAGAGGAGGACCTTGATCAAGGGTACCTTGAAGATGACGCTCTTTCCCTGGATCCGGCCGCCGGTCTGTCCGACTACGGTACCTTCGACATTGACCTTGAGCTCGATAGACGACCGCCTGAGACCTCGCGCGCTTGCCTCCCCGAAGGCGAGCTCTACCATCTCCACGTACTCTTCTTCGGTTATGTCCTCTCCCTCCTGGGGCCCGAACATCTCGAAGAAGGGATTGTCCACTACCGGAAACAGGGTCGAAATCTGACCGTAGTTCTCCTTGTTCAGGCGGACCCGCATGATCGTATTTTCACCGGAGGTGGTCAAGGAGATGATTCCGGCTTCGGTCAGCTCTTCCTGGCTCGCGAAGACCTTGCTTATATCCGCGAAGGTGAAATACCCTTCGAGGCGTCCGGTGCCGGTGGATTCGACCTCCCGTAAGACGACCTCGTCCTTTTCGGCGAAATCCTCGCGGATCTTCGGGATATTGAAGATGTCCCCTTCCGGCAGTCCGCCCTCGGAAGAGAGCTCGGCCATTTCCCGGGCCGTATCGATGAAGTAAGGCTCCACTTTGAAGTCGAAGCTCACCGCTCCCGAACCGTCGGGCCTAAGGAGAGCCTCTTGCCGTATAACGCAGGATGTCGACGCTATCAGGATCGGCAGTACGAAACAAAGAAAAACATATTGTGATAATTTCATAGTAACTTCCTTGGATATTGGATCCTACTATATACCCTATTCACGAAATTTGAAAGCTCCCCGGGGAGAATTGACAGCAATTGGAGGAATTTGTAGGATCGATCCAGTGGTACAGAACAGTAAGACCCCCCGACGAAATGCTCTAATCACCCGGCTTCTCGAATTCTCCGTCAGACACTCATGGCTCGTCATCCTTTTAGTCACGGCGGCAACCGGTTTTTTCGGCTATTTCGCCACGAAGGTCGACATCAATCCCGATGTCGACGGTCTTGTCTCCGAACAGGACGAGATAAGTATCCTCATCGATAAGTACGGCTCGGAGGATCTTGAGGACGATCACCTGGTCCTAGCGGTTACCGCGGACGAGCCCTTTACCTTGAAGCGGCTCCAGCTTCTCTACTCGATCGTCGAAAAAATCGAGGCGGTCCCCGGTTCGGATAAGAGCATCAATCCCTTCAACATGATAACCTTCCGGAAGGACGGAAAGCGGCTCGAGGTCCTCACTATCGGTCCCGAGGCGAGGGCCCCCCGCAGCGAGGAAGAGCTCGAGCTCTTCAAGGAACGGCTCTTGAGCGATCCCTTCGCCCGGAATCTGGTGGTCGCCGAGGACGGCAGGACCCTTGCGGTTCTCGTTCCCATAACGCAGGCCGCCCGGCAGTCCGAATACGTCGACCGGATCAGGGAGATAGCCGCTCCCCTGGAGGAAGAGTTCGATACCGCTCTTACCGGAGGGGTGGTCCTCTCCGACGCAGTCAAGAAGTACCTGATCAGGGACCTGACGATGCTTCTGATCTTCGCGGTCCTGGTCATCCTCGTCATCTACTACCTGGGTTACCGGGCCTTCCGCTCCGCCTTCCTGACTTTGATCGTTGTGGGTCTAGGCACTCTGTGGAGTCTCGGCTTCATGGCCCTGCTCGGCTTTACCATCTCGGTGGTGAGTATAAGTACTCCCCCTTTGGTCCTGACTCTCGGAAGCTCATACACCATACACATACTCAATCAATACTACCGGGAGGCCCAGGGGGAGAACGGAAAAAAGGAAAAGGGGCAAGCTGGGGGAAAGAAACTGTGGATAGCGGGGGCGGTGAGCCACGCCAGCCGGACGGTGATCCTTGCCTCGGCGACCACGGTGATCGGGTTCTTGAGCCTCCTCGCCACCGCCCTCGAGCCGACCCGGGAGTTCGGGATCGCCACGAGCTTCGGAGTCGTTACCTGCGCCGTGCTCTCCTTTTTCTTCCTGCCGGCGATGCTCACCCATATGCGGCCTCCGACGCGGAAGCAGAAGTCGAACGTTCTAGAGGGACACATCGCCAACGTTATGGGAAAGATAAGCTGCTTCGTACTCCGCCGTCGATGGTGGATTCTCGGATTCTTCATCGCCATTATCGCGGGGTTCTTCATAAGCAGGAGCGGGCTTCAGTATCAAACCTTCGTCATCGACTACTTTCCCAAACGGGAAGAGATAGTTCAAGATACGAACTCGATCTACCGGGAGCTCAAGGGATTCGATCAGTTCACTATCACCGTGACCGCACCGGAAGGTGAGAAGAACTATTTCCTCGACAGGGAGGTTCTCCGGCAGTTAGCCGCCTTCGAGGACCGAATCATCGAGGACCCGGACATAACCAAGATCTACTCCTTTACAGCCTACCTCCGCCACCTGAACTACGTCATGACGGGGGAGAGGAAGATTCCCGAATCGAGGCCCCTTATCCTCCTCCTGTCCCGCTATATCAGGGCTCTAGGCGATGAGCCGGAGTTCAAGAACATGATCGGGACTTTGGCCGACGAGGATTTCTCCCGGATGGATATAATCGTATGGTGTTACAACCACGAAACCGAGACCTTGAGCGGGGATATCTCCCTCAAGAGGATGATGAAGAATGTCCGGGCGGAAATGGACGCCGGCCTTCGGGCCGAATGGGACCCGGCGATGTGGGGAGTGACCTTGAAGGTGGTCTCGGTGTCGGATCTGATCCAGCGGGACCAGCAGCTGACCATGGTCCTGTCGATGCTCTTCGTTTTTATCCTGACTACTATAGCCTTCCGTTCCCTCCGTTACGGAATCGTCTCGCTGGTACCCCTGGTCACGGGGATACTCTTGAACTTCATTCTCATGGTGATTTTAGGGATCCCCATGGACATGACTACGGTGATGTTCTCCATTGTGGTCATCGGAGTGGGAGTGGACAACTCGATCCACTTTCTCCTAAGGTTTCGGGAACAGGCCAAGGTCCATCCCGAGGATATCGGGCAGATCCTCTTTCATACCCTGCGCATCGCGGGAAGGCCGATCATCATTACGACCTCGTCGATCATCGGAGGGCTCTTGGTCCTCACCTTCGCGAGTTTCAAGCCTATAATCTACTTCGGCCTCCTCGTGGCGCTGGCGCTGTTCACCGCGGCCGTGGGAACCCTCTTCGTGCTTCCGTCTATATTGAGCCTCTCCTGGAATTGGAAGCTCAGGAAGCGGCAAACTGATCGATCTTCGTCCGAATAGCCTCGATTCCCGAGCGCCAGAACCCTTTTTCCTCGATGGAAAAGCCCGCGTATGCCGCAACTCTCGCCGCGGGTGCGCTCCCGGTCATCTTCAGCACCTCGGTGTAGGTGCCGGCGAAGGAGCTTCCCTCTTCCCGGTAGCGTGCGTAGAGTCCGAGACCGAAGAGGAGCCCGAAGGCGTAGGGAAAGTTGTAAAAGGCGAGATCCTGATTGTAATAATGTCCCTTGACCGCCCACATGTAAGGATGAAGCTCGTCGTGGTTCAAAGCGTCCCCGTAGGCCTCTTTCTGGGCATCCAGCATGAGCCCGCAGTACTCCTCGGCGGAGAGGTCCCCCGATTTCCGCCGCTCGAAGACCGCTTTTTCGAAGGTGAACCGGGAGTAGATGTCCACGATCACCTGGGTCGCGCCCTGGAGAAAGGTTTCGAGCACCGCGTCCCGTCCCGACTCCTCGAGCCGCTGGATCGTGGAGTCGATGATGAGGGTCTCCGCGAAGATGGATGCCGTCTCGGCGAGGGTCATCGGATAGTGTCTTAACAGGGCGGGTGTTTCGGTCAGGAGATGGTGATGATAGGCGTGGCCGAGCTCGTGGGCTAAGGTGGTGACCGAGTTGAAGCTTCCGCTGTAGTTCTGGAAGACCCTGCTGGCCTTGGCCAGGGGAAAGCTGATGCAGTAGGCCCCGCCGACCTTACCCTCCCGGGGTTCGGCGTCTATCCAGGAGTTCTCGAAGGCGTCGTCGGCGAACCGGGCCAGGTCGGGAGAGAACTCACTGAAGGCGGAAACGATGATCTTCCGGGCCTCTGAAAACGGCCGGCTCCCGCTATCTTTTCCTACCGGAGCGAAGATGTCGTAGAAGCTCAAACGCTCGAGGCCGAGGCGTGATGCCTTGCTCTTCAAGTATCCCCGGAACATAGGCAGCGATTCCTCCATCACCTCGAGAAGACAATCCAGACTTCCGCGGGTTATCCGGGACTGGAGAATCGACCGCTCGAGGGTGTCCTCGTAGGAGCGGCGGCCGTTCAGGATTGTCGAAAAGCCCTTGACTCCGTTCAGGGCGAAGCTCAAGGGGATCTCCATCCGCTTCCAGCATTCGAGCTCTTTTTCGTACGCCCTTTTCCGGACCTTCCGGTCGGGGTGATAGGCGAGCTCCCTGAGCTCGGTTACGGTCTTGGTCCCGCCGCCTTCCTCGTCCCACGCGGCGGTCAGACGGGAGCTCACGCTCTCCTGGAGCCGTCCCCACGCATCCCCCCCCGCCCGGGAAAGGTCGGCGGCCAGGGATTCCTCCTTAGGTGTCATCTGTTTGCCCGCGAGGAGGAGCTCTTCTTCGAGAAAAAACCGGTAATCCTCGGGCGGACCCGGCACCTCGGCGAGGGCCGAGCGGAAACGGACCCGGTCGGTGTGGAATCGGACCATCATCTCCTCGAGCTTGTTCAGTTCCTGCAATGCCCGGTGGTTATTGGTGTCGGTGGAGTAGACCGAATAGGCAAAATCCTCGAGCTCTTCGTGATAATCGTAGACGAGGTTGAAGACCCCGATGCACGTGGCGAGGTCCTTCCCATTCTTGGTCCTTAAAAGCCGGTCTACCGCCTTGCCGGCCTCCTCGAGGAGTCGGGTGAGCTCGGCGATATCTTTCCGGTATTTCGCGGAGTCGAAGCCGGGATAGATGGGATTCAGATCCCACCGGGGCAGATCGTCAGAACCATTCGGCGTTGGGGTCCTCGTATTCATGGTGTTCCTCTTCAGTGAAAAAAAGATCTATCTCCCGCTTCGCGCTCTCGATACTGTCGGATGCATGGAGGATGTTCTTCCGGGTTTCCATACCGTAGTCTCCTCGTATTGTCCCCGGAGGGGCCTCATCGGGTGAGGTAGGACCCGCCATCTTTCTCATTGCCGCGACCGCGTTTTCCCGTTCCAAAATCATGGCTATGCAGGGAGCGGAGGTCATGTACTCGATCAGTTGTGAAAAGAAATACTTTCCCTTGTGTTCGGCGTAGTGCTCTTCGGCGAGCTCTTCGGTAAACCGAAATATCTTCATCGCGGTAATCTTGAATCCTTTCCGTTCGATTCTCGATACGACCTCTCCGACTATCCGTCGCTGAAGGATGCCGGGCTTTATAAGCGCGAGAGTCTTTTCAACACTCATAACACCTCCTCGATCTTTTATACCTCGGATAGGTAGAGGACGCAAGGTTAAATTTTTGTGCCGGTCTCATCGTTTCCCTAATCGGCGCCTCGGCGGTAGAAAATGATTTTCTCGAGCCCTTCTTCGGCTCCGTTGAGCTTCGAGCGGTAGTGATCGAGCTGCTTCTGAAAGGACCCCGTTATCTTGAGGGCCCGGTACCCCGCTTTCATCTGTTCCATCCAGGATTCGAGTACTTCCGGTTCCGGCTCCCGGTACTTCCCGGTAAAGGTTATGGTCTCGGTGGGAAGCTTCGGGGGCATTGCATTGGGCGTCCGCTTGGGATACCCGAGGACGAGGGTGGTCAGGGGAAAGACCCCTTCGGGAAGGGCGAGCTTACCTTTGATAAAGGAGGCGTCGTAGAATCCGGACCTTCCGGTGTCGGAGAGCATCACCGAGGCCACCCCTAAAGCTTCGGCGGCTATATTCATGGCATAGGCGGCGATGCCCGCGTTGGTCACCGCCAGGGTGTATTCGACCAAGGGCCTATGGGGAAATTCTTTGACGGCGAGACGCACCCGGTGAATGTCTCCTAAGATCATAATAGCCCGGGGGGCTGAGAAGGGGAGTCCCGTGCCGAAGGTACCTTTCCAGGAGGCGCGGTCGAAGCAGGCGAAGCTCCATGTCTGGAGGTTCACCCCGCTCGGAGCGAGCCGACCGGCCTCGATAATCGCGTCGAATATATCGTCGGGGACCGGGCGGTCTAAGAAGCTCCTCACCGAACGCCTCTTCATGAGGAGCTCGAGGACCGGATTGTCCTCGAGTCCCGGAGGTATCTTAGGTTCCTGTTTCAGTATGTTCCGTAAGCCCCGGAAGAACTCAGTCGGCTTAAGGCGCTTCAGCGGGTTCCTCCCGTTTATCGCTCTCTTTCTTGTCGGTATGGACAATGGCGTTCATCAGCCGGCCGTACTTCCGGTACTCGTCGAGGCGGCAGGAGTTGACGAGGTTCCCCTCCCACACGCACATATCGGGACAGCTCTCGCACATGCTGGACATACCGTTATCCATCATGTCGGGGGCTTGGACGATGCCGACGGTCTGGGTGTAGATGGGGCGGAACCACATGACCGGGTTGAACAGCTTCGGAAGCATCTTTCTCCTGACCGGGCGCATTCGCTTGTCCCCGACCAGGCCGGTGAGCTGCATGGCGATCCGGGGGAGGCTGTTCTTACGCATATAGGCGAAGTAGGTTCCCTTCTTCCTGTGGTTCTGGGACTGGAGAAACTCCATGGTCTTGGGACCCACACAGCCGTAGACCCGGCCGTTTTGCTCCATCACTTGAACAGCAGCCCACCACTTATAGTCGAGAATGTGTCCGGTCCCGCCCAAATAGGCCGCCGGTTCGTAGGTCTCACCGAAGTTGTCCTTCAGCAGATTGTAGATGTCCACCGAGGTTATATCGATCTGGCTTACATCGGCTTCGGTATACTGGATGTTTTCCTTTATCTCCGTGCCCGGATTACTCTGCAACCCTTCCACGTCCCAGGATACCCCTTCTTTGATGGGGATTCCCCGGTAGCAGATAAAGACCAGACCGTGGACCTTGCGGACATTATTCCGGGCCCATTTAACGATATGCGGAAGATACTGGAAGTTCTCGTGGTAGACTGTGGAGTTCATCACCACATTCATGTTTCCCCGGGTCACGTCGTAGAGGAGGTCCGCCTTCTCCTGTCTGAGAGCCATGATATCGAGCTCGGTGCTTCCTTCGGAAACGTCGGGCCGGTCCTGGAGCATATCGATGTGACAGGTGATCCCGTAGAGTCCCGCTTTGTAGAGGTCTCTGCAGTTCTCCCGGTTAAGGGCGTAGGTGTTGGAGATGATGACCGGTTTGATACCCCGGCTCGCGATGTACTCCACGAGCTCCACGATGTGGGGATAGACCAGGGGTTCTCCGCCGGCGATGCTGATCCCGTCGGTATTCCTGACCCGCTTGAAGAAGTCGACCTCTTCCTTGAGGACCTCCAGATCACGGTGCCCGCTTACGTTCTTCCGGTAGCACCCCTTGCAGTAGATGTTGCACACGTCGGTAATCTCCAGCCAGGAGATCGGATTGTCGTTGTTGGACCAGGGAAAGCGGTAATAGTTAGATTTTTCAGGCCAGTTCTCGGTGTTGTAGAATCCCATAATATTATTCCATACGCTCCATTGCTTCCTGAACCTTGGGTTCCATCATATGCTGCATGAGGACCATCATAGCCTGTTCCATCTTGCCGCCGAGATCGGAATACTCCACCATGTCCTCGGCGTATTTATCGACCGCGAAAACCGATCCGGTAACGAGAGTAACGGCAACTATAATAAGGGCAATTCGTTTCATTTCAAGCCTCCTTTACATTCTATTCCGAAGTGTATCCCATAATTGGGGTTATGAAAATCTCTTCAGCGGTTTTTGCGGCGGGTAACGGAGGAGCCGGGAGTAGACGAATCGTGCGGCCTGGGGCTCTATTTCTTCGCTCTCCCGTTTGAACCGCTCGGCTTCGGCGGTACTGTCGAAGGCCCCGTCGGTAACCAGCACGGGGGTCCGGCTCTCGACGGGAGAATCTTCCCCCGTGTCCACTCCGGTGTGCTGAAAACCTCCTTTCCGGGTCCAGGTGAGGGCCCGTTCGTCGTGTCCCTTGTCGTAGGTCAGCTGGAAAGAGCTTATCTGTTCCTGATCGTCGTACCATACGAACAGATCGTAGTACTCGTCGGTGAACCACCGCTTTTTCGGCTCCCCGGGGTGCTGCTTGACCTCTTTAATTTCGTAGAGCATATTTACATTGAGTATATTCCATTCCCCTTGACCTTTCCAAGGTCCCTTCGTATAAAAAAACAATGAAATCCAAGCTGTCTCGTAAATGGAAGATCCTCATTCCGGTCCTCGCCGCCGCCGCGGGGCTCCTCGCCTTCGGACTGTTTCCCCTCTCTACCCGGAGATGGGATTTCGAGTTCGATCGGGAGAAGATCCTGTATAAGCAGAATTTCTTGAGTGAGATCAGCGGGGCCCCTCTCCGGACCGAAGAGCCTCCGGTGAACATCCTCCTCATAACCGCCGACGATCTGGGAAAGACCGATATATCCCTCTACGGGGGGACCGCCGTGGATACGCCAAATATGGATTCCATCGGATACGACGGGGTGACTTTTACCGAGGCATACTGCACCTCTCCGATCTGCAGCCCCTCACGGGCGGGAATGATCACCGGCAGATATCAGCAGCGTTACGGTTACGAGGTGCAGCCCCAGAACCGGTACGGTCGGAACCGGCTCGAGCTCTTCGTGGTGGAGCATTTCATCGACACCGGGGGATGGTTCCTTACGGAGAACCGGGGAACTCCCCGGAAGTCGCAGGTGGAAAAACAAGGTCTCCCTCCATCGGAGATTACCCTAGGCGAGCTCTTGGGCAATTACGGCTACTCAACCGGGATTACCGGGAAATGGCACCTCGGATTCGAAGAGGACTTCGTTCCGAACAACCGGGGATTCGATTACCAGTACGGCTTCTACGAGGCCTTTTCCCTCTTCTCCCCCGTCGACGATCCGGACATCGTCCACCACCGGCACGATTACTTCGCGAGCAAGCACATCTGGAAACAGGAGCGGACGGGGAGCTGCGCGATCAGGCGAAACGACCGGGTAATCGAGGAACCGGAGTATCTGACCTTCCGGATAGCCGAGGAAGCCAACGAATTCCTGGACCGCCACGGAGAGGAGCCCTTCTTCCTCTACGTGCCGTTTTCGGCCCCCCATACCCCGTTTCAGGCACCTAAAGAGTACGTCGATCTCTACAGCCATGTGGAAGACCGGAACAAGCGGGTCTACTACGCCATGATCAAGGCCCTAGACGACGCGGTGGGAAGCATCCTCGAAACCGTCACGCGCCTCGGCCTCGATGAGAATACCCTTATCCTCTTCGCCAGCGACAACGGGGGGGCCACCTACACCGGGGCCACCGAGAACGCGCCCTTGAAGGGGGGAAAATTTTCCAACTTCGAGGGAGGAATAAACGTCCCCGCCATGGCCCGCCGGCCCGGATCTATTCCGGCGGGTGAGGTCTTCGATCATCCGGTGAGCCTACTCGATTTCTTCATGACCGCCGCGCGGACGGCGGGAGCCCCTCTTCCGGAGGACCGGGTCTACGACGGGATCGACCTCATCCCCTACCTTACCGGAAAAGAATCGGGGCCTCCCCACGAGGCCCTCTACTGGAGGGCCGCGTACAACAAGGCGGTCCGGGCGGGTCGGTGGAAGCTCATTATCGACGAAAAGGCTGGCCGGACCCTCCTCTACGATATGGAGAACGACAAGATCGAGCGGCGCAACCTCGCCGCCGAGCACCCCGAAATCGTCGCGGACTTACGGGGTAAGCTCGCCGTCTGGGAGAAAGGACTCATGGAACCGCTGTGGCCCCGGGTGATGGACTTCAGGTTCGTCATCGACGGAGAGATCTACGACTTTGCCCTCTGAACGAGTGAAGGCGCCGGCGAAAAAGAAGAGGCCGAAACAGAGAAACAGACCCTTTTCCCTCCTGATAAAACCCGCCTCGGCGGACTGCAATCTCCGGTGCTCCTACTGTTTCTATCTCGAGAAGCACGCCCTCTATCCCGAAACCCCTGTCCACCGGATGAGCGGCGATGTCCTCGAAGACCTCGTTCGGGCCTATATGGCGACGAGCCAGCCGGTGTACAGCTTCGGATGGCAGGGGGGTGAGCCGACCCTTATGGGGACGGAGTTCTTTCGTAAAGTCACCGAACTGCAGAGGAGGTACGGTAGACCGGGGAGTAAGGTCGCGAACGGCCTGCAGACCAACGGCACTCTCATCGACGACGAGCTTGCCGAGCACCTCGCCCGGTTCAAGTTTCTCGTGGGGGTAAGTATCGACGGGGATAAGGAGATACACGACCGCTACCGGACCGCCGTCGGTGCGGGCGGAGGGAGCTACGACCGGGTCCTCGCCGGAATCGAGTGTCTCGAGCGGCATGGGGTACAGTTCAACGGCCTCGTGCTGGTCTCCCGGGCGAACATAGACGCTCCCGAGAGAGTGTATGATCATCTGAAAGAGCTCGGTATCCGGCACCATCAGTACATCCCCTGTGTCGAGTCCGCTCCGGACGGCTCGCCTCTTCCCTGGAGCATTGCCGGAGCGGAGTGGGGGGATTTTTTGGTCCGCCTCTTCGATCGATGGTACCCCCGGGACGTGCCCCGCGTTTCCATACGCAATTTCGACGCGGTGGTCAACCGGCTGGCGGGACATCCGGCGGCCCTTTGCAGCATGGGCCGGAGTTGCAGCGATTATTTCGTGGTCGAGCACAACGGCGACGTGTACCCCTGCGATTTCTTCGTCGATCCCGGCCGCAAACTGGGGAACATCCGCTCCGACTCCCTTGTCGACCTGCGGTCCTCATCGACGTACCGGAGGTTTGCCCGGCGCAAGTCGGAGTGGTCCTCCGAGTGCGGAGTGTGCGAGTATCTCTCTCTGTGTGCCGGAGACTGCCTCAAGCATCGCCCGGGAATGGGTCTTCCCACGGCGTCCCCGGCCGCCGAGGCGGCCGAAAGAGGCGGCACGGTCAGCGTGCTCTGCGAGGGGTGGAAGCGGTTCTACCTTATGTGTCTGCCCCGGTTCGAGGACATAGCGGAGGGTTTCCGGGGCTAGCAATCTTCGGTATTCTCCGCGGACCCGGAAAAGCGCTTGAAATTCAGCCCGCCTTTCACCATGATTGGGAGTACAGGAAGGTACGCATGACACGCAGAGTGTGGTTCTTTTTCCTCTTCCCCTTGGCCGGGTGCGCAGTAGGAGCGGCCCTGTGGTTTTCGCCCTTTTCGGGATGGGTTCAGCAGTTTTTCGACACCCGGCTAACCGAAGCGATAGGCGGCTTCGGGATCTCCCCGGGAGGATCGATATTTCTACGGTTTTTCGAACGTACCGAGGCCGCTGTATTTCTGCAGCAGACCCTGACCGGACTGATAGGGGGCTATCTGATCACGGTTCTTATCGTATTTACCCGTCCCGCCGTAGGTTGGCCTGTAGGCTTCATCGGGACCGGGATCGTACTGGGGGGAGCGTGGTATATCTCCCTCCTGACCGGTACCTTTTCGGCGGGACAGATTCCCGCTGCGGCTTTCCTCGCGACCTACCTCCTTTCGGCAACGGTCCGAAGCGGCCAGAAGCTTAAAATCAAGCGGTTTTTCCGGGATCTCTTCGCTGAGCGTATTCCCCCGAAGGGACTCGCCCGGATGATCCGGAACCCC
The DNA here is from genome assembly GCA_964641125.1 of uncultured Spirochaetales bacterium. Taxonomy (GTDB): domain Bacteria; phylum Spirochaetota; class Spirochaetia; order SPDA01; family CAZSGZ01; genus JBKHAJ01. Next base: position 61,583 of record CAZXMO010000008.1, read on the forward strand.
CGCCGCGCGGCCACGGGGGTCCGGCGGGCTCGGCTGACCCTGATAAGCTGCGGCGCGGAATTTCCGGTCCGTCCGGCCGCCGGTAAAGAAGAACCGTCAGCTGTTGATACCACCGTGTCCACCACCTACATCTGCAGGCGTTTCGCCTCGACGATTATAAATGAAGAAGGCATGGCCTACGCCGCCGGGCAGCGCAGGGTGGACGGGTGTTTCGGAGTCCCGGTGCTCCCCGGGACGGAGGGCGATACCGTCGAGCGAGGTGTCAGGGCCGCTCTCGCGTGTATCGAAGGGGAGGGGAGCGCGGCCCGGGAGCTCAGGGTCGAGTACGGCGTTGTCGATCCCCCCCGATTCTCCGCGGGCATATATACCGGAGAGACGGCCGTCGGATACACCGGACAGAGACGCCTCCTCGGCTACCGGCCCTTGGGATCGGACGCGGAGCTCTCCAAAAAGCTCCTCGGTTTGAATGAGGAATACGGGACCCGGATACTCGCCTGCGAGAACACCGTGAGGAATCTATCCGGGAGCGCCGGAGCCCGCCCCTTGGACCGGGTCCGGGAGGAGGGGAACAGCTTCCGTATCTACGAGGTCCTTACCCTCGAGGAGCACCGGGAGAACGCCGAAACCTTCGCCCTCTTTACCGAAGCCTTAGGCCTCTTCGAGAAGAAACGATGGGCCGAGGCCCACGCGAAATTTCTCGAGGTCCTCAAACGGCGGAAAGGGGACGGACCCGCGGCGCTGTATGCGAAGAGGTGTCAGAAGTACGTAAAAACACCTCCGCCCGCCGGTTGGGACGGAATTTTTATGCTCCCCTCCCGCGGAGATTGACATCGTAGAGGGAACGACGGCGGGCGTCAGCTTGCCCCGTCTCGGATGACTTGATACACTCCCGGAAAATGAATCTCCTCGAGCTCGACAATGTAAGCCTCAAGGTAGGAGGCCGGACCCTCCTCGAAGATATCTCCCTGGAAATTCGGGAAGGGGAGAACTGGATCATCTACGGACCGAACGGTTCGGGTAAGTCCCTTCTTGGACAAATTATTACGGGAAGCCTCGTCCCGAGCACCGGGAGTATCGTCTGCCGCGGCCCGGGCCGGTTTCCCGATTCGATCGGGTACGTGAGCTTCGAGCTCCAGGAATCACTCCTCGAAGAGGAGAGACGGTCCGATGGGACCTGGTTCGGCCATGGGGATACGGACCCCGGCCGGAGTCCCCGGGACCTCTTCGCGGCCGGTGTTCCCGGGGACCCTAAACTCCTGGAACGGCTCATCCTCCGCTTCAGGATAACCCACCTCCTCGACCGGGGGCTCAAGTTCCTCTCCACCGGGGAGCTCCGCAAGGTGCTTTTGGTGGACGCCCTCCGGAAGGGAATTTTCCTCCTTGTCCTGGACGATCCCTTCGACGGCCTCGATGCGGGGGCACGGGACGGGCTTAAGGAGGTGATGGACACCCTGAAGGAAGAGGGTACCGGATACGTTCTCATATCGGGAAGATCCGAAGAAATACCTCGAACCGCCGATAAGCTTCTCGTCTTGGAAGGGGGGAGGGTTGCCTATCGCGGAAGTCCCGCTTCAGCGGCCCGGGCCCTGCTCCCGGTTCCGGACGAATTCCCTTCTCCTCAGCCGCCGGGCGGCGCTCTAAGCACCGGCGGGGACTTCGAGCCGGGGCGGGAGATACTGGAACTGAAAAACGTGTCGGTGCGGTACGGGGACACCCCGGTCATCACCGACTTAAACTGGACCGTGCTCTGGGGAGAGCAGTGGATGATTCACGGGCCGAACGGGGCCGGCAAGTCCACCCTCCTCGCCATGGTAAACGCCGACAGCCCGAAGGTGTACAACCAGAATTTTTCTTTCCTCGGGGTGAGCCGGGGAAGCGGCGAATCGGTGTGGGACATAAAGAAACTCATCGGCTTCGTCTCCGGAGACCTGCAGCTCTCCTATTCGGTGTATGCCACCCTCGAAGAGGTAATCCTCTCAGGATATCATGATTCCATCGGGCTCTACCGGGAGCCCTCGGGATACGAGAAGCGGCGGGCGGGTGAATGGCTCGAGAATATAGGCCTCGAAGGACGCGGAGACGAACGGTTTTCTACTTTAAGCTTCGGAGAGCAGCGCATGGTCCTCATAGCCCGGGGGATGATCAAGGAGCCGAAGATACTGATCGCCGATGAGCCCTGTCAGGGACTCGACGACCGTCACCGGAGTCAGGTCCTGTCGCTTCTCGACCGTATCGCCTCTTTGGGAAGGACCCTCCTCCTCTACGTTACTCACGATCCGAGGGAAGAGATTTCCTCCGTCACCCGGCGGCTCGAGTTCGTCTCCCATCCCGCGGGGGGATACACCGGCCGGATTACCGAATAGACTTCATCCCGGTCATGAAGCGTCTGAGCTTCTTTCCGACCTGCTCGATGGGATGGCTGCGGATCTTTTCGTTCACCGCGATGAGATCGGCGTTGCCGACTCCGTTTTTCCCGTCCCTATAGGGCTTACCGATCACCTCGGTGTCGACTTTCTTCATAAAGTCCCGTTCCAGGAGGGGTACACAGGCATCGGCGAAGAGGTAGCACCCGTATTCGGCGGTATCGGAGATGATCCGGTTCATCTCGTAGAGCTTTTTCCGGGCTATCAGGTTCGCGATGAGCGGGGTTTCGTGGAGACTCTCATAATAGGCCGATTCCTCCTTGATCCCCGAAGCCACCATGGTCTCGAATGCGAGCTCGACTCCCGCTTTGATCATAGCAACCATGAGGAGGCCGCTGTCGAAGAACTCCTGCTCGTCTATCTTTCCGGACGCCGCGGGAGTCTTCTCGAAAGCGGTCTCTCCCGTCTCCTTCCGCCAGCCGAGGAGGTCCTTGTCGTCGTTCTTCCAGTCTTCCCTCATCGTCGCGGAGAAGGTCCCTTCCAGGATATCGTCCATGTGTTTCCGGTACAGCGGCGTCATGATGGTTTTGAGCTCTTCGGCCAGGTGAAAAGCCCGGACCTTGGCCGGATTGGTCAGCCTGTCCATCATGTGGGTGATCCCGCCGAGCTTCATGGCCTCGGTTATGGTTTCCCACCCGAACTGGACGAGCCCGGCGGCGTATCCGGGATCGATCCCGATCTCCACCATCCGGTCGAAGCATACCAGCGATCCGGTCTGGAGCATTCCGCACAGGATGGTCTGCTCTCCCATCAGGTCCGATTTCACCTCGGCGACGAAGGAGGAGTACAAAACCCCCGCCCGGTCGCCTCCGGTCCCGGCGGCGTAACCCTTGGCGTATTCGATTCCGTCCCCGCCGGGGTCGTTCTCGGGATGAACTGCTATAAGGGTGGGGACCCCGAATCCCCGCTTGTACTCTTCCCGGACTTCGGATCCGGGGGCCTTAGGGGCCACCATGATTACGGTGATGTCGTCCCGGATGTTCATTCCTTCTTCGACGATGTTAAAACCGTGGGAGTAACTCAAGACCGCGCCCTTTTTCATCAGCGGCATAACCGAGCCGACGACCGTGGTGTGCTGCTTGTCCGGTGTCAGATTGGCCACAAGGTCGGCCTTAGGAATCATCTTTTCGATGGTGTCCACGGGAAAGCCGTTTTCGGTAGCGTTGATATAGGACTGCCGCTTTCCGGCAATAGCTTCCTTGCGGAGAGCGTAGGAGACATCGAGGCCGCTGTCCCGGAGATTAAGGCCCTGATTGAGCCCCTGGGCTCCGCAGCCGACGATAACGATCTTCTTCCCCTTAAGTTTGTCCGTTCCGGAAAAATCGGTCCGTTCAACCAGTCGGCATGTGCCGAGCTGTTCTACTTTCCTGCTGAAAGGGAGTGCGCTGAAATAGTTCATCCTGTCCGTCCTATATTTTGGGGATTTATTCGTATCAAACCATATCCTGTTTGTCCGGGGGTGTCAATTTGCTCGAGGAGCTCGGAGAAGGCGGTGTCCTCGTCACCCCCGGTCCGCGGCAGGAGGACTCCGGCCAAAATGGGGCCTTCCCGGGAACAGGTGGAAAGGAGCAGGAGGGCGACGGGGAGAAAGGAACAGAACAGTGTTATCGGGGCCGTACCCCGGTCTTTGGGACTCTTCACATGATTTACCCTTAGCAAATTACTCTGTATAGTATAACAAGAACGAAGGAGAACCAACCATGCTTGAGGCCGATCAAATACAAAAGATCGATGCAATTTTAGCCGGCGCGGAGGAGGAGGGGCGGCGTACCCTCTTCGAGTTCGAGGTGTACGGAATTCTCTCGGCTTTGGAGCTCACCGTTCCCCGGTTCCGGTTTATTCGAAACCCCGAGGAAGTGGACGAGGCGATGATTGGAGAGTTTGGCGAGAAGATCGTCCTCAAGGTGGTAAGCGAAGAGATCGCCCATAAGCAAAAGATGGGGGGGATCGAGATTACAGACAACGGCAACCCACTCTTTATCCGTTTCCTCCTCGAGCAGATGGAAAAACGGATTTTCGAGAACTTCCCTGAAGACGAGAAACCCTCCGTCCACGGTTTCCTCCTCGCGGAGTTCATCCCCTTCAAACCGGCCCTAGGCTACGAGATCCTTATCGGAGTCAAGCAAGACCTCGCCTTCGGCCCGATTCTCACCTTGAGCAAGGGAGGGGACGACGCGGAGTTCTTTGCCGAGTACTACGATCCGGCGAACCTCTTTGCGCCGCCCTTCGAGTACGGGGACGCCCTCGAAGTCCTTCAGAGCCTCAAGATCCGGCACCGGTACGCGGAGATCGGTCACCTGGAATATCTCGAGTACATCGCCGACGCGGCATCGAAGCTGAGCAAGCTCGCCTACGTCTATTCCTTCATAGCCGATGAGAAGCGGGCTTTCATTATTTCGTCTCTCGACATCAACCCCTTCGTGCTGACCGCGAACAGCCGCTTCGTTGCGGTGGACGGCTACGCCGAGTTCGCGAAGAGTGATGAGAGCCGGATCGAAATGCCTCCCCTTCGGACCGAAAACTTGACGAGTTTTTTCAATCCCTCGGGGATCGCGGTCATCGGGGTGTCCGGCGATGTAAATAAGGGGAGTATCGGCGTGGAGATCGCCAAGCTTCTCCACGATCTAGGGCGGGAGGACATCTACTTCGTGAATATCAAGGGAGGAAGTGTCACCTTGGACGGGAAGGAGTATCCCCTGTATAAGAAGATCTCCGATGTTCCCGAGCCGGTGGAGCTCATCGTCTATACCGCGCCCGCTCCCTTTTCGGTGGAGTTCTTCCGGAATCTCCCCGAAAACACCTATAAGAGCGTAATCCTCATCTCCGGTATTCCCGCTAATCTCGATTACGGGGACTACGTGGAGCAGCTCGACCATTCGGTCCCTAAGGGGTTACGGATTATCGGACCTAACTGCGTAGGTATCATCTCCGCCCCCTCCGGGGAAGACAGGGGGGTCAACACCTTTTTCGTCGATCAGAGGCGCCTCCAGGTCGAGCACTCCGAGTTCAGCAACACCGTCCTATTGACCCAGAGCGGGGGGTTCGCCATCAGCGAGATAGACCGCCTCCAGAACTCCCGTCTCTTTCATGCCCTAGTCAGCTTCGGGAACAAGTACGACGTCAAGATCACCGACCTTATGGCTTACTTCGAAGAAAAGGAGGATATCGAGGTGGTCGCCCTCTACGTGGAAGGATTCGATCCCGGGGAAGGCCGCAGGTTTTTCCAGCTTGCCCGGGAGATGAAGAAGCCGGTGATTATCTATAAGTCGGGACGGACCGAGACCGGGGCGCGGGCCGCCGCCACTCACACCGCGTCGATGTCCGGAGACTACGAGGTCTTCACCGCCATGTGCAGCCAGGCCGGGGTGATCTTCACCGACGACATCGAAGACCACTACGATTATATCAAGGCCTTTTCCCTGCTCTGCGGCCGGAAACCGAAGGGAAACCGGGTGGGGGGAGTGGTCAACTCCGGGTTCGAGGCCACCGTGGCGGGGGACGAGATCTCCGGCCTTGTCCAGGCGAAGTTCTCTCCGGAAACGGAAAGGCGGCTTCAGGAGATCAACAGCTCGGGGCTGGTGAACATCCAATCCTCCTTCCTCGACATCACTCCCATGTCCGACGACAACGACTACGCCGACTACATCGAGGCGTTTCTGAAAGACGATGACATCGACTGTGTCTTCGTCGCGGTCATCCCCCACGTGTCGATCCTGAAGACCGATCCCGAGACCGCCCGGGACTCCGACAGTCTGGGGAACCATCTCGTCAGGCTCTACAAGCGGTACGACAAGCCGATGGTCGTCTCGGTGAACGCGGGGAGCTACTATTCGGAGTTCGTAGGGCTGATGGAGGAAAACGGGTTGCCGGTGTACGACGACATCAGATCGGCGGTCCGTGCGCTGGAGACCTTCGTTTCGTATTACGTATAGCTCTCGTTCGAGCTGCGCAGCTGAGGTTTTTCCTTGTTCTCCTTCGCCGCGGGTTTCTTCTTGAACTGTGCCAAGAGCGATTCCAGGCTTCCCGCGATGGGGAAGATCTTGGTAAGCTTGGTCAGTTCCAGTACCTTGAGGACCGATCCTTTGATGTTGACGAACCAGAGTTTGAGGTTCTTCCTCTTCGCGGTGGTGTGCAGGTATATTAGGGTGCTCACTCCGCTGGAATCGATGTACTGAAGGTCCTGCATGTCGAGAATGAATCCTCTGATCCCGTTCGAGACGAGCTCGATGAAGGTATCCTTTAGCTCATGGGAGTTGTACATATCCATTTCCCCGGAGAGGGCGAGGAGGTGAATCGTGGATCCGAGTTTTTTTACCTCAATTTCCATACAGTGCCGCCTTTGGAGAGAGATTTCATGGATATAATAACGGCGTAATTGTTTAGCCGGAATGAAGAAAGGATCATTTTTGTGTTAGTTTTTCGTTATTCCCCTTCTCACAACCTCTTAGAATCTGCAGTATGAAATCTGTGGTTCCTTCGACGGAGACTTACAACACTATCCGCCTCCCCTTGAAGATCCTTCTGACCGATCCCGGCCGGGAGTTCTTTCTGGAAAGAAGGAAGCGCCTCGGAACCGTTGAGACGGTCCTCCGGGGCAAGGGGGAGGGAATCGAGATTACCGAGTACACCGAGGGCTCCATCCTTCAGCTTCTCAAAAGGGGGTACGCCGCCCAGCTCGAGGTAGCGGCCGAGGATTACCTGTCGGCACGGGACGATTTCTTGAGGATTTCCCGCCTCATAGGGACCCGCTTTGTCTTCTCCGAGCTCAACAACAGGATAGCCGCCGCCCTCTGTGCCTCCGCGGTGATAACCGAGTGGAATCGGTTCAATCCGACCGCCCCTATCGAGGTCTGCGGGGATACCGAGGAGGACCAGATCCTCTTCTTCCTGCATCAGAACCGGGAGAATCTCTCTTACCTCAAGCGGCGGTTCCGGGAGCTCATCGTCCCTGGGGATCCCGAAGGAATGACTCCCGCCTCCCGCGGGCTCGAAGATGCTTTGAATCACATCGGTCCCATGATCTGGTATCGCCTCCTGCAGTTCCAGAGCTTTGACCGTTTCGATGAGGTCTTGACCGACATTTACCGGATCCTCGCCACCGCGGAAGAGCGAGCGGCGGTAAGTGAATACCTCTCTCTGGTGCTGATGGAGCTGGTGATGCTCCTGCAAAACCGGAATATGATCGGCCTTGCCGAGCAGCTCGGGGTTCCGAACTACAAGATCGATACGGGGCTCAGAAACCGCATGGTACGGAACAATCTCCTGGCCCGGCTTGCACGAACCGATGCCCGCATCCATGTGGTATGGCGGATCCGTCAGGGTTACCCGGGGAGCTCCGGAAAGAACGGCGCAAAGAGCCGCTTCGAGGTGTCCATCTTCAACTCTCAGGGGCGGAGCGAAGAATTGGGCCGCTTTCTGGAACGGGAGTCCCGGCATCCGAGGGGCGAGCGGAGTCTGGAAGATCTCTACGAGGAGCTCGGAGAAGACGCGGGAGCCGAGCTGGGGCTCTCCTACATCTCCTTCCTTACCGAGCGATGCCGGTCTTTAGGTATGTTTTTCGACTGCCAGGTCCGCAGTAACGGGAAGAAGGACCAGGAGATTATCACCCTGATCTTCAGAATGTAGCCGGCCCTATCTGAACCATCCCTTGTGCCGGAAAAAAAAGATCATTCCGACCGCGGTCAGTCCCATGGCGCCTAAGGTAATAGGATAGCCGTAGGGAGAACTCAGCTCGGGCATATGAACGAAGTTCATGCCGTAGATTCCCGCGATGAAGGTGAGGGGGATGAAAGTCGTGGAGATGATGGTAAGTATTTTCATGACCGAGTTCATCCGGTTGCTCACGTTGGCGGTGTACACCGAGAAGAGACTTCCGAGTTTCTCCCGGATAATCTCCTGAGTATCTATAATACGAAAGACATGATCGTAGATGTCCCGGTAGTAGATGCGGGTGGATTCGCTGATAAGGGCAAGGTCGGTCTTCTGGAGGGAGTAGACGACCTCCCTACAGGGGAGGATCGCCCGCCTGAGCTCGGCAACCTGCTTCCCAATGTTGTGGAGATCTTCCGCCGGGCGGTTCATTCGGTCGGAGAGAATCTCTTCCTCCATCCGGTCGAACATGACTTCCACTTCCTCGAGGACTAAGGGATGGATGCCGAAGAGCTTGCCTATCTTGGTCAGGGTCG
>CAZXMO010000009.1:0-45639 GCA_964641125.1 uncultured Spirochaetales bacterium
GTTCACCGGATTGATTGCGCAGGCCCCGGTGAAGACTCCGGTCTTCTCTTTGGCGAGGTCGGTCCGTTCGAGGTCCGATTTCTTCCGCGCTTCTTCCCGGTAATCTTCCACCGCGTTTTTGTGGGTACCGGTGGTAATCTTTTCGACAAGGGGGTGTTCCGGGGCGAGGACCATGTAGGTTGCTCCGAAGAGGGTGTCCGGACGGGTGGTGTAGACCTCTATCCGGTCTTCCCCGTTCTCGAGGCGGAAGAGAACATTGGCGCCGACGCTCTTTCCTATCCAGTTGCGCTGCATGGTTTTAATGGCGTCGGACCAGTCGAGATCGTCCAGGCCGCTCAGGAGCTCCTCGGCGTACTCGGTAATCTTGAGCATCCACTGGCGTATATCCTTACGGGTTACCTCTTCGCCGCACCGCTCGCACCGTCCGGCATTGACCTCCTCGTTGGCGAGACCGGTCTTACACGAGGGACACCAGTTGATGGGCATGGTCGCCTCGTAGGCAAGACCCTTTTCGAACAGCTTCAGGAATATCCACTGTGTCCACTTATAGTAATCCGGCTTATGTGTGGAGATCTCCCGGTCCCAGTCGTAGGAGAAGCCTAAGGCCTTTATCTGCTTCCGGAAACGGGCGATATTTTCTTCGGTGGAGATCCTCGGATGGGTTCCCGTTTTGATGGCATAGTTCTCCGCCGGAAGCCCGAAGGCGTCGAACCCCATGGGATGGAGGACGTTGCAGCCGTTCATCCGGAGGAACCGGCAGTAGATGTCGGTTGCGGTATACCCCTCGGGATGACCCACGTGGAGCCCCGCCGAGGAGGGGTAGGGGAACATGTCTAAAATATAGCGTCTCCGATCTTTCGAAACGGCGGGATCTTCGGCGGCTCTGAATATTTTCTTATCTTCCCAGTATTTCTGCCACTTTTTTTCTATTTCGGTAAAGTTATAGCTGCTCATAGCGGCATGATAGCGGAGAGGTCCCCCCTCGTCAATGAGACCGGCCGTTGACGCTCCCCCGGCTTGTCATCTACTCTCTCGGTATGGAAAATCGACTCGACAATACCCGGTTCGGACAGTTTGCCGATCTGAGACGGCTCGAAGAAGCCGCGGCGGTTGCCTGCGGTGAGGTGCTGAAACTCAAACCCTCGGAGAGGGTCCTTATCGCCACCAATCCCGACCCCGATGTGAGTGCTATTTCCCAGGCCCTCTTCGACGCCGCCGTCGCCCTCGGAGCGGAGCCGCTCATCATCTATCAACCGGTGAAAACCCAGCTCGATTTTGCCGATCCCTCGGTCTACGCCGCGGTGGATACCCTTCCCGACGTCTTCATCTCCATGAGCGCCGAAAAGCTCGGCAAGGACGAGAGGGGGATCGACAAACCCTACGAGTACGGGGGTAAAGAGTATACGAGCCTCTTTCATTATCACCTGTTCGGGACGAAAGCCTTGAGAAGCTTCTGGTCGCCGAACATAACAGTCGATCAGTTTATCAAAACCGTACCCGTGGACTACCCGCGGATGCGCAGGGAGTGCGCCGCGGCCGCACGGGTGCTCGATGCGGGGATATCGGTCCGGATAACCAGTCCCGCCGGGACCGACTTAGTTATCGGCATCGAAGGCCGAGAGTCCTTTGTGGACGACGGGGACTTTTCGACGCCGGGCAGGGGAGGAAACCTCCCCGCGGGGGAGACCTTCATCTCCCCGGTGGTGGGAACATCCGAGGGCATGATCGTCTTCGACGGGAGTATCAGTCTCCACAACGGGGTCCAGGTGATTGAGGAACCTATTCGGGCGAAGGTAGAGGACGGGTATGTTGTATCGATCGAAGGCGGGGACGAGGCGAAATCGCTGGACCACTCCCTAACGGAGGGGGAAAACCTCGCCCGGCGCTTCCGGCGGGAGGGGCGCCTCAATCCCGATCAGGGGGAGCTCTACGCGCGAAACGCTCGCAATATCGGAGAGCTCGGAATCGGGCTGAACCCGGCCGCGGAGATCGTCGGGAGCATGCTCATCGACGAGAAAGTCTACCGGACCTGCCATCTGGCAATCGGACACAACTACGACGAGGACGCCCCGGCCTTGATCCATTTGGACGGACTGGTAACCGAGCCGACGGTCACGGTGACCGGTCCGGAGGGAGAAGTGACGACGGTCCTGGCGAAGGGAGAATTGATGCTGTGAGCGGCACAACCTCCTTCGAAACCGGTTTCGATATCGATTTTCTCGCCGAAAGAAAGCCGGTGGCCCTCGTCTTGAGGCATGCGGAACGGTTTTCGGTGCGTAATCTCAAAAACCCCCTAGATGCTCTTCTGACCGAAAAGGGAAAGACGGACTCCGTCGAATTCGGGAGAGGTCTCGCCGATTTGACTCCAATGACGCTCTATCATAGTCCCGTGGAGCGGTGCAGGCAGACGGCCGAGGGGATTGTCCGGGGTATCCGGGAGTCCGGAGGGGAGGCTCAGACCGCCGGGGCCGCGGACGAGCTCGGCGGACCCTATGTGCGGGGCGGTTTCGATACGATCCCCGGTATGGTCCGGGACTATGGACTGTCGGGGTTCCTGAGGGCGTGGTTCGACGGGAATCTCCCCGGAGAATCCCTCCTGTCTCTTCCGGAGGCGGCGGAAATCATCTTCGGATACATCGCGGGCACCCTCGCGCAGGCTCGAAATAATGCGGCCATGATAACCCACGACTGGACTATTATGATACTGAGGGAGTACTTCCTCGAGCTACCCCACGAAGCGGCGGGCTTTCCCGGATTTCTCGACGGAATGGCTGTCTATCGGACGGGAGAGGGGCTCAAGGTTTACTATCATGGTGAGGAATACCCGGTCCCCGGGAAGTAACGGTCCCCGGCCGGCGCAGCCTACGAGTGGGCCGGATGTTCCTGCTTGGCCGGAATGTAGCGGACCCACAGAATCCTGTTCTTCTCGATAGTCTCGATAATGAACCTCCCCGTCCTGAGAATAACCTCCTCACCGCGCCCCGGAATGTGATCCATGTAGTCAACGAGGAATCCCCCTAAGGTCTTCGCGTACCGGTGGGAGGGAAGGCGGATACCCAAGGCCTCGTTCAGTTGATGGAGGGATATGTCCGCGGCAAGCAGGTACTGCCCATGGTCCATCTTGCGGATTCTCTTGTTTTCCTTGATCTCGTGCTCGTCGTAGAGATCGCCTAAAATCTCCTCGATGACGTCCTCCACGGTAACCACTCCGGCAAGGCCCCCGTATTCGTCTAAGATAATCGCCATGTTGAGTTTTTCCTGCTTGAACTGCATGAACATCTCGTTGACCATCTTTGTCTCCGGGACGAAGATGGGTTCCATCATACACTCCTTCAGCGGCTTGGACTGATTTCCCGTGGAGAGCATCTTGATGAGGTCCCTGAGGAGGACTATCCCCGCAATATTCTCCGGGTCTTTATCGTAGACCGGAATTCGGGAGTACCCTTCTTCGAGGATGGAATCCAAGGCTTCGTTTACGGGGGTGGTCATGTCGATGCTGAATACTTCGGTCCGGTGGGTCATGATTGCCTGGACTGTGATATCGTTGAACCTGAAGACCCGCTTGATCATACTCGTCTCGTATTGCTCGACTATCCCTAAGTTCTCACCGAGATTGACCATGTGGAGGATCCCCTCCAGAGAGAGCCGTGTTCTCCCCTCCGAGCCGAAGAGACGGGTTATTCCGTTGCTGATAAGACCGATGATAAAAATAACCGGCCGGAAGATGATGGACAGTATTTGGACGAAACGGGCGGTCCGGAGGCTTATGAACTCGTTGAACATGATGGCGAGGCGCTTTGGAGTTACCTCCGAAAAGACGAGAATTATCAGAGTCAGAATCCCCGTGGTGATCCCCACCGCGCTATTCCCGAATAGATCGATGGTGATCTTGGTGGCCAGAGCGGAGGCCGAGATATTCACCAGGTTGTTGCCGATGAGGATGGTTGTCAGGAGGATATCGGGACGGTTGGATAGCTTCTGGACGAGGCGGCCCCGTTTCCCATGCTTCTGTTTGAGTTCCTGAATCTGCATGTACGAGAGGGAGGTAAAGGCCGTTTCCGTCGAGGAGAATACCCCGGAGAGAATTATAAGTACCAGCAGTACAACGAACTGGAGCGTCATTTTTCGCGCTTACGTCTCCCGATTCCGGGAGGAGAGGATAGGGTGCCGGAGAGGGTCGTCATCGTCCATGTACACTAAGAAGTATATCCGAATCCTATTCCCGATTCAACCTCAGTTCGGATAAAAAGGCCCTGTCCCTCACTTGGGCGTCGTCGTAGAGGCGGCGGAGCCACAGCCACGAGAAAAAGAGGAGGGGGACGATAAGTACCACCAAGAGTGAGCCGGTAAAGAGGAAGAAATTGTACAGGCCGTGGATGATAACCGCGTAGAGGAGTCCTCTGCCCGGTTTGAAATAACCGGTCCGCTTGGCCAAGCCGATATAGTATCCCATGATCCCCGAAGCCGTCGCATGGAGGGGGACCGAGGTGACCCCTCGAAGGATCATTACATAGGGGGGGCCGAAGCTGTAGAGCAGGCTCTCGAAGAAGGCAAAACCGAGGCCCGCGGCGGCGGTATAAATGATCCCGTCGGTGACCTCGTCGAATTCTTTCTTCTTGTATAGATACGTCTTGATAACGAAAAATTTCGACGTTTCTTCGATGAGGGCGGCCACGATGAAGGCCCGAATCAAAAGCCCCGGGACTCCCGAAATCCGGGAGAACAGGAGGATGGTGCCGAACTCCGCCGCTCCCGCGGGAATAACCGCGAGAATTCCTAGGCCGAAGGTTTTCAAGATCAGTCCCGCCGGTTCACGTTTCGTCTTGTCTTTGCGGTAGAAATAGAGGAGAAGGAGGACCGCGGGAATCGCCGCGAGAATTATATTTACGATGAGGTACACCATCCGCTCGTGTATACCATTTTCCCCATATTTCTTCCATACTTGGGGGTATGAGGAATAATATGAAGGATAAAGAACCTATTCAGGCGGTGCTGTTCGACCTGGACGGGGTTATCGTCTTTACGGATACGTATCACTTTCGTGCGTGGAAGAGGCTTGCCGAAGAGGAGGGGTGGAGGTTTTCCGAAAAGATGAACCATCGCCTGAGGGGGGTGTCCCGAATGGAGTCTTTGGATATCATTCTCGAGGAAAACGATATAGAGGCCGGCCCCGACAGAAAGCGGGAGTGGGCCGAGCGAAAGAACCGGTACTACGCCGATTCCCTAAAAGAGCTCGGCAGGGGTGATGTCCTTCCCGGGGCTCTGGAAACAGTGGAGCTCTTAAAAAACGAAGGATTTAGGACCGCCCTGTGCTCGTCGAGCAGGAACGCCGAAACCGTTCTCAATGCTTTAGGTATAACCGAACTCTTCGAAGCATTGGTTACAGGATGGGACATCGAGAGGACCAAACCTGATCCGCAGATCTTTCTTCTCGCCTCTGAAAAGCTCGTCGTTCCCCCGCCGAACTGCGTCGTCTTCGAAGACGCCGATTCGGGGATCGAAGCGGCCCGTGCCGCGGGAATGTACGCCGTCGGTGTCGGTGAGCAGGGGCGTCTTCCCGAAGCTGATGTATTGATCACGGAGTACCGGCCGGCGGAGGTACTCTCACTTGTGCGGGAATTGCCCTATCGAGGGAACAATAAAAAAACCGCCGGCTTATGACCGGCGGCTCTCTTCGCTGCGGGGGCATCTGATCAGAAGACCTCGCTTATCTCCCTGTCGTCGTCCGATTCGGCGGGAACGATCTCCCGCTTTTCTTCGATTTGCTGTTGAGCTTGCTGCTGCCGGTCCGTCTGACCGCCCTGGCCGCCGGCTTTCCTTTCCCGCTTTTTCGCTTCGATTCGGGCGACCGGAGCGCTTTCCCTGTCGCTCTCGTGGACGGTGAAGAAACCGACGGTGCTCTCCATCTCCGAGGCCTGGCTGGTGAGCTCCTCAGAGAGGGAGGCGAGCTCTTCCGCCGCGGAGGCGTTCTGCTGGATGACCATGTCGAGCTGGCTCAAGGCGCTGTTGATCTGGTCGGCGCCGGTGTTCTGTTCCCGGCTCGCCGCGCTTATTTCCTGAACCAAGTCGGCGGTCCTGCGTATTTCCGGGACTAAGCTCCCGAGCATTTCCCCGGCCCGTTCGGCGGCGGTAACCGTGGATGAGGAGAGCTCGCCGATCTCGCCGGCGGCGTCCTTGCTCCGGGCGGCGAGTTTGCCGACCTCCGCGGCGACGACGGCGAATCCCTTGCCGTGCTCTCCGGCCCGCGCCGCCTCGATAGAGGCGTTTAGGGAGAGCATGTTGGTCTGCCGGGAGATCTCTTCTATGATCCCGATCTTTTCGGCGATCTGCTTGATCGCTTCCACCGCCTGGTTGACCTCGGTACCGCTCTGCTCGGCCTGCTGGGCCGCGTTTAGTGCGATCTTTTCGGTCTCCGTGGCGTTGTCGGCGTTCTGGCTTATGTTGGACTTCATCTCTTCCATGGACGAAGAAACCTCTTCCACCGAGGACGCCTGTTCGGTGGCCCCCTGAGAGAGCTGCTCCGAGGCCGAGCTCATCTGATGGCTCCCCGAGCTCACCTGATCGGAGGCGGTCTGGATGTCTCCGACGATCCGCTGGAGGTTATTGATCATGTTGCGAAGCGCCGCGGCGAGCTCACCGACTTCGTCGTTTTGCTTGTGCTCGAAGGAAACCGTCAAATCTCCTTCCGCGACCTTTCCCGCGAAGGTGACCGCCCTGCGCAGGGGCTGGGAAATGCTCCGGGCGAAGAATATGAACAGGAGCATCGCCACCACGAAGGCGGCCACGCCGATGATCAGTACTAAGTTCCGTACCGCGAAGACCGCGGCTAAGAATTCGCTGTCCGGAAGATTGAGTATTACGTCCCATCCGGTGGTGGGGACGGCGGAGAACCCCGCGGTCTTGTCGATCCCGGTGAAGACGTAGCTCTCCACACCCGTCTCGTTCGCGGCGGTACGCCGGGAGATCTCTTCCATTCCGTTGATTTCCGCAATATTGGTTTCCATGATCAGTGTTTCGTCGGGATGGGCTATGACGAGGCCGTCGGAATCGGACAGGAAGGCATAGCCGGTATCGCCGATGGTGGCGCTCAAGATAAGGTCCCGCAAGAAACCCAGATTGAGGAGGGTGGCCGTTACTCCGACGATGTTGCCGGTTTCATCGGTCACCGGTGCCGCAATGCCGGTAAAGAGCTCTCCGGTCACACGGTTGACCGCCGGAGTACCGATATTGGCATTTCCCTCCATGGCGGCGATAAAATAGTCCCGGTCGGGGATTCCTACGCCGATGTAATTGTCCGCGGAAGCCGCGACTACGGTCCCTTCGGTATTCATGGCGATGACTGCTTGGTAGTTCTCCCCTAGTCCGGCGGTGGCGTCGAATCTGCGGAACTTCCGGTTCAAAGCGGTGATCATTTCGGCCGCCGCCTCCTCTCCCGCGGTTTCGACGAGGGAAAGAGCATCGACGGTGGTGTTCCCGATGGATATCTCCCTCGCGAGGCGCATCTCCGACTGGAGGACGTCGTTGATTCCTGCGGCGAGCTCCTCGGTCCTGGAGACCAGCTGTTCCTCGGTAGAAGCCTGCAGTGCCTGGCTTGCCTCGGTTATCGCGAAATACCCGATTGCCCCTAAGGGAAGGATAAGGATGATTGCCCCTATCACTATAAGCTTTCCGCTTATCTTCATATTCTTGAACATACCTTGCTCCTTTTTTATTATGCGACGAGAGAGATTCTTAAAGCCTAGTATAAATTTAAAGAAAGGATCAAAAAAATGCAAGCAAATAAGTGTAAAATCTCTATTTTTTCGGAAACAGCTGTGGTACAATTGTAGTATGCGAAGCGATGTGCCGGAAATCTCTCCCGTCCCCCGGACGAAGGAGGAGGCCAGGCGGAACTATAATCGTTTGGACCGATGGTACGATTTGCTGGAAGGAATGTGGGAGAGGAAGTACCGAAAGGCGGGATTACGGCTGTTGGCTGCGCAGCCGGGGGAAACACTCCTCGATATCGGCTGCGGGACCGGGGCGGCCCTGATCCCCTTAGCCGAGGCGGCCGGTCCGGACGGGAAGGTGCACGGAATAGATATAGCCGAGGAGATGATCGCCGTATCGGCGCGGCGGGCGGACCGCGTGGGCTGTACCGATCGGATAGAATTGGTCCGGGGGGATGCCGCCGAGCTCCCGTGGAACGGCGACACCTTCGACGCGGTCTTTATGAGCTTTACCTTAGAGCTCTTCGACACTCCCGATATTCCTAGAGTTCTCGAGGAATGCAGGCGTGTTCTCGAGAAGGAAGGCCGGATCTGTGTGGTAAGTCTCGCTCAAAGGCCGAAACAACGAGAGCCGCTTATGCAGAAACTCTACGAGTGGGGGCACCGGAAGTTTCCGAAACTTCTCGACTGCAGGCCGATTCCGGCGGAGAGCTTTCTCGAGGAAGCGGGCTTCGAGATCGGGACCCGGGAGGAGTACAGTATGGCGGGACTGCCGGTGGATGTTGTTCTTGCTTTTCCGAAAAACCTCGACGTGGCGCGCTAAAAGGTAGAGACTGCCCCCGATCGTGGGGATAGAATTGGTCTAAAACACATGTGCACAAGGTATTAGCTGAACGTGACTTTATTAAAACAGTGTAGGCTTAGTAATTCAAGCTATCACGGTCAATTGGAGTATTTTTATCCCCACGATCGGGGGCACTCCTTAAAAGGTACGAAAATTTGCCTGAAATATCGGTTTATGATTATCTTATTCGTGAAATAAGATAAGGAGATAACAAAAAATGCGTTTCGATAAGTTTACCCTGAAGGCCCAGGAGGTCGTTCAGGAGGCGGACAGTTTAGTCGGCAAATATAATCATTCCACTCTCGATGTGGAGCACCTCCTCTACGCTCTGACCGAGCAGAAGGAGGGGGTCATCCCGCCGCTCTTAGGACGCCTCGGCGTGGACCGCGGGTGGATCAAAACCGAGCTCGAGGAACTCCTCGAGGGAAAACCCAAGGCATACGGTGATACCGTCCAGGTCCAGATGGCCCCGGAGACGGGTAACGTCCTGCGTACCGCCGAGCGGGAGGCGGACAGTCTCAAAGACGAGTATGTAAGCACCGAGCACCTCTTTTTGGCGGTTCTCGAGGGTCATTCCGCCGGTGCGGACCTCCTCAAAAACCAGGGGGTGACCCGGGACTCGGTGATGAAGGCCCTCATGGCGGTGCGGGGTAATCAGCGGGTCACCGACCAGAACCCGGAGAATAAGTATCAGGCCTTGGAACGGTTCTGCCGCGATCTGACCGAGCTCGCCCGGAAGGAGAAGCTCGACCCGGTCATCGGGCGGGACGAGGAGATCCGCCGTGTCATGCAGGTCCTCTCGAGGCGGACCAAGAACAATCCGGTCCTGATAGGCGATCCGGGGGTCGGGAAGACCGCCATAGCCGAGGGGCTCGCCCGGCGGATCGTCTCCGGCGATGTCCCCGACAGCCTCAAGAACAAGAAGCTCCTAGCCCTCGATCTAGGGGCATTAGTCGCGGGGACCAAATTCCGCGGGGAGTTCGAGGAACGTCTCAAGGCGGTTATCCACGAGATTTCCGAATCGGAGGGGCAGATAGTCCTCTTCATCGACGAGCTCCATACCTTAGTCGGAGCCGGTGCCGCGGAGGGAGCAATGGACGCCTCGAACCTCTTGAAGCCCGCCCTCGCGAGGGGCGAGCTTCGGGCCATAGGCGCGACCACCTTAGACGAGTACCGGAAGCACATCGAGAAGGACGCCGCCTTCGAACGGCGCTTTCAGACCGTTTACACCAAGGAGCCTTCGGTGGAGGATACCATCGCGATCCTCCGGGGTCTACAGGAGCGGTACGAAATCCATCACGGGGTCCGCATCAAAGACGAAGCCTTGATCGCGGCTGCTACCCTCTCCGACCGCTACATTACCGCCAGGTTCCTCCCGGACAAGGCCATCGACCTGATCGACGAGGCGGCGAGCCGCCTGAAGATGGAGATCGAGAGCCAGCCCATCGAGCTCGACAAGATCGAGCGGCGGATCCTCCAGCTCGATATCGAGAAACAGGCGTTGTCCAAGGAGACGGACGAGGCCTCCAAGGAGCGGTTGGGCAAGATCGAGAAGGAACTCGCCGATCTTCGGTCCCGGCGGGACGCCATGCAGCTCCAGTGGAACAACGAGAAGGGGATCATCGAGAAGATCCGGGAACTCAAGCAGAAGCTCGAGGAATATCATATCCGGGAGACCCAGTTCGAACGGGAGGGGAACCTCGCCAAGGCCGCGGAGATCAAGCACGGCCTCATCCCCCAAACCCAGGCGGAGCTCGAGGCGAAGACCCGGGAGCTCACCGAGCTCCAGGGCGAGTCCCAGCTGTTGAGAGAAGAAGTCAGCGACGAGGACATCGCCCAGGTGGTGAGCAGCTGGACCGGTATTCCCGTCTCCAAGATGCTCAGCTCGGAGATCCAGAAGTACCTGAAGCTCGAGAGTATCCTATCCGAGCGGGTGGTGGGGCAGGACTACGCCATTACCGCGGTGTCCGATTCGATCCGGAGGAACAAGACCGGCCTCTCCGACGAACATAGGCCCCTCGGCTCGTTTATCTTTATCGGTCCCACCGGGGTCGGGAAGACCGAGCTCGCCAAGACTTTAGCGGAGTTCCTCTTCGACGACGAGCGGGCGCTGACGAGGATCGACATGAGTGAATACATGGAGAAGTTCTCGGTGAGCCGTCTCATCGGGGCGCCTCCCGGTTACGTCGGCTACGACGAGGGGGGGCAGCTAACCGAGGCGGTCAGGCGGAGGCCCTATTCGGTTATCCTCTTCGACGAGATCGAGAAGGCCCATCCCGATGTGTTCAACATCCTCCTGCAGCTCCTCGACGAGGGGCGACTTACCGACAGTCAGGGGAGGGTGGTGGATTTTCGGAATACCATCGTCATCATGACGAGCAACCTCGGGAGCGACATAATCCTCCAGGCGGAAGACCTCGACGCGGTCAAGCCGCAGATCGACGCGTTGTTCAAGCAGACCTTCAAGCCGGAGTTTTTGAACCGGATCGATGAGATTATCACCTTCCGCCGTCTCGGCAGGGAGCAGATCGAGGGGATCGTCGAAATCCAGCTGAAGTGGCTCGTAAAGAGGCTCGAGGCAAAAAAGATCGACCTCCGGATTACGGAGGACGCCAAAAAGTATCTCGCCGAGGTCGGATTCGATCCCCAGTTCGGAGCCCGGCCCCTGAAACGGACCATTCAGAACCTGATCCAGAACCCCTTAGCCAAGCTTATGCTCAAAGGGGACGTAAAAGAGGGGGATACCGTCGAGGTGGTGAAGGGCAAGGACGGCCTCTCCTTCAAGAAGAAGGGCGCCGCGGCTCCGGCGGGTTAAGCTCCGGCGGGTTTAGAAAGGAGCCGCTTGATCTCGGCCGTCCGGCCGGTGTCAAGGCGGCTTCTCGTTGACACCCGGCGAGGTATGGGATAGGTTTTCCGGATGGGGAAACTCTGGCAGAAACACTACACCCTCAACTCGCTGATTGAACGATTTACCGTGGGAGAGGACTATCTCTTGGACCGGAAGCTCGTTCCCGCGGACTGTTTCGGGAGCCTCGGCCACGCCTCGATGCTTCACGGAAGGGACCTCATCTCCGGCGAAGACTACGAAGCCGTCGCCCGGGGCCTGACCGAAATCGTCGAGCTCGCCGGGAAGGGGGATTTTCCCATCTCTCCTTCCGACGAAGACTGTCATACCGCCATCGAGAACTATCTAACCGACAAGTTCGGTGAGCCGGGTAAGAGGATCCACACCGGGCGGTCCCGAAACGATCAGGTCATGACAGCGCTCAGGCTCTACATCAAGGATTTTCTCCATATCTACATGAAGGAGCTCCTCGACTTGGCGGAAAACCTCTTCGATTTCGCCGCGAGGCATGCGGAAGTGCCTATGCCGGGAAGGACCCATATGCAGTCGGGGATGCCCTCGTCGGTGGGGCTGTGGGCGGCGTCGGTCGGAGAGGCCCTTCTCGACGACTTGGTTTTAGTCGACGCGGCCTACCGCTTGAACGACCGTTCTCCCTTGGGAAGCGCCGCGAGCTACGGGGTTCCGCTGCCCGTGGACCGGGAGCTCGCGGCACGGAGACTCGGATTCGAATCGATCCAGAACAACGTCTTGAGTGTAGCCAACAGCCGGGGAAAGTCAGAGGCCGCCGTCCTCGACGCCCTCGATCAGACGGCCCTCACCCTGAGCAAAGCGGCCCAGGATCTGATCCTCTTTTCACTTCCGGAGTTCGGGTATTTTACCCTTCCCGACGAGCTCTGCTCCGGCTCGAGCATCATGCCCCAGAAGAAGAACCCCGACGTATTGGAGCTCATCCGGGCCAAGGCCGCGGTCCTCGGCGGGTACGCCTCCACCGTCAAGGCGACGGTCCGAAACCTCCCCTCCGGATACAACCGGGACTTCCAGGAGACCAAGGGTCCCCTGATGCGGGGCACGGACCTTGCCCTTCTGTGCGTAGAGGTGATGGATCTGACCTTTTCCAACCTGGGGGTGAACGAACAGCGGCTCATCGACGGCTTTACCCCCGACATCTTCGCCACCGATTACGCCCTCGAGCTCGTGCGGGAGGGGAAGAGTTTCAGGGACGCCTACCGTGCCGTGGCCGGCGACATCCACAACCTCGAGGGTAGAGAGCCCAAGGAGGCGATCGGACGGAGGACCGCTACGGGAACTCCGGGGAATCTCAACCTCGATTTCGGCAGGTCCCAAGCCGCCGATCTGCGGAATGTTCTCGGGGAGCGCGTTTCCCGGTTAGAGCAGGCTCAGAAGGATCTGTTCGGGTTTTCTTTTTCCCTGTATTGACCCGGAAATACGCGATATGTTAGGGTAAGATGATCATACAAAATAATAAAAAGGTACGCCACGAATGAGTCTATCGAAGCCTTCAAGCCTCGGTATTATCGCATGTCCGGGAGGAGAACGGTTCGCCGAAGAGATAACCGAGAACCTGAAAACCCTCTTCGTAAAGAAATTCGACCGCAAGGTGAACAACCTCTCCCGGCGGTATGAAAGACCTAAGGAAGAGATTATCCGGAGTTTCAACTTGAACGCGGATATGCACGATCCGAATATCTTTCCCGATGGGCCGGTGGACAGTTTCAGGTTTTCCTCGTTCAAGATCAACACCAAGTTTACCCGTTTCGCTAACGGCGAGTTCAAGGCGGAGATCCTCGACTCGGTGAGGGGTATGGACGTCTATATCATTCAGGACGTGGAGAACCACTATCCCCTCGACTCCTACACATGCGGATGCACCTACTGTTTGAGTATCGCCGATCACGTCTTGAACCTCTTCGTAACTATAGACGCGGTTATCCAGGCTTCCGCCCGCAGTGTTACCGTGGTGGTCCCCACCTATCCTTTCTCGAGGCAGCACCGAAAGAAGGGCCGCGAGGCGTTGACCGCGAGCTGGTTCGGGAGGGTCCTCGAATATATGGGCGTAGCGAGAATCATTACCCTGGATCTCCATTCCAAGGAGATCGATAACAGCTTCAACAGATTGAGGCTGGAGAACCTCCACGCGTCGTATCAGATGGTAAAGAAGCTCTCCGATCTCATCGACCTGGATGAAACCGAGCTTGTGGTGGTATCACCAGACACCGGGGCTGTGGACCGGAACAAGTACTACGCCGGAAACCTCAAGAGCCCCTTGGCCCTTCTCTACAAAGAACGGGATTACTCGAAGGTCACCCAGAACGCCGATGAGAACAATATCACCGCCATGCGCCTCTTAGGCTCGGTGGAGAACAAGACGGTTTTTATGGCCGACGACCTCCTCGGGACCGGCGGCACCCTGATCAAGGCGATGAAGTATCTGAAAGAATTAGGCGCCCGGGAGATAATAGCCGCCATAAGTTTGCCTCTGTTTACGGGAGACGCTGTAAAGTACTTCGACGAGGCCTACGAGAAAGGGTACTTTTACCGGGTAATCGGAACCAACGCGGTCTACCATGATGATGCCCTCCTGTCCCGGGAGTGGTACGTATCGGCGAATATCGCCAACCTCTTCGCCCGAACCATCTACCGCAACCATCACGAGCGGTCGCTGAGTTCCCTCTTAGACGACAGTGAGATGATTCAGCGCACCCTCAATCGGTAATTTATCGCAAAAAAGACATCAGAGTATCGTTTCGCTTGAGCCATGCGTCGCACTCCTCGGCCCTCGGGTAGATTCGCCGTACCTCGTTCCAGTAGCGGGAAGAATGGTTGTGATGCACTTGATGGACCAGCTCGTGGACGATGAGATAGCTCCTGACCGCTTCGGGAAGGAGTATCAGTCTCCAGTTGAAACTCAAATGACCTTTTCCCGAGGAGCTTGCCCAGCGGGTCTTCTGATCCCGGATCGAAAAGTCGGTGTAGGGAATTTTGGTTCGGGCGGACCATTCGGGAAGCTCGGCGGCAAGCTCCCTGCGTGCCCTGTTCTTGAGCCAGGCGCGGAGGGTTTTCCTGTAGTCGTCGGGGGAGCCCGAGGGGTGGCGTACCCGCAGCGTCTTGGCAGTCTCGTCGAACCGGACCGACCCGCGGCTGCCCCCCTTCTCGCAGGCGACGGTGTACGGCTCGCCGCGAAAGGGTATCGTCTTTAAGGGATCGTTCCTCTCGAGCTGCTCCCGGATGCGGGACATGTGCCGTTCGATCCAGCGCCGCTTCTTCTCGAGGACCTCCTCGATCCGGGAGCGGGGAACCGTGGAAGGGGCCGAGACTATTATCTCCCCGGCGAGGGAGATGCGGATGGTAACGTTCTTGAGTCTGTTCCTCCGCCGGAGGGTGTAGGGAAAGGGCTTGGGCGTCTTCATGCCGGCTCTTCCGAGGTGAGGCCTAAGAGGTGTCTCTCGAAGGTCTCGTGTACCCGGTTCAGGAGCTCCTCGAGGGACTTGGAAAAACCTTCGGCGCCGTCGGGGGACATCCGCCGCGCGAGGAGAGCCTTCTCCTCCTCGTCTTTGGGAATGCTGTGGGTCTGCCGGTCCTCGAGGATCTGGAGGAAGTGCTCGACTCTCCGCAAATACGCGTAGTCCCGTTTTAAATCCTCCGCCGTCTCCTCCGGGAGGAGTCCCGCCTCGGCGAGGCGGCTGAGCCCGGTCAGGGTGTTTCCGGTAAGGATCGAGGGATAGCGGTTGCAGAAAATGAGTTGAAATCCCTGCAGGAGGAACTCGATGTCCCGAATTCCTCCGCGGCCGGATTTGATATCGGTGCCGGAGAGGAGGGACCTGTCCGAATCGGCGATAGCCGTCTTCCTGAGCTCACGGACGGAATGGACTATCTCTTCGCGGATGTTTTCTTTGATCAGAAAAGATCTGAGCCCTTCCATGACGCGATTGCCGAGCCCGGCGTCCCCTCCCACCGGCCTAAGCTTCAAAAGAGCCTGGAATTCCCATTGCGACGCGGAGCGGGAGTAATACTCGATAAGAACCGGAAGAGGGGTAATGAGGGTTCCCGCGGACCCATAGGGACGCAGCCGGAAATCGATCCGGTAGACGTATCCCTCGTCGGTGTAGTCGGACAGATCGGACCTCAAAAGCTCCATCGCTTCCGTCAACCGCTCCTCTCTCATACGGCGGTCTTCTCCCTCCGAGTCTTTGGGATCGTAAATCCCTAAGAGATCGAGATCGGAGCTGTAGTTGAGCTCCCTTCCCCCGAGCTTCCCGAAGGCGCAGACGCAGAATACGCTCCGTTCGGGAGAGGGAAGGTTCCTCTCGAGCTCCGCTTCGATAAATCCCTCGGCGAGGTTAGAGAGCTCGAGCATGATCTCCTCTATGGGGACCCCGAGACAGATATCCCGGGTGGCTATTCTCAATATCTCCCGCTTCCGCAGGCGGCGGATAGCCGCCCTCCACGATCCGATATCGGGGCATGCAACCGAGGCGGACGAGAGGTCTCCGACGATTACGTCCCGGCTCCGTATCCGCTTGATTCTGCCCGGTTCGGTAACCCAGTCGAAGAAATCGGGGTGCTTGATGAGAATGTCGGCGAGAAACTGGCTGCTCGAAAAGATCTTCAGGAGAAGCTCGAGCCGCTTCGGTTGAGACAAGAGCTGCTCGAAGTGGAGCTCCGGATCGCCGCAGACGGTGGTGAACCGTTCCCAGTTATTGAGGGCCATGTCCGGATCGGGAGATCCGGCGAGGATGTCCCAGGCGAGGACCGCCAATCGGGCGAAGCGTTTCCTCCGCCGATCGGCCCCCGCCAACGCCTTTAAATTGACGTAGGCCCGGTGAGGGTTTCTAAACCCTCCCTCGGCGAGGATGGCCGATCGAAATTCGGGGCGTATCGAATCGGAGAGGATAAGGTCCGCGGCGTTACCCGAGGT
The DNA here is from genome assembly GCA_964641125.1 of uncultured Spirochaetales bacterium. GTDB lineage: Bacteria > Spirochaetota > Spirochaetia > SPDA01 > CAZSGZ01 > JBKHAJ01. The sequence goes on from CAZXMO010000009.1 coordinate 16,335, forward strand.
GTTTCCGGGGACCCAGTCCCTTCCCAAGTAGTGCTCCACGAAACGCCGTATCGCCGCGGTGCGGGACTGGAAATCGGTGTTCAAAAGCCGGGAGGGCGGAACGTCGCTCGTCCGCACATATCCCATCCGTCGGGCCAGGTGGCGGAACTCGTCCGAATCCACCGGGGGGAGAAAGAGATCCTCCGCGTTTCCCCTAAGCATCCTCAACGAGTTGATGAGTTTGCGAAAGAAACGGTAGGCTTCGACGATCTCCGCGGATTCCTCGTCGGTCATGATTCCCGCTTGGACAAGCTCTTCCAGGGCCCTGTGAATCCGGGGTGTCCGCAGGGCGGGATAATCTCTCCCGTACATATACTGGAGTATCTGCACGGTGTACTCCAGATCGACTAAAGCCCCGGGGCTGAACTTGGCGTTGACTGCATCCGGCTTGCTCTTCTCGGCAAGCTGCCTTTCCCGTAAACCTTTGAACTCATCCAGATCGATGGAATGGGTAGCGTAGACGAACTCGTCCCGAAGGCGTTCTATCCGGCCGCCGAGCTCGCTGTTTCCCCCTAGGGCCCGCATCCTGATGAGTGCCAACAGCTCGAAGCTGTGGGCCCCGCCCTCGGGTCCGTAGTAGCGGCAGAATTCCTCGAGGCTGCAGGCGAGGGGACCGCTCTTGCCGTGGGGACGGAGGCGGAGATCCACCCGAAAGATCCCCTCTCTTTTCGCCCGGATCATTCCCACCGCTTCCTTGAACAATCGGTCGAAGAACTCGGAGTTGGATATCGACTTTTCGCCGTCGGTCTTTCCGTTGTCGCCGTAGACGAACATGAGCTCGATGTCGGAGGCGTACCCGAGGGCGGCCCCCCCGAGTTTCCCGAGTCCCATAAGGGCGAATCCCGCCGGGAGCCCAGCCACTGTCCGGGGGATTCCGTAGATCTCCACATTCTTTTCCCATGCAAGCCCGACGGCGGCGTTCGCGGTAATTTCCGCCAAGGCGGTAAGCCTCCGGCTCAGGAAAAGAAAGTCGGTTTCCGGTTTCAAGATGTGGTCGAGATCGATCAGGTAGATTTCCCGGTCCTTGAAGTCGTTGAGCCTGGAGGATTTATCTTCCGCCTTCTCGAGTTCGGCTTTTCTCAGTTCCGCTTGGAGGAGTCCGGGGAGCTCTTCCTCGGTGTGGCTGTAATAGGTTGTTTTGACCCGGGGCGAGAGCATGGGAAGGATTGTTTCGTACTGAGAACGGACGAAGTCCTCCCATAGGAAGTCGCTCGCTCCGAGAAGCACGGCGAGGTCCTTGAGTATTTTGGGATCGGACATATAATCGCTTATCTCGGAGGGGTTCTCCGACATATCCGCGAGGATCCTCTCGAACCGCATGATGGCGCTGTAGGGATCGGGGGCGCGCCACAGAAAATAGGTAAACTGTTTCGTGAAGAGGACCGAGAAACGGATTCGGTCCAAGAGGGTTTTATCACGTACCGGTTGGCCCTTGAGATCGACGAACTCGAACTCGTCCAACGCCCTTTCCAGGTCGGTGGATATGGAGACCCTCTCCACGGAGATGCGATGGACACTGAGGGCATTGCTCAGAGAGTAGAGAAAGAAGGGAGTATCCTGTGCCGCCACCCGCATTCTCGTCCGCTTTTCTCCGGGGATAACATCGATCTCCACCGGGGAAAACACCTCCGCGGAATCGATGTGAGTCTCAGTCAATGCCTCCGCCACCGCCTCATTGATCTCGTGCTTGGCGGCGCTCAAGCCTTTCTCCTCGTCCCGTTCGATTTCGAGAAAAAACCTCTTAAGGAGATTACGGGCCTCTTTCTCCCATCCGACGAGGGTGGTTTCTTCGTCGAGGATGCCTGAGAATCGGTCGATGATTCGCCTCGGGCCCCTTTCCGGCGAGGTAGTAAAGACGTCACCGGACCGGATGTCGAAGCCGGTAATCGCTAAAACCCCCGAGATGACGGCGAAGACCGACGGATGATCGAAGGCGAAGATCGTTGCCTGGACTGCACCTTCGATTTCCTTGACCTGGAGCTCCACCGGATTTTCCGGGGACAGCGCCGAGAGCCTTCGGATGTGCTCGGCTATTTCTTCGGCGGAGAAGCTTTGAAAGTACTCCTCTTCGAGGCTGCGGGCATACTCCTCGAGGAGAGTATCCGGGGAAGGGCGCGGGTCCATAGTTCCATAGTTGCGGAATCGATCCTCATTGTCCAGAGGTTGACAATCATTTCCCGATAACCGAATGTAAGAGGAATTCCGATGATCAACTTCTCCGTCTTAGCGACAACCTTTATCCTTGTTCTTATTGCCGAATTGGGGGACAAGACCCAATTAGTGGCCTTTTCCCTGACCGCATCGACGGAGCGTCCCAAGACGATCTTTGCGGCAAGCTCGATCGCTCTGGTCGCGTCGACCATCATCGCGGGAGTCCTCGGGAAGGTGGCGAACGAATTTATTCCCGCTTTCACCGGGTACATATCGGCGGGACTGTTCATCTTCTTCGGTGTTTATATGCTCGTCCGCAGAGATATTTCCAAGGTGGAAGAAGCTTTTCTCGCCGCGATTACCATGGAGAGATCCTGTATCCGCATGATCGAGAAGGGGTTCAAGTGCGCCGATTGTTACGAGCCGAGAATCATGAACATTCAGAGGCAGGAGCATTCTCATACGGGGATGTTCCGCATTCTTATCAAGGAAAAACGGATATTCCGGGACGCCGTCAATGATGAATCCGTTATAGATCCGATCCTTGCGAAGCTCAGTCCGTGCAGCCGCCGGCCGAAACGGATGAGTTTTTCCGATGTTCTTCGGGAATTGATCGAGAAGGAAGAAATCGCTGTCGCTTTCTTCTCCCATCTCCTCGAAAATGTCCGTTTTGAGCATCCCCATGGGGAAGAAATCCGAGAGATGATTCGGAATATGATCGCAGAAGAAAAGGAACATTTAGAGATATACGAATGTCTTATCGAGGAGGCATGCAATCGATGAAAGGAAAGGGGCTGTTTCTCTCTACCTTCGTTCTCGTTTTTCTCGCCGAGCTCGGGGACAAAACGCAGATCGCTTCGTTTTCCATGGCGGTGAAGCACGGATCGCTCTTTTCGGTAATCCTCGGCGGAGGGCTGGCCCTCGTTACATCGAGCCTCATCGCGGTAACCCTCGGATACAAGCTCGCGGCGAAGCTTCCTAAAAATCTCTTGAGTATTATATCGGGGGTCTTGTTCCTGGCTACGGGTATCTACACCCTCGTACGGTCGCTCGGCCTCATCTAGGGCTTCGCGGGGATCTCTTCGGCGATCACCAGAAAGTGGGTAGTCTTGTGGTCCTTGTTGATAACCGGAGAGACGTGGGTGTGGGCCCAGATTTCACCGCCCTCCTTGTCGGGGCAGGCCATCTCACCGATCCAGTGATCTCCCTTCTCTAAGGTATTCCGGATCTCTTTGTACATAGTCTTCGATATGGACGGGCTCTTGAGGATGGAAACTTCGTTTCCGATAAGCTCTCCCGGGCTATAACGGGTAGAGCGGAGGAAGTAGGGATTGACGTAATCGATCTTTCCCCGACCGTCGAAGATGAGAATCGAAACGGGACTCTGCTCGACCGCCTGGAAGAGCTTGCGAAGATTCTGTTCCGATCGCATCCGAGTCGTAATATCTCTGATGATGCCTACCGTTCCTACGAAGAACCTCCGCTCCTCGTCCCGGCGGTACTGCCCGGTGGCGCTTACCTCGCCGTACGCTATGATCGATCCGAAGAGTTTCTCCGATTCCTCCGGATTTTCGGGGGCGTGCTTTTTCTTGAGCTGGATTTCGAGGCTGGTGGTCTTTCGAGGGCCGCACCGCCGTTCGTCGAAGAGCTTGGGCGCGCTCTCGGAGCCGGTTGTCTTTCCGCGGTACTCCTTGAGAACCTCCCGCCGGCTGACACGGTTCGCATCGTCGGGCTTGAGAATTTCGGTAAAGTGTTTGCCGATGAGGTCCTCCGGCTCGTATCCGAGCATTCGGACCGAGTTGTTGACGAAGGTGAAGTAGCCCTTGGGATCGAGCTTGTATACTACATCGGGGATGGCCTGGACGAGGTTCTCGTACCGCTTTTCGCTCATCTTGATGATATCGGCATGGGTCTGATTGACGTCCCGGTAGCGGAGGACCTTCCTTACCACGAGAGGGAGAAGCCCGATGTATCTTTCCTCGTCGTCTTTGACGATGAAATCGTGGGCTCCCTTGTTCATGGACTGAACAATATGTTCATCACTTCCCTGGTCGGCCAAAACGATACTCGGGATGTGAGGCGGGACTAGGGGAAGGATCTCCATGGCGGTTCCTCCCTCGATCCAGTAGTCCACGATGACCACATCGATTTCGGGGGTAAGATTCTCCTTTACATCCTCCAGGGAGGACGCGAAGGTATACGTGTAGGAGAGCTGCTTTACCTCCGCCACCTTGGTAAACGAGACGAATTGTTCTCTCTTGCTGCTAATGAAAAGAATATGTATGGTATCCATGCGGTCTATGCCTGTTCATGAATGATACAGTATTGTATGCCAATAATCAACAAAAGAATCCAAGGCTTTAGCGACGGATTTTTCGTTTTACTTGAAAAGTTTACAAAATGTAAGTAGAATTTCATCTGTATTGAGAGGATTATTTGGAAGCGAAAACCACCGGCCTCAGTAAAGAACTGCGGATTACACCTTCTCAGCTTATGCACCTCGCACGGGTAAGTTACAACCGGTTCAGGGACAACCCGGCCGTCGGGGCATGGCATCTCAGGGAGCTCCTCGATGCCAGCGGTCACGGGGAATCGGAGAACAAAGATATCACCGCGGTCAGGCTCATCATCGAAGACCTCGAGGACAAGGCCCGGGAGCATTCCGATACCGATGCGATACCCCTGTTCAACAAGACCATCGAGAAGGAACGGCTCCTAGAAGAAATTTCCGAAGAGATCGTCTTTAGAAGGAAGATCGAGGAGTATTATCTGCCCAACCAGCTCGTCGACGCCATTCTCGAGCTCGGAGAAATACCAAAATCCTCGGTAGAAACCACCCTCGGGATCGCCTTCATCGACATTGCCGATTATACCTTTCTGTCCAAATTCCTGAGTCCTAAGGAGAACCAGGTCGTCTTGAACGGCCTGTATACCGCATTTTACTGGGTGCTCAAACGGCATGGCGGATACTTGAACAAGATCGAAGGGGACAGTCTGATGTTCCACTTCGGAGGAATCATCGACCCTAAGGTCAAGGAGATGTCCGAGGAAGAGGCGGAGGTGTATATATCCAAAGAGCTCTTCTACACCTGTGTCGAGATGCAGCGGGTATGCGTCCTGTTCAACCAGGCGAGTGATAGATTCATCTATGAGAATGCCGATGTAAAAACCCGGGAATCCTTGGAAAAGGCCTTCGACATCATCAGCATGCTCCGAAATAACCTCGATCTCGCCTCCTCGATCAATGCCCTCTTCCAGATCCGAATCCGCATCGGGGCGACGATAGGGGAGGTCACCATCGGCAATTTCGGTCCCGACGGGGCAAAGCAATGGGATGTCGTCGGGCTTCCTGTTATCGATGCCAAGCGGATGGAGACGACCGCACCGGTAGGGGGCCTGCGTATTTCCGAGGGGTTCTACAATATTCTCGAAAATAACCGCATCATCGACGCCTACTACCAGCGCTTCCGGAGGGAGGCCTGGGCCTTGGGAGGCGCCTTTAAGGAAATAACCAAGGAGGACCTTTTTCGGTTCTCCACAGTAACACTTAAAGACAAGCAGAATGCTATTTTCAATACCTACAGCGTACAGGTCAATCCGGGGCTCCCCGAGGCTATTGCGGAGCAGGTGAGTCTCCTCCTCGAGAAGCGGGAGGGGGGAGCCGACAGAATACTCGAGCTCCTTCAGTACTATCGGGGAAACCGCTACGTCAACGCCGCGGTGGAAAAAATTTTCAGGGAAAAGAATGTCAACCTCCGAAAGAGTCATATTCTCCGGCTCATTTTTCCCAAGAAATATAAGGGGTACAAAGAGAAGCTCGGCGGGGACGAGGAAAAGACGCGCAGGTTCATAGAGGAGAACTTTACCCTCCACAAGCTCTTCCAGAAATTCGGTAACTATCAGGACAAGATAAAGCTCGATGTAGACTTCGAAGGATTCTCGAACAACTTCCAGGGCTACGATTCCTGGTTTGCCCGGGAGGAGAAGCAGATCAGGAAAAACTTCAGCCATCACAGGTTTTCGGCGGTGCACAGGGCGTATTTCTACAATGTGGTGTATTCCCTCGTCTTTGCCAGTATCCGGGCGAGTATTCTCGAGTACCAGCACAGCTTTCAGCACGAGGGAGAGCTCGAAGAGCTGTAGAGCCTTTTCGCTTCGATTTATGACTCCCGGGGATTGACATAATAGTAAAAACTATATATATTGGTGTCAAAATATGAATGCGAAGAATAGTACACCGAATAGAGGAATAGAAGCGGTCAGAGTACGGTACGGCAATTTGGCCGAATCCTCCTGCTGCCTCTCCTGCGGGGCCGCCCTCTCCTATGCGAAGCCCGAACCGGGGGAGGTCTGCGTCGACCTCGGCAGCGGCAGGGGGCACGATGTCGTCCGGATGGCAGAAGCGGTAGGCCCGGAGGGCCGGGTCTACGGTATCGATATTTCCGAGAAGATGATTGCAAAAGCCAGGAGGAACGCGGCGAAGCTCGAAGCGGACAACGCCGAGTTTGTCCTTTCCGAGCTCGAAGCGATTCCTCTTCCCGGCGAATCGGCCGATCTTCTTATCTCGAACTGCACCATCAATCACGCCGAGGACAAGCAGAGAGTGTGGAACGAGGTCTCCCGAGTCCTCAAGCCGGGAGGCCGCTTTGTCGTCAGCGACATCTACTCCTTGGAACCGGTCCCCGCGGAATACGCCGCCGACCCACAGGCGGTCGCCGAATGCTGGGCGGGGGCGGTGACCAAGGAGGAGTACATCGACCATCTTTCCGGGGCCGGTTTTACCGAGGTTACAATCCTCGAAGAGAGCGAGCCCTACGATAAGGGAAAGGTCAGGGTCGCGAGTTTTACACTACAAGCATACAAGGAGGGCGTATGAAATCGCTTATCAAGAAGAAGGCATCGCAGACAAAAGGCACCGCTCAGTGCTGTGCCAAGGTGTCCATCATCGCCGCCGGTTGTCACGACTAGGCGGTGCCCTTCTCCGGTTTCCGGCCGGGGTTCTACCCCGGCGGAGACCGCTTTTTTACCAACAGGCAACCGGAGTTACAATGGAGCTATCGAAATACAACATCCTCGGAAAACTGAAAAATAGGAACGATTACTACCTCGTCAATCTTTTGAGCGGCCGGGCCGACATCATCGAAGAGGAGGAGGGAAGGGCCTTGGAAGCGGGGAAGTGTCCCGAGGATGCAGCCTTCCGGGAGCGGGGATATGTGGTCGATCCCGAAGAAGAGGGCGGGCGCTACCGCGCGGGATATCTCGATTTTATCGAAGCGAGGGAGAGCTCGGAAACTCAAATCTTTTTCGTGCCCACCTACGCGTGTAACTTCGCCTGTTCCTATTGTTATCAGGAGAGTTACGCCGGCCCCGACAACACAGGGGCCGCTTCGGGGGGCTACGCCTCCGAGGAAGTGATAGACTCCTTCTTTCGGTACATCGACGCCGGGTTCGCGGGCAAGAGCAAGTATCTGACCCTCTTCGGCGGGGAGCCCCTCCTGCCGGGAGAGAAGCCCCGGAGGGGAGTGGAGGCGTTTCTCCGGGGAGCCTCAGAGAAGGGACTCGATACGGCGGTGGTGACCAACGGATACCATCTCGGCGAATATCTCGATCTTCTCGAGAGGGGTTCCATCCGGGAGATCCAGATTACCCTAGACGGTCCCGAAGCAATCCACGATCGGAGGAGACCGCTCAAGAACGGGTCTTCGAGCTTTCGGCCCATTGTCGCGGGAATCGATGCCGCTCTCGGAGCGGGATTGACGGTAAACTTGAGGGTAGTCGTGGACAAGGAGAATCTGCCCTTCCTGCCGGAGCTTGCCGAGCTTGCCCGCTCAAAGGGATGGACCGGCAATCCCCGGTTCAAGACCCAGCTCGGGCGCAACTATGAGCTCCATACCTGTCAGAGCACTGAGGCGCGAAAAAACATATTGAGCCGGGCGGACCTGTGGGCGGAGGTCGATGATCTCATCGAAAAGCATCCGGTGGTGGGGGAGTTCCATCGCCCGGCCTACTCGGTAGCCCGATTTCTCGCCGACACCGGGGAGCTTCCGGTTCCCCTCTACGATTCCTGCCCCGGGTGCAAGACCGAATGGGCCTTTGACTTGAATGGGGGGATATATTCCTGTACCGCCACGGTGGGAAAGCCGGACGAGCGGCTCGGAAGCTTTTATCCCGATGTCGTACTCGACGAGGATATCGTGGACGAATGGGAGAGCCGCGACGTTACCGAAATCGAGGAATGCCGAAGCTGCTCTCTTCAGCTTGCCTGCGGGGGCGGGTGCGCTTCGGTAGCCAAAAACCGGACGGGGCGTCTCCATGCACCGGACTGCAGACCGGTGGAGGAGCTCCTTTCCTTAGGACTTTCCCGATATTTCGATTAATAGAAAAATACTAACCAACGAGAGGTAAAAAAAATGGCTGGAAAGATACGCGAAATAAACGCCGCTGAATACGAAAAGGAGATCTTGGGAAGCGAGTGCGCGGTCCTCGACTTCTATTCGACGGAGTGTCCTCCCTGCGAGGCTCTCGCTTCGAAGTACGAATCCTTGAGCGAGCTCTACGGCGATGATATCGGGTTTTTCAAGATTTTTCGGCAGGAAAACCGTGAGCTCGCCGAGGAGCTCGGGGTCACGGGATCTCCGACGGTTATCTTTTTCCGGAACGGCGAAAGAGTGGGAGTTACCCTGACCGGGGGAATCAAACGGTCCGAACTGGTCGAAAACCTGGACTCCCTCATCCCTGATCAGCGGGCCCGGGCCATAAGGAGCTCGATACAACCGGTTACCACCGACGCCGAAGTTATCGTCCTCGGTGGGGGGCCGGCGGGGCTGACCGCGGCCATCTATCTGGCCCAGGCCCATATCGATACCGTAGTGGTCGATCCGGCCCTTCCCGGCGGATACGTGGCGACAACCCATCAGGTTTCCAACTACCCCGGATTTATCGAGCCGCAGGCCGGTTTCATGCTCGCCCACTTCATGAGTGAGCAGGCAAAGGCCGCCGGGGCGGAGTTCCGGGCCGCCGTGGACATCACCCGGGTCGATCTCGACGCCAAAGAGGTGGAGATAGACGGCTTCGAGACCCTCCGTGCGAAGCGGATCGTCGTCGCCACCGGATCGTCACCCCGCCCCTTAGGGCTTCCCGGTGAGAAAGAATACAGGGGGCAGGGGCTCTCCTACTGCGCCACCTGCGATGCCAAGTACTACGACGGCAAGGAGGTTATCGTTATCGGCGGCGGCAACTCCGCTATCGAGGAATCCCTCTTCATCACCAAGTTCGCCTCCAAGATTACCGTGGTCCATCAGTTCGCCGAGCTCCAGGCGAATAAGCTCGCCCAGGAGAAGGCCTTCGACAACCCCAAGATCGAGTTTCTCTTCCGCCACGAGCCCCGGGAGTTCATCCGGCACGGGGCCAACGAGATGGAGGTGATCGTCGAAGACCTCGAATCAGGCGAGAGGAAGAAACTGGAAGCGGCGGGGGTTTTCATCTTCGTCGGATTCATCCCCAACATAGGAGAGTTCGGGAAGAAGCTCGACCTCGATCAGTGGGGATATGTTAAAACCGATGAGGCCATGCGCACCAACATCGACGGGGTTTACGCTGTCGGCGACGTGGCGAGCAAGCGGTACCGTCAGATTACCACCGCCGCCGCGGACGGGACTATCGCCGCGATCGATATCGGAAAGGATTTGGAATAGGAAGCCCTGGGGTAGAGAAAAGCGATGAATTGTCTCAAATGCCGTGAAAAGAGCTGCCGAGAGGGAGTTTCCTGCGGAAGGGAAAGCGTGCCTCCCGAGGAAACCGCCGAAGCGTACTGTGAGCCGGGGGTTCAGGCTATCGTTCGGGCGGCGGCGGAGCTCGTCGACGGGGGCAGGGCGGGCACCCTCTCCCGGCTCGAGGAGCTTCAATGTTTCGCCCGGTCCATGGGATACCGGAAGATTGGTCTCGCCTATTGCTTCGGCATGGAGCGGGAAGCGGAGGAGGTCGCCGCCTTCCTCAAGACGGGGGGGCTCGATGTCGCGGGAATTTCCTGTACCGCCGGGGGACTCCGGCAGGACCGGATAAACTCAGAATCCTCCATATCCGCGGCGGGGTGCAATCCCCTCCAGCAGGCCCGGGAGATCAACGCCCGGAAACCCGACCTGACGGTGACGATGGGGCTCTGTCTGGGACACGATATCCTCTTCAACCGGCATATCGAAGGGGACGTGACGAACCTGGTGGTCAAAGACAGGGTCCACGCTCATGCGCCTCTTAAAGGGTTGCATGCATTGCGTTTCAGACAGAAATAACGCTATACTTACGGTAATACTCCGGAGTCATAAAAACGAGGAGGCCCGTATGAAGAAAGAAATTACCCTCGCCCAATTCGCCGATGAGCTCAAAACACGTCTTGTCGACGGCAAGACGGTGGACTGCTGCAAGGAAGAGCTCCTGAGCCTCGCGGATTTACTCAAGGCGAAAATTCCTAACGAAAAGATAACCGTAAACTGGAAAGAGTAGATCTTACCGCCGCGGTAGCCGCGAGGGAGCGCATGAACTCCCTCGGAAAGAGGGGGGAACCCTTCCTATTTATCCTCGATTTCGACTTGAAGGAGCCGGCGGTCCTCCCCCTCGAAGGCTTTTCGTCGGAGGGGCCCCTCTATGATGTGAGGGGGGTCAGGAATTATTCGCCGGCCCGATCGACCGGCGGCGGGGGACGGGGCGAGACAAAAAAGATAGTCGAGTTTTCGAAGAAGCCGGTCTCCTACGCCGAATATCGGAAAAGTTTCGATATCGTACGGGGCCACTTCCTCCGGGGGAACACTTTTCTGACCAATCTCACCTTCCCCACGGAAATATCGGTAAATCTCACCCTCGATGAGATATTCCGTTCCAGCCGGGCCAAATACAAGCTTCTCGTACCGGGGCGGTTTACGGTCTTTTCCCCCGAGAGCTTCGTAATAATTAAAGACGGTATTATTTCTTCATTCCCCATGAAGGGGACCATCGATGCGGCGGTCCCCGGCGCCCGGGAGCGGATCCTCGCCGACCCGAAAGAGACCGCCGAGCATATAACCATAGTCGATTTGATCCGAAACGACATCGGGATCATTGCCGAGAAGGTGCGGGTAAAGAGCTTCAGGTACATCGATTACGTCAAGACAAACCAGAAAGATCTTCTGCAGGTGAGCAGTGAGATAACGGGAATTCTTCCCGATGATTATCTCGAAAGGCTCGGAGACATAGTTTTCGCGATGCTTCCGGCGGGTTCGGTGACCGGGGCGCCTAAGAAGAAAACAGTCGAGATCATCAAGGAGGCGGAGAGTTACGAGAGGGGGTACTATACCGGGGTTTTCGGGCTGTTCGACGGGAGCCGCCTCGACAGCGCGGTGATGATCCGTTTCATCGAGCTGATCGACGGCAGATTGTATTTCAAGAGCGGAGGGGGCCTTACCGTCTACAGCGACCCCGAGTCGGAATACCGGGAATACGTGGATAAGGTATATGTCCCCATCGGCTAGCAATCTTCCCGACACTCCCCTCGTGGAAAGCATCCGCCTCGATCCGGAGGGACCGGGCAATCTCGCCTATCACCAGGCCCGGATCGACCGGGCCATGGCCCATTTCTTTGACGGGGCCCGGCGGGTCGATTTGGAAATGCTCCTACGGGACCTCCCCCGCCCGTCCCGGGGAACGAGATACAAGGTCCGGGTCGTCTACGGCCGGGAGGTGAGGGAGGTGACGGTCCGTCCCTACGCCGTACGGGACTTGAAGAGGGTCCGAATCGTCCATGACGATTCGATCGATTACCGGTACAAGTACCTCGACCGAAGCGGCCTCGACGAGCTCAAGCGCTCGGCGGTACCCCCCGAGAGGACGGCGACCGAGGATATCCTCATCATCAAAAACGGGCTCGTAACCGATACATCTTTTTCCAACGTGGCTTTCTCCGACGGACACGAATGGGTCACTCCGGAATCCGTTCTCCTTCCCGGGACCCGACGGGCCCGGCTTATAGACGAGGGAAAGGTCCGCCCGGTCCGGATCAGTTGCGGGGACCTCGCGAAGTACTCCCGGATATCCTTCATCAACGCCATGCTCGACTTAGGAGAGCTCGTTCTCTCCATGGAGTCCGTTTTCCCGCCGGGGTCCGATAAAACTCATCCTTAGGGAGGGATATTGGTTACAGAACGATTAATTCCCTGTATACTCGACACAGATGAGAGACAGGAGAGTCTGGATTACCGGAGGAAACTCCGGAATAGGAGCGGCCCTTGCCGAGGCATGCGCCCGGCGGGGGGCGCGGTGCGTCATCTCGGCGCGAAACGAAAAAACCCTCGAGGAGACGGCCGCCGGTTTGAACGGCCGCTACGGAGAGGGAACCGCGGAGACGGTGCCCCTCGACCTGGAGTACAGGGAATCGATCGAACGGGCGATGGAGCGGGCGGCGGCCGGTCCGCCGGTGGATATACTGTTCAACAACGCGGGTATCAGCCAGCGGGCCCTCTTCGCGGAGACCGAGCCTGAGGTGCTCGAGAGAATGATTGCGGTGAATCTGACCGGCCACATCCTCTTGACCCGGATGGTCCTGCCTCGGATGCTCGAAAGGAGACGGGGGACGATTGTCGGTGTGTCGAGCCTCGCGGGAATGGTCCCCTCGCCCCTGCGTGCGGGGTACTGCGCGGCGAAAAGGGGGTTGTTGGGTTTTTACGAGTCCCTCCGTCTCGAGCTCCGCGGTACGGGTGTCCGGGTCATGACGGTCATTCCCGGATTCGTCAGGACGGAGATATCCCGAAACGCCTTAGAGGGTGACGGAAGCAGGCACCGGGTGATGGATCCCAATCAAGCCGGGGGTATAACTCCCGAAAGGTGCGCCGAAGACATCCTTACGGGGCTCGGGCGGAGCAGAGCCGTCGTCTATACCGGGATGGGACTCAAAGGGCGGACCGCTCTGTTCCTGAGACGGTGGTTTCCGGGACTTCTCGATACTATCATTCTCAATTCGGAGGTAACGTGAAAACCGGGCATATTCGGCTAATTGTAATTTTGGCTTGGGCCGCTCTCTTTACAGCGTCCGCGGCGGTATACGGGCAGGCCGGGGACGCGGCCGAGGGGGACCCCTTTCTCGGTTCCTGGACGGTAGAGATAGTCTTCGGTCCGGAGCCCCTCGAATTCACCTTTTCCGATTCGGGACACTACACAGTAACCGAGGCTTCCGGTGAGGTGGACCGGCTGAGCTATACTCTGAGGCCGGATCGGAACCGGATGCGGATGCAGATGGACGAGGACACCTTCATGGAGTGGAGGTACTCTTTTACCGGAGAAAACGAGTTCCACCTCTATCTGACCGGAGAGGACAACGAGCTCATGAAGATGCTCCTGTCCGGATTCGACGATGCAGGGGAGTTCAATGAACTGACGAAGGAGCTCCTCGGGGAAATCCGTGCTTCCGTCCGGGAAACGGTCCTCGGTCATCCGGTGATCCGGGGCAGGCGTGCCGCGGATTGACGGCCCGATACCGGGCGCCCGCCTGCCGGACCTCACACGAGGACAAGCTCGATCCCGAGGTTGCCTGCGAGCTCCCGGTACTCCTCCGGTACGCCTGAATCGGTGATTATCGTGTCGAATTCGGCTAGGTCGGCGTAGTAGCTCGAGCTCACCATTCCGAACTTAGAAGAGTCGGCGAGGAGGATTTTCTCGAGGCTCGATTTCAAGGACGCTTGCTTCATCTCCGTTTCGTACCCGTTTGCCGAGGTCACCCCGAGCTCTCCGTGGATTCCGCTCGCCGAGAAGAAGGCCTTACGGCCGCGGAACCGGCTTATCATCCGCAACGCTTCGGTGCTCTCGAACATCAGTGTATTTCGATGGAGCTCCCCGCCGGCGAAGAGTATCTCGCACCGTTCTTTCCGATGGAGCTCGATCAGGATATTCAAGGCATAACAGAGAACCCTGACCGAATGCTCTTCGGGAAACGACTTGGCGAGCCACTCGGTGGTGGATCCGGAATCGATAATCACGATATCGTTCGCCTCGATGAGCTTCGCCGCCGCCTGTCCGATCCGCCGCTTCTCTTCCCGGCGCTTGGTCCCCTCGGTGGAGAGAAGATAACGCCGTTCGTAACTCTCGAAGTAGCTCTCCTGATTCAAAACAGCTCCCCCGTGGAGGAGGGTGATGATTCCCCGTTCGGACAAATCGTTCAAATAGCGGCGGACGGTCATCTCCGAGACCTCGAGGGCCTCGGCAAGCTCCCGGATGCTTACCGCGGTCTCCGCCTTGAGCATATCGACGATTTGTTCGATTCGCTTCTCTTTTTCGTTCATTATTGATGTAATTATATCAATAAGTAGTGTATTTAGCAAGAAAAAGAAATTATGCCTTGACAAATATATTTCGAATAACTCATAATATGGTATAAACGTAACAGTTAAGGAGTCGATTATGGCAGTTGAACTGCGAACATACGCGTATCTCGATTCGATGCAGCCCCAATTCACCGCGTTCACCTCGACCGTCGCGAAGGGATACCTGCCGTTGTCGGGACAGGCGAGTTTGTGGATAGAGATAGCCCCCGGAATGGATATCAACCGGGTAACCGACACCGCTTTGAAGGCGACCGACGTCCAGCCCGGAATGCTCATAGTCGAACGGGCCTTCGGGCTCCTGGAGTTCCACAGTTTCGATCAGGGGGCGGTGCAGGAGGCCGGTCAGGCGGTTCTCCGGGCCTTGGGTCTCGAGGAGAAGGAGAGGCTCAAACCGGTGATCGTCGGCTCCGAGACGATCAAGAACATCACCGATTACCAGTGTCAGCTTATCAATAGAGTGAGGCACGGTAACATGATCATCCCCGGGGAAACCCTGCTGACAATGGAGACCTTGCCCGCGGGGTACGCATCCCTGGCCGCCAACGAAGCGGAAAAGGCCGCCCGGATCAACATTATGGAAGTACGGGCGATCGGAGCCTTCGGACGGGTCTACATCGGCGGTGAGGAAGCGGAAGTCTTAGAGGCAAAACGCGCCGCGGAAGCGGCTTTACAGTCGTTAGAGGGAAAAGAACAGTCTTTTAAAAAGGAGTAAGAGAGTATGACTGATGCATTGGGAATGATCGAAGCTCAGGGCTTCGTAGCGATGGTGGAAGCCGCGGACGCGATGGTCAAGGCGGCGAAAGTCGAGTTAGTCGGATTCGAGAAGACCGGCGGCGGATATGTGACCGCCATCGTCCGGGGAGATGTAGCCGCGGTCAAGGCCGCCACCGACGCCGGAGCGAAGACCGCCGAACGGGTCGGTAAGCTCGTCAGCGTCCACGTGATCCCGAGACCCCACGAGAATGTCGACGAAAGGCTTCCCTTGGGAAGACAGGACGCGCCGAAAGAAAGTGCAAAGAAATAAAGAGCGGAAGTAGATCATGATCCTTGCGAAAGTAGTCGGAACGGTGGTAGCCAGCCGGAAAGAACCGAGCCTCGACGGCGTCAAGATGCTCCTCCTCGAGAGGCTCGATGAGAAATGCGAAGGTAAGAACGATTACGTCGTAGCCGTCGACGCCGTCGGAGCGGGAGAGGGCGAGGTAGTTCTCTTCGCATCAGGTTCCTCGGCCCGGCAGACCACCCTGACACAAGAGAGACCGGTGGACGCGGTGGTCATGGCCATCGTCGATTCCTTCGCCCTCGAAGGGGAAACAGTCTATCGGAAGGCGGACGAGAGTTAAAGAGGAGAGGGTATGCTGCTTCACGAACGACAGATCGAAGATATCATAGAGGGGGTCGTGGCCCGGGTGACTTCGGAAATCGCCGCCGACGGATCGACCGGCGGGACAACGGCAACCGACGGGGCCTGCCCCGCCGCCGGGACCACCGTGCCCGCCGCGGCGGCCGCCGAAGGGACGGGGATCTTCGAATCGGTCGAAGAGGCCCTTGAAGCCTCGAAGCAGGCGGCTATTGAATGCGCCCGCCTCTCCTTGGAGGACCGGAGGCGTATCATCGGGGCGATGCGGAATGTGGTGCTCAACAACCTCGAGATGATTTCCCGCCTCGCCGTCGAGGAGACAGGGATGGGCCGGGTGGATGACAAGATCCTCAAGAACCGTCTCGCCGCCTTGAAGACCCCGGGAATAGAGGCGCTGACTACCGACGCCCTCTCCGGAGACAACGGACTCACCCTGACCGAGCTCGCCCCCTACGGGGTCATCTGCTCGATCATTCCGTCTACCAATCCCACGGAGACGGTCATCAACAACGGAATCGGAATGTTCGCCGCGGGCAACTCGGTGGTGTTCAATCCCCACCCCGCCGCGAAGCGGGTTTCCTCCCGGATAATCGAGCTCCTCTCCAAGACCGTAGTGGATAACGGAGGACCCGCGAATGTCTTCTCCGCCGTAAGGGAGCCTACCATCGAGACGGCGACGGAGCTCATGCACCACCCCGATGTGCGGCTCCTAGTCGTGACCGGAGCGGAGGGGGTGGTCAATGCCGCCATGAAGACAGGAAAGAAGGTGATCGGCGCGGGGCCGGGGAATCCTCCGGCGGTGGTCGACGAAACCGCGGACATTCCCAAAGCGGCGGGGGACATCGTAAGCGGCGCGTCCATGGACAACAACATCATATGCACCGATGAAAAGGTGACGGTGGCGGTGGAGTCGGTAGCCGACGAGCTGATCCGGGAGATGGTGAAGGCCGGGGGATATCTCGCCTCGGCGAACCAGGTCCGTATCCTCGAGAACACCCTCTACGCGGAGACACCCCCACGGGGAATCCATTCCCAGCCGATCCGCAGATTTATCGGTAAGGACGCCTCCTTCATACTCTCCGAGATCGGTGTCCGGGACCCGGGAGATCCGAGGCTCGTCCTCTGCGATGTACCCGCGGACCATCCCTTCGCCTGGTCGGAGATGCTCATGCCGGTTATGCCGGTGGTGAGGGTGCCCGACGTGGATAGCGCCATCCGATATGCCAAGGATGTGGAGGCGGGGCGGAGGCACACCGCGTCGATGCACTCGAAGAATATCGACAAGCTCTCCAAGATGGCTTACGAGATGAACTGCTCCATCTTCGTCAAGAACGGTCCGAACTATGCCGGCTTGGGCTACGGCGGGGAGGGGTACACCTCCTTTACCATCGCCTCTCCAACCGGTGACGGACTCACCACAGCCCGGAGCTTTACCCGGCTGCGTCGATGTACCTTAGTCGGTGCATTCCGGATCGTCTAGGGCCGCATGCGATGACGGCGAAAGAGAGAGGGACAGGAAGACGGGCGGAAGGATGGGCCCCCTATGCGGTGGCCTATCCCGGGGATACGGTTACCCTGGGCTCCCTGGAGCTCACCAGCATAGCCTTGGGCTTTTCCGCGGCGGACGCCATGGTCAAGGCGGCCGGGGTCGAGATGATCGACGCCCGGGCGGTGTGTCCGGGTAAGTTCTTTATCCTGGTGTGCGGAACCGTTGCGGACACCGAGGAAGCGGTAGCGGCGGGGACTGAACTCGCGGGAAAGAGTCTGACCGGAAGTTTCCTCATTCCCAACTTGAGCCCTTCGGTGCTGCCTGCGGTCAACCGGTACGCGGGCCGACGCGAATCCCCCTTGGAATCTCCGGCGGTGGGGGTTGTGGAAACCTTCAGCGCCGCCTCGGCGATCTACGCCGCCGATGCCTCGGTGAAGGGAGCGGAGGCCGCTCTGGAGAGCATCAACCTGTTAAACGGTCTCGGGGGGAAGAGCTACTATCTCCTCGTGGGCGAGATCACCGACGTGGAGGCGGGACTCGAGTCGGGGTGCGCTGCGGTGGACGAACGGGACATCGTGCATACCGTAATTATTCCCCGGGTCGATCCGGCGATACTCCCGTTCTTTCCGGGAGGGATGGAATGGACTTAGCGCGGGTTATCGGAAATCTCGTAGCCACCGTCAAATACCCCGGTCTCGAAGGGGTCAAGCTGATGTGGATCCAGCCCTTAGACGAGCACGGGAACGACACCGGAAGCGCCTTGGTCGCCTGCGACTGCACCCAGTCGGGGGTCGGGGAGAGGGTTTTTTTCTGCGGCGGGAGGGAGGCGACCCTTGCCCTGGACGTGACCTTCGTTCCGGTGGATGCCACCATCGTAGGTATTGTGGACAGCGTCGATCTGGAGTCCGAAAAATGAACATCGGACGGGTCATCGGAACGGTCACATCTACCCTCAAGCATCCCGCGTATCTCGGCAAGAAGCTCCTGCTGGTCAAGCACCTCGCCCCCGACTTGACTCCGCTGGGGAAATCGGTTATCGCGGTGGACATGGTCCAGGCGGGGATCGGGGACATCGTCCTGGTCAATAAGGAGGGGAATGCCACCCGGCAGGTCTTGGGGCGGGACGCGGGCCCGGTCCTCGAGCTCGTCTTAGGGATAATCGACACCGTGGATCTAAAGACGGAACAGGAAGGATAGAGTTATGGAATCGATTTGGAAGATACGGGAAGAGATCGTCTACTGGAGCCGGAAGGTCCAGGAGTACGGATACGTCTCCGCCACCGACGGGAACCTGTCGATGCGCATCGACGAGAACAGGGTGATCATTACCCCCTCCGGGGTGCCCAAGGGGGAAATGACCCTGGACGCACCGATAATAATGGATATGGAGGGGAACAAGCTCGAGGGGGACGGAAAACCCTCATCGGAGGGAAAGCTCCACATCGAGGTGTATCGCCTCCGCCCCGACGTGGATGCGGTCATCCATGCCCATCCTCCCAAGTGCATCGCCTTTACCGTGGCTGGTATTCCCATCGACACCTGCCTCCTTCCGGAGGTGGTCGTTACAATAGGAGCAATTCCCACCAGCGCGTACGCAACCCCAACCACCGACGAGGTCCCCGAATCGATCCGACCCCATATTATGAAGAGCGACGCGGTCATGCTCGCCCGGCACGGATCGCTGACCGTCGGCAAGTGCCTGAAAAGCGCCTTCAAGATCCTGGAAAAGATGGAACACTGCGCCACTATAGCCATGTACGCAAAGATCTTAGGCGGTCCGGTACCCTTTACCGAGGAAGAGCTTAAAAAGCTCTACGATCTGCGCCCGAGCTGGGGTGTCCGGACCGAGCCGCTGTCCTGTACCGACGCGGGGAGCTGCTCGGTCCAGCCGCGGGAGAAGCTTTCCGGGGCGGGGCTTAAGACCGGAACCTGCAGTATCTACGGGGGAGAGCTCGACGGAGGGCCGTATGTGAGCTCCGGGGGCAACGGATCGTCCGGCGGCCGTACGGCGGACGTGGACATAGAGCGCCTCGTCGACGTCATCGTGGACCGGGTCAAGTCGCGCCTCGCCTCGGGTTGAGACGCCGACGGGTAGAGGCCGGTGCTGTCTCGGTGCGCCCTCTAAGACTTTGAGAGTGCCCCCGATCGTGGGGATAGAAATTGTGTAAATGATTGATCTGTACTGAATTACATGATTTCGAAGAGAAATCGGAACTTATGGCGGGATAATTACAATAACAAACTGATTTTATTTGAAAATCGTCCCCACGATCGGGGGCACTCTCTAAGGCTTTACCGTTTTTCCCGACCAGTCGATGATTCCGCCGAAGTTGTGCACGTCGGTGTAGCCGAGTCCCTCGAGAATTTTCTCGGCTTGTCCCGAACGGTTTCCCGTACGGCAGTAGAGGATGATGAGGGCGTCTCTATCCTCGGTGGGGGGATTCTCCCCTATTTCGGAGAGGGGTATATTGATCGCCGTGGGGATGTACCCTTCGGCGTATTCCGCAGGCGTCCGAACATCCACGAGGATGTAGTCGGTGTCTCCGCTTTCGATGAGGTCGGCTAAGACTTCCTCGTCCGAGTAGTCGGGGGCGGCGATTTTCTCGGCCTTTTCACCCGCCCCCTGGGCGAAGGCGGCCGAAGCGGCGAAAAATACTATGAGTAAAGCCGATATACCGGCATTTATTATTTTTTTCATCAGGAACTCCTTGTACGATAATATACTTAAACCATGGCTTATTAACAAATACTATCCATCGTGATATCGTACGTCTCGATAGAATACTAAAATTAAGGAGATTGGTATGGGAAACAACTACGATGTGATCATCCTCGGGGCGGGCCCGGGCGGGTACGTTGCTGCGATCCGGGCGGCCCAGCTCGGACTTTCGGCGTGTGTCGTAGAAAAAGAAAAGGCCGGCGGGGTGTGCCTCAATATCGGATGCATCCCGTCGAAGAACCTGCTCCACCAGGCGGAGGTTTTCCGTTCGATAGAGGAGCTCGAAGATATCGGGGTCAAGGTGGAGACCTCGGGTCTCGACTACGAAAAAGTGTGGAAGAACTCCCGGCAGGCGTCGAGCCGGCTGGTCAAGGGGGTGCAGTTCCTCCTCAAGAAGAATAAAGTCGATTATATGGAAGGGGAAGGGCGGATTGCCTCAGCTCCGGCGGACGGAGTAAAGGAAGTGACGGTCAAGACCTCCGACGGAGAGCGGAAGGTGACCGGAAAGAACATCATCATCGCCACCGGCTCGAGCCCGAGAGAACTGAAGGGCTTCGAGTTCGACGAGGAAAAGGTGTTGAGTTCCACCGGGGCTCTGATGCTGAAGGAAGTGCCGAAACGGCTGATTATCTTAGGCGCCGGGGCCATCGGGGTGGAGTTCGCCCATATCATGAATGCCTTCGGCTCGGAGGTCACCTTAGTGGAGATGCTTGAGCAGGTCCTTCCCGCGAGCGATCCCGACGTAGCGGAGGAGCTTGCAAAGTCCTTCAAGAAACGGGGCATCACCATACATACCAAAACCAAGGCTTCGTCGATGACCCGCAAAGACGGGGGCGTCGAGGTGACTCTGGAAACCGGAAACGGAGAAACGAGCACCGTCGAAGCGGACAAGCTCCTCGTCGTTGTAGGACGGGCCCCCAATTCGGCGGGAATCGGCCTCGAAGAGCTCGGGATCGAGCCGGAGAAGGGTTTTGTTCCCACCGGGGATTATTACGAAACCTCCGCAGCCGGGGTCTACGCCATCGGAGACGTCATCAACACCCCCCTCCTCGCTCATCTTGCCT
This sequence comes from uncultured Spirochaetales bacterium, assembly GCA_964641125.1. Taxonomy (GTDB): domain Bacteria; phylum Spirochaetota; class Spirochaetia; order SPDA01; family CAZSGZ01; genus JBKHAJ01. The sequence goes on from CAZXMO010000009.1 coordinate 37,495, forward strand.
CGAAGGAGGGAGAGATAGCGGTAGAGCACATCGCCGGGGTCGAGGTGGAGCCGCGGGTGCCCGCGGACGAGATCCCCATGGCGGTGTATACCGAGCCCCAGGCGGCCAACTTCGGACTGACCGAGGCCGAGGCGAAGGAGAAGGGGCTGGATGTCTCCACCGCGGTCTTCCCCTTCCGGGGAGTGGGCAAAGCGGTGGCCGTGGGAAGCATGGAGGGATTCGTGAAGCTCGTCTACGACACCGAGATCCACGAAATTTTAGGCGCCCACATCGTCGGACCCGAGGCGACCGAGCTGATCCACGAGATCCTCCTCGCCAAGAAGATGGAGCTCCTCCCGGAGAACGTCGCCGACATGATCCACGCCCATCCGACCCTTTCCGAGTCGGTGATGGAAACCATGAAGGCCGCCACCACCGGGGCCATACATATGTAAACGGGCATGAAAGCGCCACGGGCCGCCGGGGGCATCTGCCAATACTATACGTTTCTGTCGTATAAATAACTTTACATTTATACGATAAGATCGTATAATTAGATTATGGAAGATGTGCTCTTTCAGTACAATCCCTGGTGGGAAACGGATGCTTTCCTGGAAAATGTAAAACCGAGACGGCAATACGTTGATTGGATTGTTGACCGTTTGTCACAAAACCATGCCATTCTCCTGTCAGGACTCCGGCGTGTGGGTAAATCGACCATCATGCGGCTTGTCGTCGACGAGCTCATTCATCGCGGCTGTAATCGGGACCGTATCCTCTACGTCAGTCTTGACGACTATCTCCTGCGTGATAATTCGATCCTTGATGTGGTCCGGGCTTTCAGGAAAATTCACAAGCATCCGATCGATTTACCTGTAGTCCTCATGCTGGACGAGATTACTGTAAAAGAAGATTTCAACCGGCAGCTCAAGACCCTCATAGATCGAGAGAACACGAGTATCATTGCCGCTTCATCTTCCAGCTCGCTTTTAAAGGATCGGAGGGCGCTTCTGACCGGCCGGTCCCGTATGCTTGAAGTGCAGCCTTTGAATTTTGAGGAGTACCTAAATTTCAAGGACGTACAAATCGCACGCAGAGACGAGCACTTGCCGGATCGATACTTCCGTGAATATATAAGAGCCGGCGGGCTTCCGGAACATGTTCTTCATCCCGGCAGGGATTATCTTATGACCCTCGTTGACGATATCATTCAGAAAGACATTACGGCTTTTTATGGGTTAAAAGACCAACAGATTTTGAGAGATTACTTTACGCTCCTCATGGAACGAAGCGGCAAGCAGATAAGCATCAACAAGATAGCTAAAATCTTGGGGATCTCACCAGACACATCCCGACGCTATCTCGGATACTTCGAGGCCGCCTATCTTATTCACCTTGTCCCGCGTTCGGGAAAAACGAACGAGCGGCTATTGTCTCCTAAGAAGATCTATGCTTGTGATCTGGGAATAAAGCATCTGTTTATCGGCGACCGTGACTGGGGAAGCTACTTCGAGAACTATGTATATCTCAGACTACGGGCGAATCAGCGCGTAAGCTATGTTCTCCACGGTCGGAATGAGCTCGACTTTCTTACAGAGGATGGAACACTTATCGAAGCCAAATACAACGCCGAGCTTACCGGTAATCAGCTCGAAGCTTTCGAAAGCTTTCCGGCCCAGCGGAAGTACACTATTTCCTCCGTACGGGAGCTTGGGATTCTCGAGAATCTGTGGAAAACCTAAGCCTCCCGGCCGGGGCACTCTAAAAGCCGTTCGGCGTTCTTGTACAAGAGGAGCTCGAGGCGGTCCCGGGGCAGGTCCATGTCCAGGATCCGCTCGACGAGGGAGGCCTGACCGTCCCAGGGGGAGTCGCTTCCGAACAGGAGGTACTCCGCCGGGTGCTCGAGGAGAAACCTTCGGGCCCGTTCGGCACCCATGAACTCGACCGAAGCGGAGATGTCCATGTAGACCGGCTTTCCTAAGATGAGCCGTTCCGCCTCGTCCCAGTCTTTCCAAGCGCCGAAGTGGGAGGTGACCAGGGTAAGATTCGGGTGCCGGTTGATGATGCGGCTGACCCGGGCGGGATCGGCAATCCGGTCATGGGGAAAGGCGATGTCGAATCCGGTGTGGAGGAGGAGGACGAGACCAGCCTCCGCAACGGCGCTGAGGATGGGATCGACCTTCCTATCGCCGATGCTGAAATGCTGGTAGTAGGGGTGGAGCTTGATCCCCCGGAAGCCCGATTCGGCGATGTTCCGGACGTGTTCAACCGCGTCGGGGTCCTCCGGATGGACCGAAGGAAAGGGAACGAGACGGCCGCGGTGAGAAGCCGCAAGCCCCCGGGACCACTCGAGAATGGGACCGAACTGGGCGGGCTTGGTCGCGATGGAGGCGACCACAGAGCGCTCGATCCCCGCCCGGTCCATCGATTCGAGGAGGGAGGTGACGGTGCCGTCGAGGACCGCCTCGATGTCCGCCTCCGCTTCGAGGGCGGGGACCGCCCGTGCGGCGAGCTCGTTGGGAAAAGCGTGGGTGTGGAAGTCGATGATTTTCATATCTTTCATATAGAGGAGAATTGTACCCGAAACCGTATTGACGGAAAAGGGCGGATGTGGTATGTATAAATCCCAATATGGGGAAGAGAAAACGGCGCAAGCCGACGAACGAAGCAGCTGGGGAAAGCTCCCTGTTCATTAATGTGAACAGGGAGCTTTTTTTTTGCCCGATTTTTCTTCTTAACCCGCACAATCCACACAAGGAGATAAAATGAGTTTCGAAAAGGAAGTCAAGAAGGCGGTGATGAACCTCGGGGGCTGGCATAACGCCCACGCTCACCTGGACAGGGCGTTCGTCATGGAATCGCGGTATGTGGAGCATGCCGACATGGATCCCTGGGAAATAACGGCTTATCCCCTGGAGGTCAAGCAGCACATAACCGGGGCTCTCCACGAGGGGCTCGCCTACACCGAAGAGTCGCTTCAGGAACGGATACGGAGGGCCGTGGACGAATCAATCCGCTTCGGGACGCGGAGGATCGATACCTTCGTCGACGTAACCGCCGACTGCGTGGGACTCAAGGCCCTGGATGCCGCTTTAGAGGTAAAGGAGGAGTACCGGGACAGCCTGGATCTTAGAATCGGGGCCTACCCGATCTTCGGTTTCAAAGACGACAATCCCTTCAGGTGGGAGGTCTTCGAAGAGGGGGCGCGGAAGGCCGATTTTATCGGGACCCTCCCCGAGCGGGACGCCCGGATGGGGCACATCGGTTTTGCCGAGCACTTCCGCCGGGTCCTCAATCTCGCTAATGAACTCGGAGGGCTGGAGGTTCACGCCCATGTCGATCAGAGCAATCATCCCGAAGAAAATGGTACCGAGACACTCATCGAAGCGGTGCGGTGGCTCCGTCCCGACCGGACCGGCAGAATGGAGCGGCGGCAGCCCACGGTGTGGGCGGTGCATTCCCTGTCCATCGCAAGCTACCCGGAAGACCGGTTCCGCCGGGTCGTGGAAGGACTCAAGGAGAACAACATCGGGGTCATCGTCTGCCCGAGCGCGACGCTGTCCAACAAGCAGCTGCGGGACATCGCCGTCCCCATGCACAATTCCATCACCCGCGTCTTAGAGCTCCTCCTCGAAGACGTGCCCGTGAGGATCGGGACCGACAACGTGCAGGATTTTTTTCTGCCCGCGGGAAGTTTCGATCTCTATAACGAGGTCTGTACCGCGGCGAACGCCTTGAGGTTCTACAACTTCACTACCTGGGCGAAGATCGCCCGGGGGGTGCGTCTCAACGAAGTAGACCGGATGAAGATCCGGAACGCTCTGAAGAACTAGGGGCTCTAGGATGAACGAAACAAAAACCCAACCGGCCGAATTCACCCGTCTGGATCCCCCGGGGCCGATAACCGAAGCCCAGATCTTTTTGACCCGGGAATGCACCGTTGCCTGCGGCTACTGCAAGCTCATCGACCGGACACTCCCCGAGCTCGGCCTCGAAGAATGGAAGCGGGGGATGGACAACCTCGCCTCGGCGGGAATCAAGACCGTCAAGATTTTAGGGGGCGAGCCCACCGTCAAACCGTGGCTGCCCGAGCTTATCTCCTACACCGCCGGGACCGGCATGAGGACCGCCCTTCTGTCGAACTCCACCTTCGACGGCGAAATGTTCCGGGCTCTCCTCGACTGCGGGCTCTACGGCTATTTCGCGAGTGTCGACGGACTGTCCGACCTCGAACACTTCGACGAGGACACCGGGCGGAAGTCCGCCTCCGGATACGCTATGCTCAAGGCGCTTCAGGACCGGGGTATCCCCCTCTTAGCGGCGAATACCGTTATTCACCGGCGGAACTTCCACGAGATCCCCGAGCTCTGCCGGAGGCTCTCCGACGAAGGGTTTTACGTCAACCTGTGCACCCTTCAGCACACCACCGATGAGCGCCGCGAGTTCTCCCGGGCCCGCCGCCGGGGGACCGAGGCGGATGAGTATGCGGATGCTCACGGCGATCCCGCCCGTTTCCGTCGGTCGGACCGGGGAATGCTCGAGGAGCTCGGCCGAGAGCTCATAGCGATGCAGAAAAGGGGCGTGCGGATAGCGGTGCCCCGGCGCTACCTCGGCGGAACGGCCGATTACGGGATAGACTGCAGTTGGGAGTGCACCCGGCCGCTGCAGCTCAGGATCGACGCCGACGGTGGGATAATGCTCTGCAACGAGTACCGCACCGCCTTAGCGGACCTCTTTAACATCACCCGGCTCGATCCCGCCGCATACGGCAGGTGGATATCCGAGTGGTTCGAGGAAAGGAAGCGGATCGAATGCTCCGGGTGCTATTGGAGCTGTTTTATAGGGGCCGAGGAGAATATCCGCCGAGGTACTCCGGAGTTTTCCTATGCCGGAGCCGGCTGATCAGCGGCCGATGGTTCAGATGAGGACTTCTGTACAGTGTTTCAAGGCGGTAAGCGATTCGGTGAGGATTTTGCGGAGCTTCGGATCGGAGTAGTCCCGGCCGGTCTTAGGTCCCGTCGTTTCGAAGTAGCCGACCGCCTCCCGGACCGGCCATCGGTCTTCGTTTCGCCGGATGATCTCGAACACCTCGTCGAGATCGATTATGCCCCGCTTCTGTTCTTCCGGCGAAAAGCCGAAGGTGGAGTCGAAGATCCGGTCGGTGTTCTTGAAGTGGAACTCCGCCATGTAGGGGATGCCGTACTCGAAGAGCTCGAGACAGCCGTACAGGACGGTCCCGCTCTCGTCGGCTAACCCATGGCTGGTGTCTCCGCAGAGGTAGACCGGGACGGTGGTCCCGGGGTTCCGGCGGTGATATTCGAGAAGTCCTCCCACCATCTGATCGATCTCGCCCGGCAGAGAGGGGGGCTCGGCATGGCACGACATCGGCTCGACGGTGAGTCCCTTGAGTCCTTTCTCCCGGGCTGTGTGCATGAGCTCTTTCATGTGCTCCATGTACCGTGCGATGCCCGCGGGCTTCGTCTCCATCCGGTCTCGGTAGACCGAACCGGGGTTCGATCCCACGTAGTCCGCCCCGAGTACCGCCGCCGCCTCGATGTACCGGTCGTAATTTTTCCGTGCCGCCGCCTCGAGGCGGGCGTCGCCGGAGAAAAAACCGCCGAGCTCCCGGTGGGAGGTGAAGCAGCTCTTTATGGTTATGTTCCGTTCGCGGGCGGCGTTCCGCAGATCATCGAAGTAGGACAAATCCACCGAGTAGAGCTCGAAAAAGCTTCCGAGCTGGACATAGCGCACGTCGATATCATCCAACAGATCGAAGAGCCACTCGTAGCTATAGCGGTATTCGACGGGATCGCTCTTGATCCCCAGCTTGAAATCCATATTTTTATTCTCCGGTCAGGTCGAAGATGACTTTGTTGACGTACCCGCTCTTGTCCACTACCGCCTGAAACATCTCTTTGCCTTCGGACAGGGGCGGAGTGTGGCTGATAAGGGAGGCCACGTCGAGCTCACGGTCCATGTACTCCAAGACGGTACTCCAGTCGTCTTTACCCTTGGGGGTCACCTTGGAGTTCCAGGTCCCCCGGATAACGATCTCCTTCCGGAGGATGTTGGAAAAGTCCTTCTCCCCGATGGAAAAAGTACCTACGATATTGCCTAAGAACACCGTCTGCCCGCCGCGGCCGGTGGATTTGACCGCCTGCAGGAAGGTGACCGGAAGCCCGCAGGATTCGACCACGCAGTCCGCGCCGTATCCCCGGGTAAGCTCGTGGACCGCCTCCACGGGATCGTTTTCCTTCGAGTCGACCGTGTCGAATCCCATCTCCCGGGCTAAGTCGATCTTCCGTCGGTCGATATCGATTAGTATTACCTGCCTGCATCCCGAAATGCGAAGCCACTGGGCGACCATGTTCCCGATGGGTCCTGCCCCGTAGACCGCGGCGGTGCAGCCGGGGTCGATTTCGAGACGTCCGACCCCGTGAAGGGCCACCGCCGCGGGTTCGGTCATAGCGGCATGAATCAAGTCCACGTGGCCGGGGAGACGGAAGAGGTTTTTTTCGGGGACGTAGACGTATTCGGCGAAGGCCCCGTCCCGCCGGGAGCCTAAGTAATCGTAGTCGGTGCACTGGGCGTACTCTCCGGACTGGCAGGGGATACACCGGTAGCAGGGGAGGAGGGGAAAGGCGGTTACCCGGTCTCCCCGGGAGTACTCGCCGGAGGAGCCCGGTTCTTCGACGACGGCCGAGAACTCGTGCCCCATAATCAGAGGATAGAAGTACGATTTTCCCTCGAACCCCCGCTGAATATCGGAGCCGCAGATACCGGAGCCGGCTATCTTCAAAAGGGCCCATTCCTCACCGGGGCGTTCGGGAAAGTTGACCTCCCGGTATACGAGCCGGGCGTCCTCTTCCAAGACGAGAGCGTTCATGGTAGCATTCATGCGTTCATAGTAGCTCACATATCCCCTCGAATCAAGCGGGAATTGAAAGAAATTGCTCGAACATGCACTGATATGCTTGAAAGAGTTCGGATAATCGGGGTATACTCGAGGCGCGATTCGTCGAGAGAGAGACACAACGAGAAATCTAATAAGGAGCTTATAGTATGAAAGCGGCGGTTCTCGAGGCCTTGGATTCGATCCAAGTCAAAGAGGTAGAGGAACCTAGGTGCGGCGACAACGAAGCCGTTCTCAAAGTCGAATCCTGCGCGGTCTGCGGATCGGACATCAGGATATATCACTACGGCAACGACCGGGTAAAGCCCCCGGCCATTATGGGTCATGAGATTTCCGGGAAGATCGTCAAAACAGGTAAAAACGTTACCTCGGTGAAAGAGGGGCAGAGGATTGCCTTGGGCGCCGACGTTCCCTGTGGAGAATGTTACTGGTGTACCAACGGGATGGGGACCAACTGCGCAATCAACTACGCCATCGGCTACCAGTTCGCCGGCGGCTTCCAGGAGTACATGCTCTTGAACGAGACGACCCTCAAGTACGGTCCGGTCACCCCCATTCCCGACGACATGAGCTACGACGAAGCATGCATCGCCGAGCCCTTAGCCTGCGCTATTAACGGCTTAGAGCTCGCCGGGTTCAGCATAGGAAAGAGCCTCTGCATTATCGGATTGGGCCCCATCGGGTGTATGATGCTCGAACTGAGTAAGGTCTACGGCGCCTCCCGGGTTTTTGCCGCCCAGCGTTCAAAGCAGCGCCTGGAGATGGCCAAAGAGTTCAGGCCCGACGCCAGGTTCATCTCCACCGAGGAAGAAGATCTGGTGGAGACTGTTATGAAGGAAACCGGCGGAGAGGGGGTGGACCTCGCCGTCACCACAGCGGGAACGGTAGAGGCCCACGAGGATGCAATCAAGATGGTCCGCCACCGGGGGTACGTCAACCTCTTCGGGGGCTTAAAGAACCAGCCCCCCCTGACCCTCGATTCGAACCTCATCCACTACAAGGAATGCTTCGTCATGGGGAGCCACGGCTCCCTTCCCCGGCACCACCGGATCGCCGTCGACTGCATCGCTAACGGGTACGTGAATACCGGAAAGTACGTCTCCAAGACTTTTCCCTTGTCCGCGATCGAGGAAGCCTTTGCCTACCACGAATCCCGGAAGGGGCTCAAGGTCGTAGTCAAGCCGGGCGAATAGAGAGAGGCGAATAGAGAGAAAAGAGGAGAATGAGTATGAACACCGAAAAACTGCCGAAAA
>CAZXMO010000009.1:45739-59414 GCA_964641125.1 uncultured Spirochaetales bacterium
GGCGAATAGAGAGAAAAGAGGAGAATGAGTATGAACACCGAAAAACTGCCGAAAAAAGAGATAAAGATTTCCCCTTCCCTGATGTGCGCCGATTTTCTCCATCTTCAGGATCAGCTCACCGTCTTCGAAGAGAGGGGTATAGAGTACCTCCACATCGACATCATGGACGGGCACTATGTTCCGAACTTTACTTTAGGACCCGGCTTCTGCAAGGTCTTAAGCCGGGGGTGCTCGATCCCTTTGGATGTTCACCTGATGATCGAGAACGTGGACAAGTACATTCCCGTATTCGCCGAGGCGATCTTGGCGGGAGTCGACACGCACCCGTCGCTTAAGAGTTCGGTCATCGCCTTCCAGGTCGAGGCGGAGTACCATCCCATCCGACAGCTCCATCTCATACGGAGCCTAGGGCTCAGGGCGGGTATCGCCATCGATCCCGCCACCCCCCTGGAAGCGATTCGCCATGTCCTCCCCGATACCGACCTGCTGTGCGTGATGACGGTGAACCCGGGCTATTCAGGACAGAAGCTGATCCCCCGCAGCTTGGACAAGATGCGGGAGATTGCCGAATTCTGCGTCAGGGAGGAGCTTCCCGTGGAGATCGAGGTGGACGGAAACGTGAGCTGGGAAAACATCCCCAAGATGATCGCCGCGGGGGCGGAGACGTTGGTCGCCGGGACGAGCTCGCTGTACGAACAGGGAAAGGACCTCCGGGGGAATGTGGAGAAGATGCGGAACCTCATTTCCCGCATCCAGTCGGGGGAGAGGGCCGTTTAGCCGGCCCGGGGGAGAGACTTATGCTCGAGGCGGAGCGTCACGAGATCATCTTGAACCTCTTGAGGCGCAACCAGTTCGCCGCCATCCACGACGTCTTAAGCGTCGTCGACGCCTCGGAGGCGACGGTCAGGAGGGACTTCTCCAAGCTCGAGGAGCAGGGATACGTCAACCGGGTGCGCGGCGGCGCGGAGCTCGTCCGTTCCGCGGTGAGCGATAATGTAGGTTTCCGGGAGCTCCCCTTCGCCTACCGGAAGGGGCTTAATCTCGAAATCAAAAGAAAGATCGCCCGCGCCGCCGGCGGGTACTGCGCCGAAGGCAGGACCGTCATCATCGACGGGGGATCCACCACGTATCAGATGGTGGAACCCCTCAAATCGACCGCCTGTACGATCATCACCAACTCCTTCGCAATGGCCGAGGAGCTCCAGCACGGGAGCGGCAACCGGGTAATACTGCCCGGCGGGGAAATCTACCGGAGCTCCGAGCTCATTTTAGATCCCTTCCAGGGGGCCTTCTACGACAACTACGCCGCGGACATCGCCTTCATGGGGGTCGGCGGGATCGACCTCAACGGGCTGACCAATACCGATCCCCTCCTGATCCAGATCGAGCGGAAGATGATCCGCAGCGCCCGGGAGGTGATCATTCTCGCCGACGGGAGCAAATTCGATCAGCGGTGCAGCTTAGTGCTCTGCGGCTTCGACGAGGTAACCCGGATCATCACCGACAGCACCGCGCCTAAAGAGATGTGCTCCTCCGTCGAGGATCGGGGAGTCGAGGTGGTCCGGGTGTAGGACCCGAACCTGAGCAGGCGGGGAAAAGCGGGGAAAAGGGGCGCGCGTTTGCAAAGTCCTCCGATTCCCGTATAATTAGCCGGATGGAAAAGAAACCGAAGATCCTCGTGGTGGGGAGCATCAACATCGACCTGGTCTTAAGGACCGACAGGGTCCCGAAGGCGGGGGAGAGTTTCCTCGGAAACGAATTCAGCTGGATTCCCGGGGGAAAGGGGGCCAATCAGGCGGCGGCGGCGGCCCGTGCCGGGGCTGAAGTGGGGTTTGCCGGCCGGGTCGGACGGGACGAGAACGGGAGGCACCTCGCCGCGGGCCTTCTCGAGGCGGGGGTCTCGGACCGGTTTTTGACCGTCGACGTGGAGAGGCCCACCGGAATGGCGGTGATTATGGTGGAGGCGGACGGAGAAAACCGGATCATCGTGTTTGCCGGGGCCAATCTGTCGCTGTCAACGGGAGACGTCGACCGGGCCCTCGAGCAAGGCGGTCCCTGGGACGCTGTTCTCTTGAGCTTCGAAATATCCCAAGAGGTTATCGCCTACACCGTCGCGCGAAGCGTACAAGAAAGGATACCCATCTATATCGACGCGGGACCCGCCCGGGAGGCCGCCGATCCGGACACTCTGAAGGGTGCGGCGGTCATCTCGCCGAACCGCGGAGAGCTCGAGATCCTTACCGGCCGGGACTGCTCGACGGAAGCGGGCCTCGGGGATGCAGCCCGATATCTGAGAGAGAGGACCGGAGCGGAAGCCGTCGTGGTCAAGCTCGGCGACGAGGGGGCCTTTCTTTCGGCCGAGGGCAGGGAGGAGCTGTTCCCCGCTTTTTCGATACGGGCGGTGGATACCACAGCCGCCGGGGACGCCTTCACCGCGGGACTTGCGGTCGGTTTAATCGAGGGAAGAGAGTACGCGGAGGCGGTCAAATACGGATGCGCGGCGGGGGCCATAGCGGCGACCCGGGTCGGAGCTCGCCCGTCGCTTCCCACGAGGGACGAGGTCGATGCCTTTTTACGTGAACGCGGGGAGTGAATACTTTCGATGAAATCCAGAAGCAGCGAGGAGATGAGATGGAATCGTACATAGCGGTATTCGATGTAGGAAAAACCAACAAGAAGGTGATGATCTTCGACGAAAAGCTCGAGCTCCTCGACAGCGTAACCGAAAATTTTTCGGAGTATACCGAAAACGGGGTCAATTACGAGCGGATCGACGAGATGACCGAGTGGTTTCTCGACAGCCTGAAGGCTTTTTCATCCACGTACCCTATCCGCGCCGTCTCGGTTACCACCCATGGGGCATCCGCCGCCTGCGTGGACGGCGAGGGAAGGCTTGCTCTTCCCTTGGTCGCCTATACAACCGAGCCGGGTGAGGAGTTTCATCGGGAATTTTACGAGCGCTTCGGTTCGGTGGAGGAGCTTCAAAAGACCACCGCGACTCCCCCCATGGGTGCCCTTATCAATACGGCAAAGCTCATCTACTACCTGAAAAAGCAATACCCAAGGGATTTCGAGAGAGTGGATACAATCCTTACCTTTCCTCAGTATTTCGGCTTTGTTCTGACCGGTGAAAGGGGAGCCGAACCCACCTATGTGGGGTGCCATTCCTATCTCTGGAACCCTCATGAGATGAACTGGTCGTCGGTGGCCCGGGACATGGACATAGTCGAAAAATTGCCTAGGAGGATCAGCAAATCCTGGGATGTCCTCGGCACGTTAACCCCCGAAACGGCTAAGCGGACCGGCTTGAGCACCGACACGATCGTTACCATGGGAATACACGATTCCAACGCAAGCCTCCTTCCCTATCTGATCAAGAGCGGCGAGGAGTTTGTCCTCAATTCCACCGGTACCTGGTGTGTCCTCATGCATCCGGCGCGGGAGGTATCCTTCGAAGAGGACGAGCTCGGTAAACCGGTATTCTACAACCAGGATGTCTTTTCCCGTCCGGTCAAGACGGCCCTGGTAATGGGGGGCCTCGAATTCGAGGTGTGGTCGGAGCTCTTGAAGGGGATAAACGGCAAGGAGGGATTCCCCGATTTCAATCCCGGACTCTACCGGAAACTCTTCTGGGAGAATGACCGCTTTATTCTGCCGAGCGCCCAGAGGGGGGTCGGGCAGTTTCCCGATAGTGAACCCCGGGCCGTGGAGGAGGGTAAGAATTATCCCCTCGAGGACATCCGGGAGGGGCGGGGTGTTCCGCGTTTTTTCAGGGAGTATCCCGCCGCCTTCGCTGCGCTGAACATCTCCTTGGCCATTCAGACAAAGATAGCCCTCGAACGCGCGGGGGCCGTCGACGGGACCACCATCTTCGTTGAGGGGGGGTTCCGGAAGAATCCCGATTACAACGCCCTCCTTACCGCGCTCTTCCCCAAGTCGAAGGTGTATCTGACAAATCTGAGTGAGGCAACCGCCTTCGGGGCCGCTCTGCTTGCCAAGGCTGCCTTAGACGACACCGATCCGAGGGAGCTCGGAAGCCTCTTTGAGATCGAAACTAAAGAAGTGAAACGGGAAGAATTCGACGGGCTCGCGAAATATACCGCCACCTTCTTCGATCATCTCGAGAAGGGGCGTTGATCGGAGCAGTCCGCCTGTGATAGTCTGAAAATCCTATGATCTATTCGAAGTTTTTTCGCATGATGCCCGCCGCGTTTCTTTTCGCGGCACTTATTTTGTTTAACCCTTCGAACGCCTGGGGCGAGGAGCCCGGGACGGATGAAGGGGAGAGGCGTATAGAATATCAGTCGCTCCGCTACGGTCCCGACGACGAGCTCCTGGGGTACGGAATGCACCAGTACGACGAGGTGGGTCGAAAGATTTCCACCGGATGGTACGAGCCCGCAAAAGGAAACGTCGGCACCACAAGGTACGAATACGACAAAGACGGCCGGCTGTTCCGCGAGTCCATGTACGACCGGACCGGAAGTATGCTCCTCGGGTATACCGATTACACCTACGCCGGGAAAGAGAAGCGCGAGACGAGCAGCTTTACCGCGAAAGGAGTGCTTCTCTCCTCACTCACCTACGATTATGATGAGTCGGGGCGTGTAAGCCGGGAGACCGGATATGGTGATGATGGTGAGATCAGGGAGATAATCCTCCATGAATACGATGAAGAGGGGAATCTCGCAAAGAGCTCGGTCTACGGCCCGAAGGGGAACGACCTCGTCAGTTTTGCTCTATACGAACACGATAGGAAGGGAAACCGGACTAAGATGACGGTATACGCCCCCGACGGGAGCATCTACTGGTACATTCGCCATTTGTGGCGAGCGCCCTGAGGAAAGGCCGCTTTCTCAAGATTCGGCGAAGCGCCGTTTTCCTTTCGACTTCAAAAATTCTTTCATGGCTTCCACCGAACGATTCATTACAAGCTCGGCGGGCATTTCGATCTTCTGGAAGATAGCATCCACCTGGTGAAAGTTCCCCACGTCGAAACAGATATGAGCGTCGCTTCCCGCGATGACCCTAACTCCGTACTTCTTGCACTGCCGGGCTATGTGGAGGCAGTTCTTGAGGCTTCCCTCCCTGCTGATCCACAGGGAGGAGTTATTGATTTCCACGAGGGTGTTCGTCTCCCGTGCCTTCTTCAAGACCTTGTCTATCTCTATCGGAAAACGGGGATTTCCCGGGTGGACTAAGACGTCGATGGTGCCCGTTTCCATGAGCCGTAAGACGGCTCGGGTGTGTTCGTTCCCGGTAGCCGGCTCGAGGCAGGGTTCGTGATATCCCGCAAGGACGATATCCAGGGCGGACAGCCTCTTTTCGTCGAGATCGACGGCCCCGTTGTAGTCGATGATGTTCGCCTCGATTCCGGAGAGGACCTCCACGCCGTAGATCTTTTCCGGAACGACCTTGAGGTTCGAGAAATGGAAGGGGTGGGGAGCGCCGGGCAGGGCGGGGCCGTGATCGGTTACGGCGATCATCCGTATTCCCTTCTTCTTCGCGAAATCCGCGAGCTCGAGGACGGTGCTATACCCGTGCCCGCTGGAGACGGAATGACAATGGCAATCGACGCGATATTTCATACTCTCTTTATATCAAATAAGCGCTGTCCTATAACAGGGGGGTGGTCAGGGTTAACCGAAATCTGATATACGGATGCAGATGAAAGTACGTGTATCAGCGGTCAATTTCGCGCCGATTCAGGGGGCGGTGACCAAAAACACCGCGGCGATCCTGAGATGGATTCGAAGGCTGGAGAGTCATAATCGGTCCGGACTTCCCCACTTTATTCTCTTCCCGGAGCTGAGTCTCACCGGTCCGGTTACAATCGACGGACGGGGATTCGGCGGGCATCTTGAGGTTCTCGAGGAATGCCGGCGCGCTCACGGGGTCATCGCGGAGAGGACCGCCGAGGAGGGGAATATATCGGTTCTCGCGGGTTCACCGGTCTTAGTCGGAAAGGAACTCTATATCGGACATACCGCCTTTGCAGGGGGGAAGGCTCAGACCGTACGTCTGAAGTCGGTTCTCGGGCCGGGGGAGTCGGAGGTTTTCAGCCGGGGTGACGCGCTTAAGGCGCTTCCGAATGGGAGGGGAGGCCGGTCCGCCGAGTGCCTCGGCGTCCGATTCGGGGTTCAGCTTTGTCTCGAGACCCACTACCCCGAAATAGCCTCGAGGCAGGCGGAGGAGGGGGCGGCGATCATCTTCTGCGCTTTCGCCTCTCCCCGGGAAAAGCCTCGGGAGAAGCACCGGCGGCTCCTCCGGTACCTTCCCGCGAGGGGATACGACAACAGTTGTTTCGTCGTGTGGTGCAACCTCATCTTCCGTGATTCGAAGGGCCGGCTTGCCCCGGGAACCGCGGGACTCCTCGATCCCAAAGGGCGTTTAGTAGACTCACGCGTTTCGAGGGGTGAGTCCTATATCCAGGGGATTATCGATCTCGGGGAGATCGAGCGGATCCGTGCCTCGAGGATGGGATTCTTTCGGGGTACGGCGGGCCCTCCGGAAGGGTACTGATCGGATCGGGAGCCCCGGCGCGGCAGCGAACGGTATCAGCTGTACGAAACTATCCGCTCGGCGGCCCGCCCGCAGGCGTCGACCAATAACCGAATGTCCTCTTCGGTGTGGGCCGCGCTCACCGAGCCTAAGCCGTGAACTACGTGGACTCCTTCTAAAAGCATAGCTAAGGGGATAATCCGGTTGGTCAAGGTGAGGTCGACGACCTCCGGTGACTGGCTCTCTTCGGGGGTGTCGATGTACGCCTTGGAGCCCAGAGGAAAGAAGAGCATTCCCATGGAGCTCCCGGGAATTTTCGAGTTTCCCTCCCCGGTGCAGCAGGCGGAAATGCCGCGGTCCCGGAAGGCCCGGGCGACGCCGCCGCGCATATTTTCGCCTAGGAGGGCTATCCGGGGATAAATCTCTTCGGCGTGGTCTTTGAGGAAGAGCATCATGAGCTTCGCCGCATAGAGGGAGGCCGGGTGGGCGGAGTAGGTCCCCCCCGAAAAGCGGACCGGATGCCGGGCGCCCCGTCCGCAGAGTTCCATGATCTTTTTTCGTCCCGCTACGGCCGAAAGGGGCATACCTCCGCCGATGATTTTTCCGTATGTGCCGAGGTCGGCCTCGATTCCATAGAGCTTCGCCGCGCTCGACGGGCCGAAGCGGAAGCACGATATCACCTCATCGAAGATGAGCACGGTACCGTAGCGGGTGCATAATTCTCGGGCGGTGGTCACGAACTCTTCGCCGGCGGCGATGAATCCCCCCGCTCCTATAAAAGGCTCCATGATAAAGCACGCGGTCCTGTTCCCATACCGGGCGAAGAGCTCCTCGAGCATTCCGGGATCGTTATACCGGGTTATGAGAACCTGGTCGGTTACCGATTTAGGAATTCCCTCGGTGTCGACCCCGTCGAAGCGGTCTTTTCCCTCATGGAATTCCACCCCCTTGAGCCCCCAGGGCTGGGCACCGTGCCAACCGCCGCCGATCTTCATCACCAGCTCCCTCCCCGTGTAGGCCCGGGCGAGGAGGACCGCGTACATGGTCGCCAAGGACCCGGCGGTGGTGAAACGGGCTTTTTCGGCCCCCACCGCATCGCACAGTATTTCCGCGGTCTCCGCCTGGAGGCGGTCGGTGAATCCGGTCTGGAGGCCGAAGCCCGATTCGAGGAGTCTCGCGAGGGGCTCGGTTATCTCAGGCGGATTGTGACCCAAGATATTCGCGTGGTGTCCCTGCCAGAAATCGAGAATGCGGATATCTTCCTCGGTGACGATGTAGGCCCCTCGGGCGCTCTTGATTCGAACCGGGAAGGGCTCGAGGAGGCGGATGGCGTGGCTCCCTCCGTCGACGAGAGTGCGTCCCGCCCGGTCGCCTACCGCCTTTGAGGCCGGATAGGCCTGTTCGTATTCGTGCTCGAGGTCGCTCAAGAGTTCTTTGTGCCGCCGCGGGGTCGGTTTCATGGGTCTACTTCATGGAGAGGTTGAAAATCCCGTCCCAATTCTCGGGGGGCGCCTTCCTGCGGTACTCGAGGCACCTCTTGATGTAGGTATTTACCGGCCCGTCGTCCGGATTTTCGTCGCTCAGCTTCTGGAAACCCTCGAGGGCCTCGTCCCACCGCTTCTCCTCGAAGAACTCTAAGGAGGTGTGGAACCGGCGGACCCTTTCCAGCTCCTCGTCGCTGGCGAACTCCGGTTCATCTAAGAGTTCATAGAGGCGGACAGGCTGCTGAATACCCACCACCCGGACCCGGTCGAGCTTGCGGGTAACGAACTGGTTTCCCCCCGCTTCAAAGGTCGTTTCGCTTATCAGTTTCCACGAGTTGTACTGTTTATTGACCCCTTCGAGGCGTGCCGCGAGGTTCACCGCGTTTCCCATAATGGTGTAGTCCATCTTTTCGGCGGTTCCCATATTTCCGACTACCATTTCGCCGGTGTTGATCCCGATACGGGTGCGCAGGGGAGCGGGGCTGACCTTGTTGGCCATGATGTGCTCGTTCAAGAGGGCCTCGGCTTTCTTCATCCGGACGGCCGATCTGCATGCCCGCACTGCGTGGTCTTCGAGATCCAGGGGCGCTCCGAAGAAGGAAATGATGGCGTCCCCCTCGTACTTGTCGATGGTCCCCTTCTGACTGAGGAGGATGTTGCTCATCTCGGTCAGGTAGGTATTCAAAAGCTTCACCAATTCGGTGGGGTCCATAGTCTCCGATATAGAGGAGAACCCCTTGACGTCGGTGAAAATGGCGGTCATGTCTCTCTTCTCCCCTCCCAAGGAGAGCTTGTCGGGATTGAGAATTATCTCGTTGATAACGTCGGAACTCAGGTAATGGCTGAAGGCGTTTCGGATAAATGTCCGCTCCTGGGAGGTTTGGAGAAACTGGACTACGGTCAAGACAATCAAGGTGAAGGCGGTGGCCAGGAAGGGGGTCAAGATGGGGACGTAGAGCCTTGTAAAGTAGAAGGTGAGGATCCCCGCCGCGCCTATGAGGATTACCATTCCCACTCCGAGGATAATCGATATTCCCGGTTTCCGGTTCCGGATGATGAAGTACGTAGCGAAGGCGAACACCAGCCCCGCTATCGCCCCGTACCACCAGGGGAGGAAGTCCAGGAACCTGCGGCTCAAGATGGTGTTCGCGGCGGTGGCGTGGGTCCCCACGTTGTCGTAGGTCTCGTCGAAGGGGTTGACGCCCCGGTCGGTGGTTCCCGTCCCGGTCCAGCCTATGACGCAGAAACTGCCCGGAAGCTCTTCTGCGAGAATTTCCCGGGTCTTGATCAGGTTCGTGTAGATATCTCGGCTTGCCGAGAAGACCGTCTCCACGTCGGTTCGGATCTGCTCGTACTGCTCGACGTATTCCTCGGGAAGCTCACCGGAGGCCAGCGCCGCGTCGATCTGGCTCTCCAGTTCCTCCTCGGCGGGACCGCTCAAAAAGCTCCCCACTTCGTCGAAGAAGAAACTCCGTACCTCCTTGTACTCGTCGACGAGGGCCAAATCCCCCCCGTCCAGGAGCTCCTGCTCCAGCGATTCCGCGTAGCGGTAGGCGTCGAGTAGACCGCCGGAGTTCCCCCGGTACCCGGAGAGGAATCCCGCTTCATCCATAATGTTCAGATTGTGAACGAGGTCCTCCTCCTGCCGGTCATGGAGGACCAGATAGTAGTAGCTTAGACTTCGGAAGCTGTTGTCGAAGTCCTTTTTAGGCCAGTTGAGGAGCATATGGCCGTCTTCATCCAGGGGGATCCGGATGTTCTCGAGGGTCCCGTCGGGGAGGCGGGCCTCCTCGAGAAGGATCGTATTCTCACGTACGGTTATATCCGGATTTCCGAGCCAGTCGAGAAGGGGAGAAAAAGCGAGCTGGGGATAGTACGCTCCGTCGACTTCGGTGATCAGATCGACCCTCCTGCGGACCCCGTCGTCGTCGATGATGATATTCGGAAAACCGACCCCGTCGGCATGCCGGACGATGGGGAGAATGGTGGGCCTGATATCCTCTTCCTGAGTTGCGGGGGGCGCCTCGATTTCGATGTTCTCGAGGGACAGGTTTGTCCGGACCCAGGATTTGAGCTCTTCGGAGACGTCCTCGTCCACATCGGGGAGCATGTTGACGGTATGAAAGGTATCGCCGAAAAACCGGGTAGCCTTGCCCAAGTAGATGTCGTGGTCCCGTACGATCTCCCGGACCTCGTCGAGGAGCCGGACCTTGGTTGCTTCGGTAAGACCAGTCAAATCCTGAACGAAAACTTCCGCGTCCTCTAAGGAGATGTTGCCCGTCCGAAGGGCCTCGAAGAGGGCGACGATGTTCTCCCTTATGTATGCGAACTCCTCATCGAAGTTTTCCGGAATCTCCTCGGTCAGCATGACGCTGTTGACTCCTAAGGGACTATTTTCGGTAAACTCGATATCGAAGACGGCGTAGGCCGCGTCGAACTCCCGCATACGAATCAGGCCGTCGGCGAGGGTCGACCGGGACCAGGGAAAGGTCCCCACTTTGGCTATGGCCAAATCGTCGATGTTGAGCAGAAGCATTGCTTCGTGCTCCGGTACCGCCGGCTTGACGTGGAGAAACTGATCATAAATCCGTTTTTCTCCGTTCCGGTAGAAGGTGCCGAGGTTTAATAGGGTAAAAACCGCGGCCGCCGCGAGAGGAATGATAAAATCGAACTTAATCTTTTTTTTCGCCATACCCGCCCCTTTTTTTTGCTCAATTTCTTTACACAAAGACTATATTGCAATATATTTATATTAGTAAAACACTAAGGTATAGGGAAGGGCAGTATGCAGAATACAAGGAAAAGAAAAATCTTTGTTTCGTTTATTCTTTTCGGTTTTGTTCACCTGTTCCTTCCGGTTCTCCTGTTCCCACAATCCAACCATATTATAGATCAACTCCTGCAAGAAGAAAAGGCAACTTACGGAAAAGCGGCGTATCTGGTATTCACAGCGGCGGACATGCTGGGGGAAGAGGAATCGGAGGAAGAGGCCATGAAACGGCTCGAGGAGGCGGGGCTCAATCCCCAAGGCGCGGGCGGCGAGGATCCGATAAGCCTCGGTAAATACTCATACCTGATTATGCGGGCCTTCTCCATAGGGGGAGGTCTTTTTTATTCCCTTTTCCCCTCGCCCCGGTACGCTTCCCGGGAGCTCGGGTTCAAGGGATACATCAGGGATGATTCAGGGGCCTACCGGAGCCTGACCGGACGGGAGGCCATAGCCATACTCGGAAGGGTCCTTCGGGACCGGGGAGGTGAATGATGAGACGACACAGTCTATCCCGGATAGTGGTTCTCGTTGTCGTTCTGCTGCTTGCCCTATCAGCCGGAGCGGCAACGGCCTTCGATTTCGGAGTGACCCTGGAGAATGCCACCGGATTTGTCAAGGACACGGCACCTCAATTCACCCAGCGGAACAGTGCGGCCCTCTGGTTCTCCGGGGACTTCGGGAACCTCTCCCTGGATGCCCAGGGGAGCTACACCTTCACCCTGGACAGATACTATCTGTTTACGGTGGATGTCCTCGACTTCGGGGGGGAGTTTCTCTTCGAAGGGGATATCCCCGTCGTTTTGAGCTTCGACACGGGGCGATTCGTGTTTTCCGATTTTACCGGAAAGCTCCTGGACCACCGGGCGGACGGAGCGCGCATCTCCGTCGCTCTCCCTTGGCTCACGGTAACCGCCCAGGCCGCTTTCACCGGTCTCATCCAAGTGCCCAACAGCACTGTAATACTCTCGAGCTCCGACCGGGCCGATGTAACGGCCCCCGGAACACTCCTCGCCGCTCCGCGGCTGATCGAATCCCTTACAGTAGAGCTTCCGGAGATTGTAGGCAGGCAGTCTATAACCCTCTCCGCCCTCCTCCAGCAGGACCTGAGATCTGCGGGGCGCCTCGCCTCGGGCGGGGGAGTCGTCCACACCCAATACTTCGGTTTGGGCTTTGACGGACCTATTGTCGCGCCCCTTTACTACACTACCTTCTTCTACCTCAATACGGGATGGACCGGAACGGGAAACATCTTAGCCTTCTTGACTGGGGCGGAGCTGGACGCATATTTCGTCGAAGCCCTAGCCTCCCGGCTCCGGGCCCAGTTCATCTACGCGAGCGGCGACTCCGACTACACCTCTTTTTACGAGGGGAATACGGGGGGGCTCGGGACCGCTTTTCTGCCTGTTTCGGCATATACACCTATGCTCATATTCACCCCGAGACTCTCGAACATTTTCTTCGGGCGGCTCCTCTACTCTTTCAAACCCTTCATCGGTTCAGAAAGTGAAGCCGCGCAAAATATCCAGATCGAGGTATCCGCCGCGCCCTTCTTCCGCTCCGTTCCCGGCCCCATTTCCGAAGGAGGAACGGCCGCAGGCTCGACGTCCCTCTACTTAGGGACGGAGGCGGACCTGGTGATACGTGCCCGTCCCCTCTCGGACCTCGGGTTAGGATTGTCCTTCGGGATATTCTTTCCGGGGACGGCGATGACCGATCCGACTATACGAATGCTCGGGAGATTCGAGCTCTCGATAAGTATCTAGGGAGTACGCTATGACAAGAAATAATAAAAGAAAATCTCAATTACGGCGGAACGGAACGGGGAGTATTGTCCTCTTCGCGGCGGCCCTGCTGTTCCTAGGCCCTCCGATCGCGGGAGCTCAGGACGTACTCATCCGGGAAGCGGCCGGAAAGGTCGAGGTCCGCCCTCCAGGCTCCGGGTGGAGATCCGCGGTGGACGATATGCGGGTCCCTTCGGGATCGATGATCTCCACGGGATTCAACTCCCGGGCAACCCTCGACTTGGGACAGTCCACCGTCGAGGTGAGGCCACTGACCCGAATGTCCATAACCGAGCTCGCCCGCCGGCAATCTACCGTGACCACGGAGCTCTTCCTCGACGTAGGAAGGGTCCGGGCGGAGGTCCGCTCCGGCGAGGGGATCAGACACGATTTTACGGTGCGAAGCACCGTTTCCACCGCGTCGGTCCGGGGGACCATCCTCGAGGGAGACGGAGAGCAGTGGGAATCACAGGAGGGGAGTTTCGAGGTCACCAACCAAGGCGGCCGGAAGGTGACGGTGACCAAGGGTGAGAGCACCACTCTAACCGGGTACGGCCCTCCGAGCGATCCGAAGTCGGAGTTCGGCAAGAGCACCGGAGTGGATAATACGGTGAATCCCGCCGGGCTGTCCGGCTCGGGATCAGGGACCGGTGCGGGCCCGGAGACAGCCCAAGTGACGATCACATGGGAATAGGCAGGAGGATAAGAGTATGAGAACGGAAAGAGAAATTTGTAACGATCCTAAACGGCCGGCCGGGCGGAAAGCCGCGTATATTCCGGTGCTCCTGTCCGCATTATTCCTCGCGGTATTTGCGGGAGGCTGTATGCCCCAGGGGGGCGGGTTCGGCGGCTCCGTGTTTCCCTCTTTAGCCGTGCGGGGGCTACCCGCAAATCCGTTCTCCGTCGAGCTTACCGTGTCCGGACCCGATATGGAGACGGTAAACCGGACCATCGAGCCGGAAGAATCGTCTCTTACCCTCGAGGTCCCCGCCGGGGCGGCCCGGGAGTTCAGTCTAAACGCTTCGAATGTGTCGGTCACGACCGTAGGCTCGACGGTTCAGGACCTGACCGCAGGAACGACGGTGGAGATCTCGATTCCCCTGAAGTTGAGCGGTACCAAGATCATCGTCCCCGACGGA
>CAZXMO010000009.1:59514-68984 GCA_964641125.1 uncultured Spirochaetales bacterium
GGAGATCTCGATTCCCCTGAAGTTGAGCGGTACCAAGATCATCGTCCCCGACGGATTTAATAACAGAATAGTCCAGATCGACGACATGGCGGGAACGGGATGGAATCCTCTTCTGTACGGCGACATAGGCCTTGAGGATTGGGAATTCGAGCCGACGGAGGTGGACTTCGATAATTCCGGACGAATCTACGCCGCCTTGACGGGGGAGTTCCTGGGTATCATAGTCTTAGACAGTATCGACGCGGCGAATTATGAGATGTTTGTCCCGGGAACGGTCATGGAAGGGGCCGTGGATTACTACACCGAGCAGGTCTTAGCTGTAGACAGAAACAGCGACGTGCTCTACGTCCCCGCGAAGGCGGATACGAATGGGGACCAGGTCGATGAGCTCTTTATACTAGCCTTTTCCACCGAGGGAGCTTCCGGTCCTCAATTGATATACGACCTATCCTCCGATATCGGGACCCTGACCTCTTCCGATATATTTGCGATGGGGGTCGACTCCGCCGGTCTTCTCTACCTCATCGGGTCCCCCGACGGATCGATTATCTACAAGCTCGATCTCTCACAGCCCGCGGGAAGCAGGGTCCTCGATTCGGTGAGTTTCTCCGATTTCAATCCCGCCGACATGATCGTCAAAGACGATAAAGTCTACGTGGGAGGCACCTTTTCCGTCCTTGCCGGGGGGCCGATCAGGCGCTACGATTTGAATCTGAATCAGGAGGACGGCGACATAACCGGGAAGGCCGATACCACCGATCCTTTTTGGGGTATCGCGGCGCTTCTCCTTCATCCCGGGGGAGGCTTCCTCGTGGCCGATACCGACGGTGAGATATCGCGGCTCGTCGCCTTCGACGATTTCTCCACCGCCGGGTGGACTACCTTTTCTCCTTTCGATGATTTAGGGGAGGTCGATTTTCTCTTCTAGACCGATGAAAGGCGGTTGCCTTTGGCGAGGACACGACGGATCTCCTCGAGGATCGAATCGATACCGGTCGCGTATCCGTCGGCTCCGGAGGTTTTCCATACCTCCGGATTCCTGTTCACCGCGCTGCCTCCGGCCAGTATCTTCAGCGTCCTGAGGGCCGGCTCGGAACGCACCGCGTCTATGAGGGAAGAGAGGGCATTTATGTGATAGTCCATGGTTACCGATAACGCCAGGATACGGATCGATTCGTCGATGCACAGCCGGACGAGCTCCGGAGCGGGGGTATTTGTCCCGAGGTAGAATACCTCGAATCCCTCGAGCTCGAGGAGATTTGAGATCATCAGAAGGCCTAGGGTGTGCATTTCGCCGCCTACCGCCGCGGCGGCGCAGCGAATACCCTTGGCCCGATTTTTAGGGGCGTTATAGGCGACCATTTCGATGTGTCCTCGTATCTTTTCGGTATAGAGGTGTTCCCGGACCGCGGTTATTTCCCCCCCCTCCCATTGGGTGCCGATTTCGATGAGGACCGGCTCGATGATCTTCCCGAAGATTTCCACCACCGGAATGCCCCGTAGGAACCCTTCGATCAAGATCTCGAGGGCACGATCGAACCGGCCTTCACGGATCAGCCTCCGGTAATCCTCCCGAAGCTCTCTCAGTTCCGGGGGCGGGGTACCCGGCTGTTTTCCCGAAGTTCTTGGAAGTCCCAAGAGCTCATCGGAGGTAACCCTCAAATAGAAAACAAGATTTTTGAGCGTTTCTTCATCGGGGAAGCGAATTCCCTGTTCGTAGTTGGCGATTGTTGATTGGGAGACCCCTAGGGCCTCGGCGATATCCTTCTGTTTCAGGTTTTTTCTATTTCTCAGGAGTCTGAGTTGGTTTGAAAAGCTGGAAGAGGCGAAATTATCTCTCACAAACACAAAATAACACGAATAGTGTATTAAATCAAGAGTAATAATTTGACAAAATTACAAAACGTGTATTATATTTCAGGTGTATCCTGGTAAGGAGGTACCGTAATGCTGGGAAAGTGGGTAGTGATTATTATCGGATTCGCGTTTTTTATCTCCTGTTCCGCCGAAACGGATGTGTCGAGCGGAGCGACCTGGGAGGACGGTGCCGCCGAGGAGCCGCCTCTCGCAGTCGAGGTTCTCGAGGTATCCGAGGGAAGACTCATACCCTACGTAGAGGGGGCGGGGATAATTTCGGGGATTCGGGAGGCCTGGGTCATCAGCGAGACCCAGGGAATAATCGAAACGGTCGACTTCGAGATAGGTGATGTCCTCGAAAAGGGGGATGTCCTCCTCGAGGTCGACGACGACATCCTTAGGCTGTCCATGGAGCAGGCCCGGCAGCAGTACGAAACGGCCCTCTTGGATCTCAATGCAGCCGAGACCTTCTACCGCCAGGGAAACGCCTCTCAGGCCGAATTGAACCGGGCAAGGAGCGCCGCCGCGGGGGCCAAGGCGGCCTTCGAGTCGGCGCAGAAGAAGTACGAAGACACCTCGGTAAAGGCCCCGATTTCCGGGGCGGTGGCATGGAAGTCAGGAACTGCCGCCCTGGGCAATTATATGTCTCCCTCGGTACAAGTCGCCCGCCTGGTCGACCTCTCCCGGATCAAGGTGGAGCTTTCCTTCGGAGAGCGGCAGATCGGTCTCATAAGGGAGGGGGCGGAGGTGTCGATCTTCGTGGATTCCGTCTGCAAAGAAGGCCTGCTTACGGGCAGGGTGACCGCTGTTTCCGCGGGGAGCGATCTGTCCACAGGAAGCTATTCGGTAATCGTCGAGTCTGAAAACGACTGTGAGGGACCGATACGGGCGGGGATGAGCGCCCGGGTCCGTATTCCCGTCCGAGGCGGCGAGACCGGTATAATCGTGCCCGATTCGTCCGTGGTCGTTCGGGAGGGGAAGGAATACGTCTTCGTGGAGAAAGGGGGAAAGGCCGAACCTCATGAGATCGAGCGGGGGGAGACGGTCGGGAACCGTACCGAAGTCCTCTTAGGCGTAGAACTCGGCGACCGGCTCATCGTAAGCGGTCTCTCCGCGCTCAAGCCCGGGGCCCCTGTCCGGGGGACCCTGATCGGAAAGACGGGGGAGGTGTTATGAACATCGGAAAGTTCTCGGTCCGGAACCCGGTCCTCGTCAATATCGCTATCGTAGCCATCCTCGTCCTCGGGGGTCTAAGCCTGGGCAGGCTCCCCCGGGAACAGTTTTCGGAGGTCCCCTTCTTCTGGGTCAATGTGATTGTGCCCTATCCCGGGGTGTCCGCCGAGGATATAGAACAGGCGGTGACCGTACCGGTGGAGAACGAGATGCAGGGTATCGACAGTCTGTCTCAGATCCAGTCGGTCACTTCCGAGGGACTCAGTGTCGTTCGGGTGGAATTCGAGGACGGGATTTCCAATGATGAGTTCGATCGTCTCTATCAGGATGTCCGTACCCGTTTCGCCCGGGTGGAGCTCCCCGAGGGGACCCTGCAGGCGGCGGTCGATGATTTTTCCTCCACCGATTTTCTTCCGGTCATCGAGGTTGTTGTCGCGGGGAGCACCGACTACTCCGTGATAGCCGAAGAGGCACGCCTTCTTTCCGACCGCCTCCGGCGGATAAGCCAGGTATCCGGGGTCGACGCGGTGGGACTTAAGGATAGGCAGGTCGTTATCCGGGCGGACCGTAATAAGCTCGAATCGATAGGTCTGTCTATGAACGAGCTCATTCGGGCGGTAGGCTTGCGGAACGTCACCGTCCCGGGGGGAAGCCTCGGGACCGAGACCCGGGAGTATCTCCTCCGCACGGTGGGACGAATGGAAAGGACGGAAGATTTCGGGGACATCATCGTCAGGAGAGGGGAATCCGGGGTCGTCCATATAAGGGATATCGCGACCATCGAAGAAGCCTACGATCCCGCCGGGATCGATGCCCGCTTCAACGGTGAAGAGGCGATAGTACTCCGGATAAACAAGGTCCCCCGGGGCAATTCGGTGGGGGTCATCGAGGACGTCAAAGCCGAGGTGGCCCGGTACCTGGAAGCGGTGCCTCCCGGCGTCCGAGTAGAGCTTACTGGGGACTCCACCGTTCAGATCAGAGAGAGTATCCGGATCCTTTTGAATAACGCGATCTTCGGTCTTGCCCTCCTCACCCTTATCCTCTTCCTCTTTATCGGAATTCGAAACGCCTTGATGACCGCATTAGGTATTCCGGTGACCTTCGCGGTTACCTTCATCGTCCTCGAGGCCTTGGGTGAGACCTTCAATACAAATACCCTCTTCGGGATGGTCCTGGTCCTAGGGCTCATCGTGGACCACGCAATCGTAATCAGTGAGAACAGCTTCCGCCTCCAGCAGGAGGGGATGAGCAGGAAAGAGGCCGCCGAGAAAGGGGTCAATCAGGTGGTGGGGCCGGTTGTGGCTGCCACCGCGACCACCATAGCCGCTTTTCTCCCTCTAATGATCCTTCCGGGGACCATCGGAAAATTCTTAAGGGTCATACCCTTGACCGTGTCCATCGCTTTAGCGGCCTCCACCTTCGAATCGGTTGTCTTCCTCCCCGCCCATTTCGCTGAGTGGCCCGGGGGCGGGGCGGGGAAGAGGGGAGGCAAGCTCAAGAAGCTGCGTATACTCCGCAAAAACCGCTTCGAAGGTTTTAGGAAGTGGTTCGAGGGTGTACTCGAGCGGGTCTACACAAGAAGAAAGCTTGCCGCAGCTATTATGATATTCCTCGCCTTGGGGGGATGCGGACTGGTCCCGGCCCTCAATCAGGACCTCTTCAGCGCCGAGGATTTTACCCTGTTTTATATCGACTTAGAGCTCGCGCCGGGAACGCCTAAGGAACGGACAAACCGGGTGGTGAAGGGTTACGAGGACCGGATCATTCCCTCGATCGGTAACGGCGAAGTGGTTTCCGTGACTTCTTC
Source organism: uncultured Spirochaetales bacterium (assembly GCA_964641125.1). Classification (GTDB taxonomy): domain Bacteria; phylum Spirochaetota; class Spirochaetia; order SPDA01; family CAZSGZ01; genus JBKHAJ01. Next base: position 64,352 of record CAZXMO010000009.1, read on the forward strand.
GGTGGGGTTTTCCTCCGGGGACGACGGGAACAGCGTCAAATCCAATGTGGCCCAGATCACCGTCGATTTGACCGAGCGAGATCAAGGCAGGGTCAGGTCCATTACCGAGATCATGGACGAAGTCCGGCGGACCACAGCGGACATCCCCGGAATCGAGGGGGTGCTCTTCAGGAAGGCCCAAAACGGCCCCCCCACCGATCCTCCGGTCTCCTTCCGTCTCTTCGGGGACAGCTATAACGAGCTCGAAGCCGCCGCGGAAGAGATCACCGATGCCTTAGCCGGCTATCCGGTCCTCCTGAATATACAGGATAACCTGGAGAAGGGGACCCCGGAGCTCCGCATTAGGCTCCTTCCTGAGCGGGCCGCCGCCCTGGGCCTCGACGCCCTGGCGCTGGGAACCTTTATCCGGGACGTCTTCGACGGCCGGACGGTGACCACCTTCTTCAGGGACAATCAACAAATTGACGTTATCGTCACATACGCTCGGAAGGAGAGCTTCAACGTCTTCGAGCTCGATCAGATCATGATTCCCGCCCCGGACGGGCGGCAGATTCCCTTTTCCTCGGTGGCCCGGATCGAGCAGGGGGAGGCCCTCGCCGGAATCAAGCGGGTCGACGGAAAGCGGGAGATTACCATAACCGCCGAGGCCTACTCCGACGAGACGGTCCCCGAAATTAACCGGGACATCGAGGCCCTCTTCGAGTCCCGAATACAGACGAGATACCCGGACCTGGTGTTGAACGTCGGAGGAGAATTCGCGGAGCTCAATAATCTGCTCATTCAAATACTTAGGGTCTTTTTGATCGGGATCTTCCTTATCTATTTGATTCTAGGTGTTCAGTTCAAATCGTATCTCAAGCCGCTCCTGATCCTCCTCACCGTTCCCTTCTCCTTCTTCGGGGTTATTCTCTACCTCTTCATATCGGGGACCCCCTTCTCCACCACCGTCCTCTACGCGGCTGTGGCTCTTGCGGGAATCGCGGTAAACGACAGCATTGTGCTTATCAGCTTCATAAATGAGCGAAGAGAAGAGGGCGCCTCGGTGAAGGATGCGGTAATCGGTGCGGCGGGGACCCGGCTGAGACCGATCATCCTGACTTCGCTGACCACAATAGCGGGACTCCTTCCGACTGCGGTCGGAATCGGGGGAAAGTCGGTGGTATGGAGCCCCATGGCGAGCACCATCGTTTTCGGCCTTATCTTCTCGACGATCACCGCGCTTCTGGTCATTCCCGCTTTCTACGGCATCTTCTTCGACCGGACGAAGGCGAAAGCAGCGGCGGCGGACGCATAAACCGCCGCCGAGCCGATTTCCCCTTGATTTCGCACTCCAAATGGGTTATAAAGATTCTTTCCACAGAAACAGCTTGTGTGTTTCATCAAAGCATCAATTCAAATCGTTAGGAGGAAATCATGGCACAAGGAGCCGAAAAGTTCTTCAGCTTGAGTGAGCGGGGAACCAACGTCAAGACGGAAATCCGGGCGGGTATCGCCACCTTCCTCACAATGGCCTACATCATTGTGGTGAACCCGGGAATTCTGTCTGCAACCGGGATGCCCTTCGACGGGGTCCTTTTCGCGACCGTCTTGGTCTGCGCGGTCAGCTCGATCCTGATGGGGCTGTTCGCGAACCTTCCCTTCGGCGTGGCCCCGGGAATGGGGATCAACGCCTTCTTTACTTTTACCCTGGTAATCGGGATGGGAATCAGCTGGCAGACCGCCCTAGGCGCGGTATTCATCTCGGGTATCGTCTTTATCCTTCTGTCCATCTTCAAGGTCCGGGAGATCATCGTCCGGGCGATTCCCGCGTGTCTCAGATACGCCGTCGCCGCCGGTATCGGACTGTTCCTGGCCCTGATAGGATTTACCAGCGTCGGGTTCATCGTGGCGAACCCCGCAACGGTTGTTTCTTTCGGCGGTATGACCGCCCAGACCATCATTTTCTTGGTCGGTCTCTTCGGCACCGGCTGGCTGGTTATCAAAAAGATCAAGGGCGCCCTTATCTACGGTATTCTCGGGACCTCCATCATAGCCCTCGTCGTAAGCCTTATCATGAAGGCCGGCGGCGGGGAGCCCTTCGTGAATCTTCCCGCGGGTGTTTTCGCCCTGCCGAGTCTCTCGGTCTTCTTCGAGCTCGACATCGCCGGGGCCTTGAGCTTGGGTATGATCCTGCCGATCTTTACCCTCCTGTTCACCGATATGTTCGACAGTATCTCCACCTTCATCGGAGTCAGCGAGGTAGGCGGTTTTATCGATGAAAAGACCGGCGAGCCTGAGAACGTCGGCCGGGCCCTCCTGGTAGATGCATTCTCCACCACCATCTCCGGGCTCTTCGGAACCTCCAGCGGTACCACCTACATCGAGAGCGCCGCGGGGGTCGAAGAAGGCGGACGGACCGGGCTGACCGCTGTCGTGGTCGGACTCCTGTTCATCCCCTTTATGTTCCTGAGTCCCTTGCTCAGCTTTATCCCCGGGGTCGCCACCGCGCCGATCCTCGTTCTGGTAGGGATTTTCATGCTCAAGCCCCTCCAACGGGTGGAGTGGGGGAACTTCGAAGAGGCTATCCCCGCCTTCCTGGCCCTGGTCTTGATACCGCTCACCTACAGCATCACTCAGGGTATCATCTGGGGTTTCATAGCCTACACCATTCTCAAGGTGCTCAGGGGCAAGTTCAAGGAAATCCATCCGGCCCTCTGGTTCATCGACGCCTTCGCTATTCTGTCGCTGGTCCTCTCTTCCGTAGGATTGGGGGAATAAGGGACGTCTAAAAATTTCGGGACCGAAAGGTAGCGAAAACGACCGCCCCCGGGCTTCCGCGGGGCGGTTTTTTCTTAAGTGACCGGATTAGACCGACTACTCCGGGTATAGTGAGATTTTCCATTACTCCGAACGCTTAAACTCCCGACGGACAATGTCTGCGGCATCGGCGTTCGGGGAATTGAACTGCTAATTCGTTGACAGGGTGTAATTCCTAAGAGTATAAGAGTTTTCATCTCATATCCTATGCTGTCCGGCATGTTAGGTAAATTGAAGTATGCCCATTAGAAATATAAACATACACTAACAATTCTAGCTTGATATTCATTTAAACTAGTCGTAAACTAGTTATATGAAAACATACGGTTCCTTCGAGGCTAAAACACATCTTTCCGCACTTCTCAATGAAGTATGCGAAGGAGAGGAAATCGTAATTACCCGCCATGGAAAACCGGTGGCAAAACTCTCACCATTTGACAAAAAACCGCACAGATCGGTACAGGAAACGGTCCGGTCGATCAAAGAGAAAAGCATGGCGTTTGTCCTGGAAGATGCTACCGTACAGGATTTGATCGATGAGGGACGAAAAAGGTAATGCATCGTGAAAAGAGCTTTATCCTGGATTGCTCGGTATCCGCGTCATGGTGTTTTGCAGATGAGAATGACGCATATACGACTGCCGTTTTGGATAGTTTTACCGAGGAGTACACGGCATTGGTTCCTTCACTCTGGTATCTGGAAATGATAAATGTGTTTTGGGCTGCGGAAAGGCGAAAACGAATAACGCGGATCGCGAGCAATCATTTTCTCGAGTTGATGGAATCTCTTCCCATCGAAACAATGCGTGATTTTTTGCCGGAATCAGGCAAAACCCTTCTTGATGCGTGCAGATTGTACGGACTCACTTCCTACGATGCTGTTTATCTGCAGAACGCCCTCGAGAGTTCCCTTCCTCTCGCAACGAAGGATCGGGATTTGAGGAATGCATGTGCGGCCGCGGGGGTACCCATTTTTCTCGCGGAGCCGGCTCCAGGTTTAGAGCCGGGATAGAGGCCCCGTAAACGGCAGTTACAGGATTTTTATCATCCATTCAAACGTATCACCGGGACGGTACCTATCCCTCGAAGTGCCCGGCTTTTTGTCCCCACGATCGGGGGCACTCTCTACCCGTAACGTAATCGGGACATACCGCATAATTACCAGTGATTTCACTTCTCAACGGCGTGCTGTATCATGTTTTTTTCACGCCCACTGCGCCAACTTCTCCCAGCGGGCGGTTTTCCTTTCTATAAGGGTTTCGAGTTCTTTATGCCGAAGTGTATTCCGCTCCAATTCTTTCCGATCGTGGGTGCTGCCGGAGAACCAATTCTCGAGCTGCTCTTTCTCGTTCTCCAGCCCGCTTATCTCGTCGAGAAGCGCTTCATACTCCCGTCGTTCTTTAAACGTCAGCCCGGCCTTTTTCCGCTTCGGTTTTTCCTGCCGTCCGGAATTACCGCGCCCCGCTGTCTGCCCCGCCGGTTCCTCCGCTTTCCGAAGCATTTCTCCATATCCCCGGTAGTCCCCTAAAAAGCCCCGTATTCCACCGTTTCCGTCGAAAATAAACAGATAATCGGTAATCCGGTTTAGTAGGCTCCGGTCATGGGATACGAGCAGGATGCAGCCTTTAAAATCGAGGAGATAGTTTTCAAGCTGCCGGATCGTCTCGATGTCCAGGTCGTTCGTCGGTTCATCAAGGAGCAGAAAGTTAGGAGATGAGGCCAACACCCGGATAAGACTCAGCCGGCGAAACTCCCCGCCGGAGAGAGTGCCTAAGGGTTGGAGAAACATCGGCCGGGGGAAAAGGAAGCTCTCGAGAAACTGCTCGGCTGAAACCGAA
>CAZXMO010000010.1:0-5776 GCA_964641125.1 uncultured Spirochaetales bacterium
TCGGCAATAATTCCCAGACCATCGTCACCGGGGACGTAACCCAGATAGACTTACCCAAGAAGGGATCGTCCGGGCTCGTCCATGCCCGGAATATTCTCAAAAATATTCCGGGTATCCACTTTTCCTTTTTCGACGGCAGTGATGTCGTCAGAAACCCGTTGATAAAAAAAATCATTGAAGCATATGAAAAAGAATACAAGCAATAAAACCCGGATCCTCGGTTTATTGCAGGCTCCTATTTCACCGACGAAAAAAGAAAAGACCCGCGCAGCAATACTCGCGGGGTCCTTCGTGGCGATATACTTTCTTCTCCTTCTCTTTACCCAGTTCAGTTTTCTCTTTCAGCGGATCGATCCGAGTGACTACGAGGTCGGTATCCGCGCGGAGAGGGACTTGACCGCGGAACGGAGCATTACCTACATCGACGAGAGGGCAACCGCGATCAAACGGGACGCCCAGTCACGTCTTGTCCCTCCGGTCTTCATCATAAACAGCTCCATAAGCGGACGCTCCTTCGATAGATTCAATATTTTTTCCCGAGTCGCTTTGAACAATTTGGCGGATAACGGGGCTCCTCCCACCGTGGAGAGGCTCTACCTGGAGGTCCAGAGCGAGCTTCCGGGAATTCTCGAGCCGGAGGACATCGAAGCGCTCGTGAGTTTCGACGATCCGGGCCGGATGCTCGCGGAGATGTATCCGATTATCGAGTTCACTCTGAATCGGGGAGTTGTCGATCTCGAGAGTTACGAGGGGGAAATTCCCTCCGGGACCGTCGAAATATGGCGCAGAACCGACGGAAAGACCGATAAATCGGTTGTTTCGATAGAAGAAGTCCCCAGGGCGGAAACAATCCGTTCTTGGATTATCGTGTCGGCCCTGGAGAGTGAATTCGACTCCGAAGAGGCGGAAATCGCGGCTGAAATCTTGACCAATTTTGTCGAACCCAACGCAGTCTACAGCCCCGAATTGACGAAAAACAACCGGGAGCAGGCCGTGAGAGGGGTAGAGCCCGTGGAGAGACGTATTCTGGAAGGTGAAGAGATAGTCCGGGAGGGATACATCATCACGGAGGCGGACCGAGAAAAAATAGAGGCGATTGCCGGTTTTTCCCTCACCTTGAATACGTATAATATAGTGGGGACGGCACTTTTCCTGATTCTTCTCTACGTCCTTGCCTATTTCATGTTCCACCCTCCGTTTTCCACGGGACGGTACACCAACATTCAGGTGTTTATTCTCCTCGGTCTGGCGGTGACCTATCTCCTGATCGCTCTCCTCATGGACAATGTCGACTTCGCACGTGAATGGCTTCCCTTCGCCGTTTTTCTTCCCACGGCCCTCATCGCAATGCTGGTTACCGTGCTTATCAATACGAGAACGGCCTTCTTTTTTTCTCTCCTCCTTGCGATGGCGGTTTTCATTATCTCCGATATGAAGGGGATCTCCTTTCTCCTCGCCTTTCTCTCCGGGGTAAGCGCATCGATTTTCGTAATGAAGGCGGAAAAACGGATCGATTTGATACGCGCCGTTCTCTATGTGAGTATCGTCCAGGGGGGATTCCTCGTAGTTTTGGGACTTTTAAACGATATCCCCAGTTACAGGCTTCCCGCCTTCTTCGGATGGGGGGCGCTCAACGGGATCGCCTGCGGAATACTGAATCTGGGGGTTCTCCCTATCATGGAGCATCTCTTGAACGTGCCCACCCGGTTCAGGCTCCTCGAGCTCTCGGATACCAACTCGCCCTTGATGAAGAAGATGCTTACCCTAGCCCCCGGGACTTATACCCACAGCTTGAACGTCGCCAACCTTGCCGAATCGGCGTGTAAGGAGATCGGGGCCAACCACCTCGTGGCTCGGGTCGGTGCATACTACCACGATATCGGGAAGATCGAGCAGTCGGATTATTTTATAGAGAACCAGAAAGACGTGAACAAGCACAACGATCTCAAACCGAGCCTCTCGGTTGCGGTTATCAAGGCTCACGTCAAGATGGGGGTCGAGAAGGCTAAGGAGCTCAAGCTCCCCAAGGTGGTCCTCGACATCATTGCCCAGCACCACGGAGGAGGGCTCATCAGCTACTTTTACGCCGAGGCGATCAAGAACGAGAAGAACACCAAGATCAACCGGGGAGACTACTCCTATTCCGAGCCGGTCCCCGCGTCGAAGGAGGCGGCGGTGGTCATGCTCGCGGACACCGTGGAGGCGGCTACAAGGACCTTGAAGAAGCCAAGCGTGGCAAAGCTCGAGAAGTTTGTCTGGGACCTGTTCCTCTACAAGATACAGGAGAAGCAGCTCAATAACTGCGAACTCACTATGCAGCATCTTGAAAAGATCAAGGACTCCTTTGTGCACATCCTGTCCGGCTACTACCACGCGCGGATCGAATATCCCAAGAACGAAGAGGCCTCCCAGTGAACCGAATCGAAATAACCGCGGAGATCGACGTCGGGGAAGCGACGATTGACAAAACTGAAATATTCTGTAAAAAGCTTTTAGACGCCCTAGAGACCGACGGATGGGAGGTTTCGATCCTCTTCTGCGACGACGTGTACATACGGCAGCTCAACAAACAGTACCGCTCTATCGACGCGGCCACGGACGTTCTGTCCTTTCCTCAGGGAGAGCAGTATCACGAAGGCGAGACCTACTACGCCGGAGACATAATCATATCTCTCGACAGCTGCGTAAACCGGGCCGAAGAACTCGGTGTTTCCGCGGACGAGGAACTAAAAAGACTGATTGTCCACGGAATACTTCATCTTAAGGGGATGGATCATAAAAACGATACATCCTACGACGAGATGATGGGTCTCCAGGAATCACTTTTAAGCCGATTATCCGAGGAAACCCTGTGGTGAAGAAGAAAGGATTTTTGCAGCGAATTATAAGGAAAAACTTCTCCGAAGAAAGCGAGGACTTCGAAGAACTCAACTCCACCGAAAAGGACATGATTCGGGGAATCGTAGAGTTGTCCGATACCGCCGTGAAAGAGATCATGGTACCCCGAATCGATGTGGTTTTTATTTCTTCGGACATGAGCTTTTCGGATATGATGTCCAGGCTCATCGAATCGGGCCACTCACGTTTCCCGGTATTCAAGGAGACTATAGACAACGTCGTAGGAGTTCTCTACGTAAAGGACCTCCTCGTCTACTTTTACCGGGGCGAGGAAATCGACATCGCATCGGTCGCCCGAAAGGCCTTCTTCGTTCCGGAGAGCAAAAAATGCGACAGTCTCTTGAGGGAGATGAGGAAGAAACGGGTCCATATAGCCGTGGTAGTCGACGAATACGGAGGAGTATCGGGGATCGTCTGTCTCGAGGACATACTCGAGGAGATCGTCGGGGAGATACAGGACGAGTTCGACAACGAGGTAGAGGATATCCTCGAGCTCGAGAGGGGTATCTATCTCTGCGACGCCAGGGTGGATATTGAGGACTTGAACGAGCGTCTCTCCACCGAACTTCCCGAGGAGGATTTTGACACCCTGGGGGGATTCGTCTTCGACTTGTTCGGGAAAATTCCGGTCAAATTCGAAAAGGTTTCCTACCGGGACATCGATTTCATCATTCAAGACATGGAGGGTCACAAAATTCGTAACGTCAAGCTGGTGCTCCAGCCGGAGAGGATCAATGGGATCGAGAGGGAATAGTCCCCGCCGTCCGGAGACGGCCGGCTCGAAAAGGTTTTACCGGATCAGATCATATCCGGCAGCTTCCTTCTTAATTTTTTTCATTCTCTTCGTCGGGATCTTCCAGCTTTCGGCACAGGAGAGAAGCCCGGTATACTGGTACGAATTAGGCAGGCGGGCCTACCTCCGGGAGAACTATTTTCAAGCCGTCGAGAATTACAGGACCGCCCTCGAGCTCTCCCCGGTCTATTCCGCCGCCCTGCGGGGCCTCGCGGAAGCCTATTTCGCACTGCATGAGTTCGGGGAAGCCCTGGATTGGGTCGAGCGGGCTGAACGGTACGAGCGGGGAAACCTCGAGCTCAAGAGTTTGAAAGGACGGATATTGATCGGCCTCGGGCGTTACGACGAGGCTCAAAACCTGTTCGATTCGATCCTCGAGCGGGAGCCCTACAACGAGGATGCCCTCTTCGGTCTCGCCGAGCTCGACATTGCCCGGGGCAGACTTCTGGACGCCCGGAGCAAGTACCGGGAGGCCCTGCAGCTCGATCCCCGAAACCGCAGGGCCCTGTTGTCGTTGGCCCTCATATACGATGCCCGGGGTGAGATAGCGGAAGCGGAGGAGCTCATCGAGCTTGCCCTTCATTATTATCCCTCCCACGACGTGGTCCAGTATCTCGCCGCCGGTCACTATTACGAGAGAGGAATGCTCACGGCCGCCCTGCACCACGCCGAACGGGCCGTTACTATAAACGAAAACTATCCCGAGGCGGTCATTCTCAAGTCACGAATCCACTTCCAGCGGTCGGAGTACGATAAGGTTGTGCCCCTGGTGAACGGAATCATCTCCGAGAACCGGGATAATCCCTACTTGTGGTATCTCCTCGGCAGGAGCCACGACAAGCTGGGGAACTTCGCCGACGCCAGGGAGGGGTACTCCCGGGCATTTCGGGCCAAACCGGACGACGAGCTCTCACGGATGTCCCTGGAGCAGTTGTTAATCCGGGAGACAGAGATGGACGATCCCCTCCGCGGGAGATACGCGGAATTTCACTTTGAGGCCGGCCGAGAACTCGAGCGGCGCAATTACTATCTCCGGGCCATGGACGAATACCGCCGGGGGTTGAGGATAGATCCTTTCTCCGAGGAGGGACGCATGCTCTACGCCGGGATATTCCGGTCCCTGGGATTCCTGGAGCGCTATCTTGCCGAGCTCAGATTTCTCGAAGCGGAAGGCTTCATGGATCAGGATATCCGGGACGATTTAGAGATATACGAGTCTCTACTCGAAGATTCCCCGGCCCGGGAGTGGAATGTACGGCAGTATCCCGCTCCGGAAAGCTTTGAAGATGAGGCTTTCGTCCTTGACCGTTCTGAGAACGGCTACTCCGTGGCCCTCTTCTACGACGTAAAGGGAAGCATGCTCCTCCACCCCGGCTCCGAGCCTGTTTTGGCCGAAGAGCTCTACGCGGAGATGGAGGTGTCCGACCGGATCGTTCCCGCCGAACCGCCGAGGGAATACGAGGGGTACGCCGCCGCTTTTTCCCGGGCCCGCCGGATCGGAAGCGATTACTTCGCGGTTATCAGATTCCAGGAGAACGAACGGGTTTTCGCCGCCCGGATGCAGCTCTACCGTTCGAGCACCGGGAGCGGGATAACCGAATATCCGATTATCCGCACGGGGAACAACAGAGTCCGGGAAACAATATCGACTCTTGCCGGGCACTTTGCGGACGATCTCCCCGTGAGGGGGACTATTCTCGACATCAGATTCGATACCGGCCTCATCGATCTCGGTTCATGGGACGGCATCGAAACCGATACCGTGCTCAATATACTCAGAAAGGGTGGGCTCGAGGTCGCAACCGACGAACTCGGCCTCGTCTACTCATCGGTGGATCTTATTGGGACCATGACGATAACCGAGGTCGATGAGCTCGTCGCCGTGGGAAATATCGACAGCAGCCTCTTCTTCGATATGATCAATCCCGGCGACCGGGTCGTTCTCGCCGAAACGGAAGAGGAAGAGGAAGAAGAAGAGGGGGGACCCGTTCCCGAAACGGTCGAGGACGCCGGCGGCGGTCCCGCCCCTGGATCTTCGGTCCTCGAGCTCTACCGGGACATACTCCGCATACGCTGACGGCTCCG
>CAZXMO010000010.1:5876-64092 GCA_964641125.1 uncultured Spirochaetales bacterium
ATACGCTGACGGCTCCGTACATGGCTAAGCCCGCGTTGACAGAGACCCCCTTTTATCCGTATATTGCACTTGAGCCTAACAAATAACAATCATAATTCATAACGAGGAGAAATAGGATGAAACTAGCTATTAACGGATTCGGTAGAATAGGACGGAATGTCTTCAAGATCGCGTTAGAAAACCCCAAAGTGGAGGTAGTCGGAATCAACGACCTTACGGACACCAAGACTCTGGCGCACCTTCTCAAGTACGACTCCACCCAGGGAAAATTCAAGGGCGACGTAAGTTACGATGATGACAACCTCATCGTCAACGGAAATAAATTCAAGGTTAGTGCCGAACGGAGTCCGAAGAATATCCCCTGGGGAGCGGCCCCCGACGTGGTTGTCGAGTCGACCGGTGTTTTCCGAACGAAGGAGGGGGACAAGGGCGGCTACGGCGATCATCTGAAGAACGAGAAGTTTCCCGCCAAGAAGGTAATACTCACCGTACCGGCGAAGGACAAGATCGACAATATGATCGTCCTCGGAGTCAACGACGATGCCCTCAAAGACAGCGACGTCTGCGTTTCCAACGCATCCTGTACCACCAACTGTCTCGCTCCGGTCGTCAAGGTCTTGAACGACAAGTTCGGCGTGGAAAAGGGGTTCATGACCACCATCCACAGCTATACCAACGACCAGATCATCTTAGACGGTCCCCACGCCGACCTGCGCAGGGCACGGTCCTGCGCTATCTCGCAGATCCCCACCACCACCGGTGCGGCCAAGGCGGTGGGTAAGGTCCTTCCCGAGCTCGACGGTAAACTCGACGGATGCGCCATCCGGGTTCCCACCCCCACCGGCTCGATCGTCGACCTGGTAGCGGAGCTCAAGAAGGAAGTGACCGTAGAAGAGGTCAACGCGGCAATGAAGGAATATGCCGAGGGACCGATGAAGGGAATCCTCGCATACACCGAAGATCCCATCGTCAGCGTAGACGTCATCCATGATCCGCACAGCTCGATCTTCGACAGCCTGAGCACCATGGTGATGGGCAAGACCGTCAAGGTCTTCTCCTGGTACGACAACGAATGGGGATACTCCGCCAGGGTAGTGGACCTCGCGGTCAAGCTCATGAAGGAGTAGTCTATGGCGGTCAAAACTGTTAAAGACGTCGATTTAAAAGATAAGCGGATCATCATGAGGGCGGACTTCAACGTCCCCCTCAAGGGTGACCGGATAACCGACGATACCAGGATACGGGCCGCGATGCCGACAATCGAGTACATTCTCGGTCAGGAGGGGACCCGGCTTATCCTGATGAGCCACCTCGGCAGACCGAAGGGAAAGAAGGCCCCCGAGTTCTCTCTTGCTCCCGTAGCCGAACGCCTGTCCGAGCTCCTCGGCAAAGAGGTCAAGATGGCGGAGGACTGCGTCGGCGATGCGGTCGAGTCCGAGGTTAAAGGATTGAAGGCGGGAGACGTGCTCCTCCTCGAAAACTTGAGATTCCACGCGGAGGAAACCGGCAACGACGAGGGCTTCGCGAAGGACCTCGCCGGACTCGGGGACATCTACGTGAACGACGCCTTCGGTACCGCCCACAGGGCGCATGCATCCACCGAGGGCATTGCGCACCACCTTCCGGCGATTGCGGGTTTTCTTATCGACAAGGAAGTCCGGTTCTTCGAACCTCTTCTCGAGAACCCTGAACAGCCCTTCGTGGCCGTGATCGGCGGGGCAAAGGTGTCGAGTAAGATCGGTGTCTTAGAAACCCTCCTGCCCAAATGCAAGACCCTGATTATCGGGGGAGGCATGGCGTATACATTCCTGAAGGTAAAGGGTATTCCGATCGGTAAATCCCTGGTAGAAGAAGAATACCTCGATACCGCTAAGAAGCTCCTGGAAGAGGCCGAAAAACAGGGGAACGAGGTTCTTCTTCCCGTGGACCATATCGTAGCGGACGAGTTCTCCGAAAACGCGAAACCGGAGACCGTCGATTCGGTGGAAATCCCCGAAGGAAAGATCGCCATGGACATCGGGCCCAAAACCCTTGACCAGATGCGCTCAAAGATCGACAATGCAAAGTCGCTGGTCTGGAACGGCCCGATGGGGGTGTTCGAGTTCGATGCCTTTGCTCAGGGGACCTTGGAAACCGCGAAGATGGTCGCCGGCTGCTCGGGAACAACGGTGGTCGGAGGCGGAGACAGCGTGGCCGCGGTCAATAAGTTCGACTTAGCGGACAGGATAGATCACGTGTCCACCGGCGGAGGAGCATCTCTCGAGTTTCTCGAAGGGAAAACACTCCCCGGAATCGCGGCGCTCGAGCAAAAGTAGCGGCGGCACGAAAAAAGGATGAGATATGCGAAATTATTACATCGCGGGTAACTGGAAGATGAATAAAACCGCTACCGAGGCGCGTGAGCTTGCCTCGAATATGGCGGCGGCCCTCGAGGGATCGAAGAACAAGCTCATGATAGCGCCCCCCTTTACGGCGCTTCCCGCGGTCGCCGAGGCAATAGCGGGAAGCAATATTATCCTAGGCGCCCAGAATATGGCCGCCGAAGAGACCGGGGCCCATACCGGAGAGATCTCGGTCCTCATGCTCAAGGATGCCTGTGTTCAGGCGGTCATCCTCGGTCATTCCGAACGAAGACTCATCTACGATGAGACCGATGATTTTATCAACCGGAAGGTCAAGCTGGCTCTCGATCACGGCCTCGAGGTCATCTTGTGCGTCGGAGAGACCCTCGAACAGCGAGAAGACGGATTAGTCGATAAGGTGGTCAAAGAACAAGTCCTAGCCGGTTTCGAGGGGATCGACGAAGCTGAAGCGAAACGGATTACCGTCGCTTACGAGCCGGTATGGGCAATCGGTACGGGCAAGACCGCCACACCTGAAGACGCCGAGGCGGTTCACGCAATGATCAGGCGTACCGCGGCGGAGTTCTATTCCGGCTCTTACGCCGATCAGCTCATCATACAGTACGGCGGAAGCGTCAAACCGGATAACGTCAAGAGACTTATGGCTATGGAGGATATCGACGGCGCCCTCGTAGGCGGGGCGTCTCTCAAGACCGAGTCCTTCGAGCCGATAGCGAAATTCAATTCTTAGGGGTATTTTAAAATATGGGAGCTTTAGGTATATCTATACTCGTAATCTTCGTCATCACATGTATTCTCCTGATAATCATCGTTTTGATGCAGGACGAGCAGGGTGAGGGCATAGGCGGAATATTCGGCGGAGGAAGCACCAGCGCGTTCGGATCGCGCTCGGGAAACGTTCTGACTAAGTTTACCGGAGTGTTGGGCGCCCTCTTCCTTATCTGCTCTTTCGGACTTGCCTGGATAAACAGAACCAACGAGACCGGAGATGTCATCGGCGCCGCCCGGCGGCAGCAGGCACAGGAACAAACAATCGAGGAATGGTGGGCCCCCCAAGACGGAGAGGGAGAAGCTCAAGCGGAATAATTCATGCGAGTCGCCGTACTCTTCTACGCAGACAGGCAACGCGATAAGTTACGGGAGCATGCGGAGGGTTTGGCCGAAGGAATAGAAGCCCAAGGCCACCACGTCGATCTCGTGGACGGAAAGCGGGATGTCAACACCAGCCTAACTATCTACGGCTATGTAGCGGTAGGGGCCGTCGCCACCGGACTGTTCACAGGGAAGATTCCCAATGTTATAGGAAAACACCTCGCATCGGCGGGAACAGTTACGGGAAGACGGTCTTTCGCCTTCACCCTCAAAGGAATGGGCAGCTCGAAAACCCTCCACAACCTCATGAGAGCGATGGAACACGAGGGGATGTTCCTCAAATACTCCAAGGTATTCGAATCGAAAGAAGAGGCCCGGGAAACCGGCAGGCAGTTGCACATTGAATAACATTGAAAGCCGAATCGCCTACTCCTTCAACATTCTCAAGATTCCGGTCGACGCGTCGGTCGAGGATATAAAAAGGGCTTTCCGCCGCCGCGCGAAGGACCTGCACCCCGACTTGGACATCAAGGAGAACGTCTCCGACTCGGCGATGAAGGAACTGATCATCGCTTACCGGATGCTCCTGGAGTGGAAGAAGCAGTATCAGACGGTTTCGAGAACTCCCGGGCTCAAGGAAGAAGAAAAATTCGACTACAGGGAGTTCCTCCGCAATCGCCCCGACGACCTGTCCATTCAGGCCAAGCTCATATTCTACGATCTCCTCCACGGATACGAGGAGGAGGCGATCGATCTCTACAGGCGGTTTTTCGCCTTTCCCAACGAGGACCGAAACCTGGAAAGATACATGGACAGGGAGGACTATATGGACTGCGCCTTCCTCCTTGCGGAAGAATTCGAGAGCCGGGGAGATCTCATAACCGCCTTCCGCATGCTGATCAGAATTTCGGAGCTCGAATATCAGGCGCCGTATTTCAAACACTTTATGGAGGAGGTACTCTTGAGGTTGAGACTACTTACCTGTATCCGCATGAACGATCGCATCCCCGCGGAGACCCAGGTAGAATGCCTCCATACGGCGTTGGGAAAGAAATTCGCCGTATCCATTCGATCCGACCTCTGTAAGAGATTGGCCGAAATCTACGCGGGGTTGGATCTCCTTGACGAGGCGAAATACTATCTCGACATGTGCCTTCTCTACCAACCCAAGATGTCGGGTATCAAGAACCTGAAGAAACGAATTCTGTGTTCTTGACATCGTCGGAATAGAGTTGATACCCTGACCACCCAGTGCTATTGTTAGATACAAGAGGAACTATACTATGATAAAATACATACGAATATTACTAGCGGGTCTCATGATCGCCCTTATAGGCGCAGCGGTTTCGACCGCGCAAATAATGGACCGCCCCGCGGCGACCATAAACTACACCAAATCGGAAATAATCACTCAGAAACAGCTCGATTTGGCGGTTTCCCAGATAGGGCAGCAGTACGCTATGATGGGACAGCCCAATCCTTCCCGGGGAGAGGTCCTCGAGGAAATTCTCATCCAGAAGCTCATCCTCCAGGCGGCCAGGAAGGATAATATCCAGGTGAGCGAGGGGGAGGTCAAATCGGCTTTGCGGGCCCAGCTCGGTCCCCAGGGGGTCAACATCACCGACGAACAGCTCAAGCTCCTCGTCCGGCAGCAGACTGGAATGTCCTGGGCCGATTACCTCCAACAGGGGAAGGAGCAGCTGCTGACCCAGAATTACATAAAATTCAAGAAGCAAAAGCTCTTCGAAGACATCGATAAACCATCGGACCGGGAAATTCGGGAGATCTACAACGAGAACCAACACCTGTTCATAAACCCCGAAATGGTACGGTTCGGCCAGATCTACCGGGACACCCGGAACTTGAGCGCTTCCGAGAAGAACCAGGCAAGGGACCTGATGGAAGAGATCCTTGCCGACCTTCGCTCGGGAAAGGCCACCTTCGACGAGATGGTCATGAAGTATTCCGACGATACCCAGTCCCGATACAAGGGGGGCGACGTGGGGTTCTTGGCCATCAACGATAAAAACTCGAAACAGCTTTTAGGTTCAGATTTCTTCGACGCCGCCTTCAATACTCCGGAGGGGAAGATAACCGGGATAATCGAATCTAACATCGGACTGCACATCCTCCGTATCTCCGAGAAGCTCTCGGCCCGGCTCCTTGGTCTCAACGATCCGGTCAATCCCTCGACCACCGAAACGGTACGGGACCGCATAGTCAGCCTCAAGCTCCTCGAAAAGCAGCAGGTTCTCTTTCAACAGGCGGTCGGAGAAATCATCAACGATCTCAAGAGATTAGCTGAAATCCGCATCTACGCCGATAACGCCGACATAGACCCGGACGATCTCAAGTACTTCGAAAACAGCGTTCTCTAGTTATGGGGGCACGCCGCCGGGGCAGAATACTGGCCTTCCAAGCCCTGTACTCTTGGGAATGCACCGGAAACGACACAAACCGGCTCGCCGCCTTCCCGTGGCTGGACGAGGCCCAGGCTGAAAAGGTCTCAACGGAGGCCTATACCTTCGCCCGGCTGCTCTTTGCGGGGACCGTCGAACGGAAAGACGAAATCGATGCGTTTATCGAAGAGCACCTCGAAAATTGGGAGCTTAAGCGGCTTTCCAGAGTCGACCTTGCTTTGCTCCGGCTTGGATGCTACTCTCTACGGTATCAGCATGATGTTCCCGCATCGGTAACCATAGACGAGGCGGTAGACATCGCTAAGGAGTTCGGAAGCGAAGACTCCTACAAGTTCATAAACGGCGTACTGGACGGTGTAAAAAAGAGCCTTGGCAGGTAGCGGGAAGAAACGAAGTTCACTGATAATCTTACTCGTTCTCATCCTTATCGGAGGAGGTGTAGCCGCTTACTTCTTCATTCCCGGCCTAGGGGCAAGCCACACCCAAGGAGAAATCGACGAAATCATCGCCGAAGCGGATGAGAAAGTAGCCGAAGGTTCCTACAGGAGCGGGGAGGACATCTTGAGGAGAGTACGGGGTGAAAAACTCTCGTCTCAGACGTGGATGTCTCTTCTTGCGAGGGGGATGCAAATTTCCGAGGGTCTAGACGATTACACTGTTCTCCTCGATTTATCGGAGCGTGCGGTAGAGGACCTCCCCGGAAACGAGGAGCTGTGGGCCGTGTATGTCTACGCTCTTATAAAACGGGGATATTACGAAAAAGGCTTTTCTTCCGCCTCGGAACACCTAATGAGTGAAGAATACCGTACCCTCCAGTACGAGGCGGCCCTCAAAATGAATCCCGACAGAGTTGAGCCGGGTATCTTCGAGGGATCCAGGTTCGCCCCCCTTGCCGCCGATACCGAATCCCTCGACCCGGCGGCCTTCGACGAGCTAGCCTCCCGGCTCGATGATCCGCGGCTCCACGCGGCTTCAGCGGTGCTCCGGATGATCTCGGGGGAGCAGGAAAGGGCGATGGAAACCGCTGAACGGTTGGAGAGGTACCGGGAATACGATCTTCTTCGTCTCTACATCGCCTACGACGGAGGGGATTTCGAAACCGCCTTGGAGCTTCTGACCAGGATGAATGAGACCGGGCGTATCGAAACCTATCGGGCGGGCATGCTCGAGGCGGACATCTTGATGAGCCTCGGACATTTCGACCGGGCATCAACATCCTATAGAAATCTGATAGAGACCCAGCCGGAGACTTCATGGATACCCTACCTCAATCTGTCTTGGTTAGCCGAGAGGAGGGGAGACGAGGAAGAGGCCTTGAGCTATCTCTTCGACGCCTACAAACACTTTCCCGGCAAGAAGCAGGTGATCCTTCCCTACGCCCTGTTTCTCCTGCAGCAGAACAGGGGCAGTGAGGCGGCGGAAAAGCTCGAAACTCTCCAGGAGCGTTTGTCCGAGGACGAGGACGAAGACGAGGGGCTTGCCCTTCTCATTCACTACGTCCGTTCCGCCGACACCAATCCCCAGCAGTTTCGCTCGGTTCTTTGGGAGCTCTATAACGCGCATCCGGGAAACGAAAAAATAGCTCAATTCTTTACCTGGTATCTTCTCGGTTTCAACGCCCTAGGTGATGCCCGCCTCGTCCTTGACCGCTTCGAGACCGAATACGGCGCGGTGGAATGGACATATTTCTACAGGGGTATCATTTCCGCCCTCGGAGGCGATATCGAAACGGCCCGGGAGAATCTGGAGACGGCCTTCGAGCTTAGAAAAAGATGGGAAACCCAATACAATCTCGCCTTGATAGCCATGAAACGGGGGAACATTACCGACGCCCTCGAGCGGTTCCGTTCCGCGGACATTCTTTTAACCGGGAACCCGGAAGCGGCCGTCAAGACGGCTGAGCTCGCCGAAATTCGGGTCAAAATAGCCTGGATACTCTTTCTCGACGGAGAATACGATGCGTCGGCTCGGCAATTGGGTTACGCCCTCGATTTGGATCCTGAAAATCTCGAAGGACAACTCCTGAGCAAGCAGCTTGAAGCTGAACTGGAAAGGTGATACCCTGAATCCCATGGCAAAAAAAGGAGAGGGAATGGCGAAGATAAATGATTCGGCGGAATGCCTGATAGGAGAAGGTTCGGTTTTCGAAGGCCGGTTCCTCGTCAAGGGATCAATCCGAATCGAGGGAAAATTCCAGGGGGACATCCGGACGGAGGATCAGCTTATCATTGCTCCCGGCGGTAAGGTAAAGACCGATATCATCGCTCGTCGGGTGGTTGTCGGAGGAACCCTCATCGGAAACATCAAGGCCACCGAAGAGGTGAACCTCCTCGAAACCGGTAAGGTCTACGGCAACATTACTACCCCTAAGCTTTCGGTCGAGCCCGGTGTGCTGACGGAGGGTAAGATCACAATCAATTCAGGAGGAGAGGAGTCGGTGGAGAGGGCTGTAAACGAGTCCTTCGGAGAAGATCCCGACACCATCTTTTCGTCGATGAGTCCGCCGGAGAAGAAGAAACCCGAGCCGCCGGCGGAAAAGTAAGAAATCGAAATGATTCGCCTCAAGAACCACGATGAGATACGGCGCATCAAGGAATCGGGAAGTATCCTCGCGGAGCTGCTTCGGGAGCTCGAGAGGATGGTCGAACCGGGGATAACCACCCTCGAATTGGACGGTTTTTCCCGGGATTTCGTCGAGCGGAAGGGGGCGAAGCCCGCCTTTCTCGGCCATCTCGATTATCCGGCGTCCCTCTGCGCCTCCGTAAACAACGAAGTCATCCATGGAATACCGGGAAAGCGAAAATTAAAATCCGGTGATATTATCGGCCTCGATTTCGGTGTCAATTACAAGGGATACATAAGCGACGCGGCAATCACCCTTCCGGTGGGAAAAATTTCCGACTCGGCTCAAAAACTCATGCAAACTACGAGAGAGGCTCTCGAGCTGGCCGTCGAGGCGGTCCGGGAGGGCGGCCGGATCAGAGACATTTCCACGGCGGTCTATACTCACGCCCGCCGCGCCGGTTTCGACGTGGTGAGGGAGTTCTGCGGTCACGGAGTCGGTTTCGAGGTACACGAGGCGCCGCAGATTCCCAACTACATCGGCAGGGGACCTAATCCGCGGCTCAAAGAGGGGATGGTACTCGCTATCGAGCCGATGATAAATGCCGGAGGATCGGAGATTGCCATACTCGGCGACGAGTGGACGGTCGTAACCGCCGACGGGAGTCTTTCCGCCCACTTCGAGCACACCATTGCAATTACCCCCGCCGGTGCGGAAATCCTCACCGATGACGGAGTACGCGTATGAGACACTCCCCGAGCTCGAGCGGACGCTGGCTCGTACCCCTCCTGGCGGTTGTTATCCCGCTGCTCCTCGTTTCATGCGCTGGATTTACTTCCCGGGCACCCCGCAGTTTTAATCGGGTTGCCGAGCGGGTCCTTCCTTCGGTGGTCCAGGTACAGGTAACCACGGTGAAGACACAAATCCTTCCCGAAGGTGGGGATTTTCCCTATTCCCCATGGCATTTCGGTCCCTTCGACCCGGAAGAAGAGGTCCCCGACAGCCGGGACTTCGAATCTCAGGGTATCGGCTCGGGAGTTATCATCCGGTCCGAAGAAGACTCGTACTACGTCCTGACCAATCAGCACGTCGTGGGTGACGCTGACACAATCCTTGTCCGGCTCCATGACGGGCGGGAATACGAGGGGACCCTCCTAGGGAGCGATTCCCGCAAGGATTTGGCCCTTATCCGTTTCGCCGCCGATGACGCCGGGATCGTGACCGCCCGGATGGGGGATTCCCGCCGCCTCGAAGTAGGTGATTGGGTCGTAGCTATTGGAAACCCCTACGGATACGAATCCACGGTGACCGCGGGCATAGTGAGCGCCATCGGCCGCCGCGGTTTTATTGGGAACATAAACGATTTTATACAGACCGACGCGGCGATCAATCAGGGAAACAGCGGCGGTGCTCTGGTAAATCTGAAGGGAGAGGTCGTGGGAATCAACACCTGGATTTCCACTCCCACCGGGGGAAGCATCGGTCTGGGGTTCTCAATTCCCATCAACAACGCGAAGAAAGCGATAGAGGACTTTATCGAGTTCGGATCTATCCGCTACGGCTGGGTCGGGGTCAGTGTCGGGACGGTCCTCGAAGATATGCTTGAATCCATGAACATCGACGAAAATGTCCGGGGTGCCTTTGTCTTTCATGTCTTTCAGGGTTCTCCGGCACACCGGTCCGGTCTTCTCCCGGGGGATTATATAACCGCCGTGGACGGATCTAACATCCGTGACTCTAACGAGCTCGTCCTTGTAGTCGGAGACCTCTACGCATTGGAAACCTACGATTTCACCCTCATCCGTGAGGGAGAGGAAATGACAATACCGGTTACGGTGGGATTACGGGAATCGGACGAGTCCATCTCCAAGCAGAGCGGAAAGCTATGGCCGGGTATAGGGATCTATCCGATTACACCGGAACTGACGGAGGAACTGGGGCTCGATTCGGGCATGGAGGGGGTCTTTGTCGGAGATATCGAACCGAATTCTCCTTTTCAGCAAGGCGGGGCTCGATTCGGGGACGTTATTGTCGCTATCGATTCTCAACCGGCGCAAAGTATGTTAGATTTTTATTCGATAATTAACGGTAACGACACTGATATCTTCGAGATTAGGTGTATCAGGGACGGCGCCGAGGTACGGTATTCGGTTACACAATAACGATTAGAAAAGGTCACTATGAACAAAGAATTCTTATCTTACAACACCGTTCGAAACAACGCCATCAAGCTCGCCTATCAAATATACAGGGACGGATTCATACCCGACGTCGTCTATGTCTCGCTCAGGGGAGGCGCCTACCTGGGAAACATCATCAGCGAGTATTTCAAGATTGTACGGAAGCAGGAACGACCGGTGTTCTACGCCGCAGTGGTCGCCAGGTCCTACACCGACGTCCGCCGGCAGGAAGGCATAATGATCGACGGCTGGACATACTCTCCGGAATTCCTCCGGCACGGCGACAAGGTCCTTCTCATCGACGACATCTTCGATTCCGGTAAGACCATCAATCATCTCGTCGAGGTCATCCTCGAGAAGGGACTTCCCCGCAAGGATGTTCGGGTAGCCGTCCACGATTACAAGGTCTTTTCCTATAAATCTTCCGCCGAACCGATCCATCCCGACTATTATTGCCGTAAGCACGTGATCGAATCTCCCGACCAGGATCTATGGATCCACTATTCGAGTCACGAGCTTGTGGGATTGAATAAGGAAGAGCTCGAAGAGAACTACTACAAGGAAGATGAGTCTCTCAAAGAGGCGCTGTCCATCCTCGAAACCCAATGAAAAGGTTCCTTCCGGTTCCGACAGTCGTTTTCTCTACAGCCGACGGCCCGATCCGTCGACTCGGGGCTCGATCTGACCGGCCTCGGCGGATTCGAGTTGTATTAATCCCCCTGAGACCTACTCCCGGCTCCAGACCCTATTCTGATCCCCAAGGTTATTGACCCACAGGCCGGTACTCGAGGTGCAGGCGTACATGAGATCGTCGGTAATCTCCGGAGTACCCCGGTCGTCGAGAAAGAGCTTCCGGATTGTACCATCCGAAAGGGTCGTGTTCAGATAGTTGACCGACGTGGAGTAGCTGTCGATATCGGGCCGCACTGGAGTAAGGGTCGAAAGGTCGACGGTGCCGGTGAAGGGGACTTCGTAGTAACCGTTGTTCGACCCGATGATAAGGATAGGTATGTCTGTCCCGGAAGGATTAACCGTCAGGAGCTCCATATCGTAGTAGATGATTGTCTGGTTTTCGGTGGAGGGTGTTACACCTGTGTGCCATGTCCCGCCTTCTTTGGTATAGAGATATCCTTCCGCATCGGAGACGAAGAGGAGATCGCTCGATACCGAAGGCCCGAGTTCCGCATCGGCGGCGAAGAAAATCCCCCCGAAATCGTCGGGTGTTGGCGTCACTCCGGTCAGCGTCGCCTCGGTGAGAGCGGCCTCACTACCCGTAAACAAAGTGCCTCCGCTAATCACCCAGTAATCGGTCCCGTCGTAGGCGGCATCGAAAATGAACCGGGGAGACTGGTCCTCCGGAAGCCCGAGTGTAGTCTGAGTGAAGGTTGATCCGTCCGCGGAGTTCCACAGGGTATAGGCGTCGGCGGTCCCTACGTCATCCCTGCGGCAGGCGAAGAGGGTGGGACCCGCTACGAAAACACTCTCGATCGCCTTGCCGTTTATGTCGGTGTGCGCTACCTCCGTCCAGGCTGCTCCGTCGGTATCGGGCCGCCTGTAGAGGCGGGATACCCCGTCCTCGGTCCTGAAAATCGAGAAAAGGTCTCCGTTGAAAAAGACGATACCTGAGCTGAGCATGTTTGTTTCCGGTGGGTCCACCGCGGACCAGTCTTCGTCTCCTCCGGCGGAGCGGGTGTATACCTTGCCCGCGGCGATGTAATAGTTGTCGTTAGGGGTGGTCTTCGTTATATTCCAGACCTTGAGGCTGTCGGCGAGGCCCCGGTCCTGTTCGAGCTCCGACTCTATCTCGAGGCTGTAGAATAGGCCTAGGTCCCCCTGGGTGCAACTGACTGAGACCGCGGCGGCCGCCGCGAGGAGTGCGAGGGTTAATAGTATATAAAGTAATGGCGTACGTTTCATTCGTATCTCCCTTAGAAATGGTAGAGGGCGGAAATTGAGATTTCGAGAAAGTTTCCGTACCGGTTCTGTGAAATAAGCTCCGGCTTGGTGTACCACTGGGGCACGAACCAGTAGGCCAGGTTAAGGCCGATGGCCCAGCTCGAGATAAAGTTCCAGTAGAAGGAGGCCCCGGGCTTCAAGATGAGCCCTACGTAGAGCTGGTCTCCGAGGGTGGTAAAGTTGATACCCACCCCGATGTGTAAAGGAATCTCGAAAGGATACTTGAAGAAGAAGTAGCTCAGCTTCGCGGTTATCGGGATGATGGCAAGAGTCCTTCCCAGGGGACTAAAGCTGAAGCTTCCCGCGAGCTCCCCGCCCAAGGCGAGACGCCCGGTTAAAAAGGCGCCCCATTCGAGGGCCCCCATTCCGCCGAGGCTCAGGTTAGTGGACGTAGCCGATCCTCCTCCGAAGAAGAAGAGGGGTATAAAGAGCCCCGCCTTGATGCTGAACATTTGATCTCCGAGACCGTAGGAAAAAGTCGGAGTATCCTCTATGTCTTCTATCTCTTCCCCCGGATCGGCTCCTTCCTGCGCGCCGAGGAGAGCCCCGGGAACGAGCATCAGGAGGATAATAGCTATGATTATTAGAGACCTTCGTTGTTTCACTGTTTCCCTCTCACGTAATTGTGGTCAATACTATCACCCGCCGGGCAATTTATCAACATACCCCGCTGTTGAGTACGGGGTCTTACCCTGATATACTGCAGCCGAATTAGTCAAATTACAGGCGGGAGAATCCATGAATATCGTCGAAAGAGTAGCAGATAGCGTTAAAATCCGCAACATCATCGTCAGTGTATCAGATAAGTCGGGGCTCGAGGAATTTATCCCCGGGCTCGTGCGGACCGCACCGGGAATTACCATCTTCTCCACCGGGGGGACCTTCGCGCGCATCGAGGACATCCTCTCCGGTGCCGGAGATCTCGTCCGGATCTCGGAGTATACCGGTCAGCCGGAGATGCAGGGGGGGTTGGTCAAGACCCTCGATTTCAAGATCTATCTCGGCTTGCTGAGCGAGCCCTTCAATTCCAGCCACGAAGACGACTTGAGGCGCACGAATGCGGTGGAGATCGATATGGTAGTGGCAAATCTCTATCCTTTCCAAAACACGGTGGCGGCCCGGGACTGTACCCTCGAGAGGGCAAGGTCGAACATCGATATAGGCGGACCCTGTATGCTCCGGGCCTCGGCGAAAAACTATCTGAGGGTTGCGAGCGTGTGCGATCCTGCCGATTACCCGGCAATAATCGACGCGCTCGAGAGCTCGGGAGGCGCCTTGACCCTCGAGACCCGGTTCGCTCTTGCCCGAAAGAGCTTCGCCCACACCGCGGCCTACGACGCCGCCATAGCCGCTTACTTAGCCGGAGTCGATCCGGAGGGGTTCGGCGGTGAATATACCCTTGCTTCCGGAAAGGAAGGGGCGGAATGAGCGGAATGAGCGAAAAGAACAAAGATCTCAAAAAACAGTATTCAGCCATAGAAGTTGACGACTTTCCCGAAGAAATAGAAATCTCATTCACAAAGGGGGGTACAAAACAGACCCTTCGCTACGAAAAGGTCACCTGGACTATCGAGGGGGAAGAGAAGGGATTGCGCTATGGGGAGAATCCCGGGCAGCAGGCGGGACTTTACCGATTAACAAACGGCAATCTCGTCTTGGGAGAAATCGAAGCGATTCTCCCGGGGATGTATCTTGCCTCCGATGTGGAGCTCCTGCAGTCGGGAAAGCATCCCGGGAAGACTAACATAACCGATGCAGACAACGCCCTGAATATCCTCAAATATTTTACCGACAAGCCCTGCGCGGTCATTGTCAAGCACAACAATCCCTGCGGGGTCGCCTCCGGCGGCACCCTCGAGGAAGCTTACACGCGGGCCCTCATGGCCGACCGGATCGCGGCCTTCGGCGGGGCCATAGCCGTGAACCGGCCGTTGGACAAGGACACCGCGGACCGCATCACCGAGAGCTACTGCGAGGTCGTGGTCGCTCCGGACTTTGAAGAGGGGGTCCTCGATATCTTCGCGGCCAAGAAGAACGTGAGGGTTATGCGGATCGGGAACATAGAACGGTTATCCGAGTTCGTGGGGCGGAGGTTTATCGATTACAAGGCCCTCATAGACGGCGGGCTCGTTCTCCAATGGTCCTACGAGCCGGTTACGATGAGGAAGGAGGATTTCCTCCCCGCCGAGATCGAGTACCGGGGAAAGAGTTACCGGGTGAACCGGGAGCCCACCGAACGGGAATACCGGGACATGCTCTTCGGCTGGCTCATCGAGAGCGGTATTACCAGCAACTCGGTCATCTACGTCAAAGACGAGGTAACCGTGGGAATCGGCACCGGCGAGCAGGACAGGGTCGGAGTGGCGGAGATAGCCCGGGATAAGGCCTACCGGAAGTGTGCCGACCGGATCTGTTTCAACCGTACCGGTGTCCCCTTGAACACCCTCGATGACGAAGACGCCCGGCGGGAAATCGAAGAGGAAGCCGCCCGCCTCCACGGAGGCCTCGAGGGGAGTGTCATGGTTTCGGACGCCTTCTTCCCCTTCCGGGACGGCATCGATGTGGGGCTTAGGGAGGGGGTAACCGCCGTCGTCCAGCCGGGGGGATCCTTGAGGGACTTCGAGAGTATCGAGGCCTGCAACCAGTACGGGGCGGCGATGAAGTTTACCGGACAGCGGAGCTTCAAGCATTGACCTTCTTTATAGAAACCTACGGATGCCAGATGAACAAGGCCGAATCCTCCGCCCTCGAACGGCGCTTCGAGGAGCGCGGATGGACCGCGGCGTCATCGAAGGATGACGCGGACATTATCGTCCTGAATACCTGTTCGGTTCGGACAACCGCCGAGAACAGGATATGGGGGAGGCTCGGGGAATATACCGTTTCGAAGAAAAGCCGGGACTTTACCCTCGTCGTTGCGGGATGCATGGCGGAGAACCTCAAAAAAGCTATTCTCGAACGTGCCCCCGCCGTGGATTACGTCGTCGGCACCCTCGAGAAGTT
Organism: uncultured Spirochaetales bacterium; assembly: GCA_964641125.1. Taxonomy (GTDB): domain Bacteria; phylum Spirochaetota; class Spirochaetia; order SPDA01; family CAZSGZ01; genus JBKHAJ01. Next base: position 21,454 of record CAZXMO010000010.1, read on the forward strand.
TCATCTCCCCGAGATTATTGAAGCGAAGGCGCCGGAGTACCCCGGGGAGAGAACCTACAGCTTCCAGCCGGTCCACTCCGCCCGGGGTGATTTCTCCGCTTTCGTGCCCATTATGCACGGGTGCGATAACTTCTGCACTTACTGCATAGTTCCCTATGTGAGGGGACGGGAGGTCTCACGGAGCAGGAATGATATCTTTCGAGAGCTTAATCATCTCGAGGAGAATGGTGTTAAGGAAGTCACCCTCCTGGGGCAAAACGTCAACTCCTATGTCGACGAAAGGGGGGAGAAAGACTTTCCCGGTCTGCTCCGGGACATCGCCCGGAAATTTCTGGGAATAGGATGGATCCGCTTTCTGACCTCCCACCCCAAGGACTTTTCTCCGGAGCTGATCGAGGTGATAGGACGTAACGATACCATCTGTAATCACGTTCATCTTCCGGTACAGCACGGATCAAACCGTATTCTCGAGCGCATGAACAGGAGATACACCCGGGATGAATACATCCGCCTGACCGAAGAGCTCCGCGCCGCGGTTTCAGGGGTGAGTTTGAGTACCGATATCCTGATCGGATTTCCCGGGGAGACCGAAAAGGATTTTCACGATACCCTATATCTCCTCGAGGCGGTCCGATTCGACGACGCTTTTACCTACAAATACAACATCCGCCCGGGCACCCGGGCTGCTTCTTTTTCCGATCAGCTTCCGGAGGAAATAAAAGGGAAACGCCTCGAAATGATCATTGAAAAGCAGCGCGTAATAAGTCACACTATTAAGAAAGAGAAGCTCGCCACCCGCCGGAGCATTCTCATCGAACAGTTCTCCAAGAAGAACCGTAACGAGGTTCTCGGGAGAACGGCGGGAAACGACATGGTTGTGACCCCCGGAACTGCGGAGGAGATCGGATCCTTTGTAGATGTGGAGCTTGTCTCCCTCGAAGGGGGTACCTTCAGAGGAGAACCGATACAATGATCCCGTGGAAGTTAATATTTTTTCTGATTATTCTCACCCTCGTTGTCCTGTTCGCAGGGTTCAATATCGCGAATACCGTGGATATCTCTTTCGGGTTCAGAACCTTCGAGGACATTCCCATCTTCATTGCCCTTTTCATCGCGTTTGTTCTGGGGAATTTCGTCATGCTCCCCTTCGCCTTGGGCAAGAACAGACGAAATAAAAAGGCGAAAGCGGCGAAGGCTCAGGAGAAGCTGGAAAAACAGGAAAAAAAAGAGGCCAAGAAAGCTCGAAAGGTCAGAAAGGGTAAGGAAGAAAACGAAGAATCTTTTGATACCACGATTTTACCTGATGGAGACATCTTCCATTCCGATACTAATAGCGATGAGGACACGTAATCGTACACGACGAATCGCACCGCTTCTTTTTCTGCTTTTCTCCTCCTTCATCCCGGCTCAGGAAGTGGGGGAAGCGACCGAGGCTGATTTCGGCGATTTTCTCCGCCTCCAGGCCGACACCGAGGCCGTACGGGAACTCTTTTCCGATTACATGTCCCGGGAGCGGAACATCACGGAGGTGGTGACCCTCCTCGAAGAAATTCTTCCCCTGATGGACAATTCCCCTTCCAAGCAGTTTCTTCTCGGAGAATCCGCCGTGCTCCATGATCTCCTCGGAAGGCTGGAGAAGGCCCAGAGTCTCTACGAGCGGGCCGCGCTCTTTTTCCCCGAGAGAATCCTCCACGAAAAGCTTCTCCGCTCCGCGGAGATACTATTCGAGACGGGTAGTTACGCGAGAGCCTCCTCCCAGGCCCGGGCGATCCTTGCCGGTGCCGCCGAAGATGAAATCAGGTTGGCCGCGGAGACTCTTCTCCTGGAGATCGAAGCCTGCTCGGGCTCCCGGGAAGAGACAAAACGGAAACTTCTGAGACTACTTCGGACCGCACCCGATGTAAGGTCGGCATCCCTTCTCTACCGCTGGTACCGGGCGGCCGTCACTCTGGAGCTTGCCGCGGAAGCGGAGCGTCTGGAAAAGCTGGTAATCGGCGGCTTCCCGGGAAGCCCCGAGGCGGCCATCCTCACGGGGGAGGGACCTTACGCCGAAGGGGTCAAGCCCTCCGATTATCTCCTTCCCGAGCTCCTCGAAAAGGGTGTTCCCCAGGAGACGTCGAGTAGTGAAACGGCGGCCATCCAGACGGGTTTCTTCAGGAATCGTAAAAACGCGGCCCAGATGCGGGACCGGCTCATTGAAAAGGGATTTACCGCCGAAATACACGAAAAATCGATGGAAGAGGAGATCTTCTACAGTGTTCTCGTTCCCGATATACCCCTTTCACGTTCCCAGGCAACTGTACTGGCTTTGAAGGAGGAGGGTTTCGACGGATTCCTTGTTTTCGGAGAGTGATAGGGTTAAGAGCCGTCGGATTCAGGATCCGTCCGCTTCTTCAAAATCGATAACTTCGATACGCTGATAGACGAGGGCGGGTTTTTCTTCGGCGACGAAACCGTTGACACCGATTATGCCCGGCTGAAGAACGAGGGTGCGCACGAGGGTGTTGCCGCTTACTTCTACAGCGTATTCGGCAGCATAGGTCAGTGTCTCCTTGAGAGTACGATTTTTCTCGAGTACTTTGAACTCGAGAATAGTATCCTTCCCGATATGGTAGAGGATATACCCTCCGGACAATACGGTGTCCTTTCTCCTCAAGGTGAAAGAAGGATAGTCGAAGACGACTGAATCGCCCTGTTCGGAGATAAATTCACCCGATAGATCTTCCGCAGAAAAAGGAGTAGTGTAGCCGGTTTCCTCGGCGGAATCGAAGGGAGAACCGTCCTTGACCCTGTAGTATTTTCCGTCCCACTGGTAGCTTTCGTACTGAAAATCGCTGTCGTTCACATCGATGGTAACCGTGTCGAGGGATGTGACGTAGACGGCGATGTCTTTGACGATAAAGGGGACTAACTGATTCTGTCCCGATATAAAAACGCTGTTAGGTATTCGGGAGCGATGGGTGGTGCTCCATTCGTAAATCTCCTGAACCTCCTCGGAGTAGAAGGAAATCTGCCGCTGATCGAGATCGAAGAAGATGATATCCCGGGAAGCTTCCCCGTCCTCCCCGCTCTGGGTAAGCCTCAACCACGGATCGTTCAAGAAGGATTCGAAGGCGGAAGACCCCTGGGTAAAGAGGTCCTGCAGCTGCCGTTCCTCGATATCCTCTCCGGGTATTTTTTCGGTTCTTCCCAAGACGTACCTGGTCTCCTGATATTTCCAGTAGTACTCTTGTTTGACGAGGTCCGTCAGATTGTCCGATTCCTTGTCATGGCTGAAAGCGACGATAGGAAAGCTGATGCCGTTCTTCTGACCGAGCCTGTACGCGGGGGTTCGCTCGTGCTCCTGAATATCAATACTGCCGTCGGCGACTATCGAACAGATGTTCTCGTAGTAGAGTCCCACTCCGTTAGGGGCAAGTGTTTTTCGGTAGATATCGAGGGTCCTCTCCCCCGATCCGTTCATGCCGGAGCAGACGATTTCGAGGGTATGATCTCCCACGATATCGGCAAGGGTCAGCATGAAGGTGCGAAAGATCGTTGCGTTGGTGTCCTCACTCCAGGTTATGCCGTACTGATTGCGCACCGAATCGTAATCGACGACCCCCACTCTTAAGGGCGCCTCAGGATTGTCCTTGAGCTTCATGATCAATATCTGCTCCTCAGACTGATCGAAGTCGAGGTTGTCATTTTCCACTTGAAAAACCGTATACCGAGGATCGGGGGTTACTTTCGGTTGTTCCGAGTCCGCTTTTCTCAAGGATTCGAGCTCCCGGGTAATATTGCGCTCTTCCTGTGTGGGTTCCTCACTCCCCGGCTCGAAAACCTTGGGTGAGGGGAGGGGAGACGGTTGTGGGGAAGGGCTCTTGGATCCGAAATCACAAGCTCCCGCAACGAGAATAAGCGGTACGAGAATCAAAGGGAATATGTAAAGATATCGCTTCATGGTTCGCGATATTATCTAAAAGTATTTTTCCAGCTTGTGCAATACGTTTTTCCGGGTTTCTGCGAGAGAATCCCGGCATTTGAACCCGGCCGCGGTCTTGTGGCCTCCGCCACCGAAGCTCTGAGCGATCTCAGCGACATCGATGTTACCCTTAGACCGAAGGGAACAGCGGAGGACCCCCTCGGGGTTCTCTTTGAAGAAGATCGAGACCCTGATGGCTTCGCTTTTCAAGGGAATATTGATGAATATGTCCGCCTCCTCGTAGGAAGCTCCGCATTCGATAACCGTTTCCTTGAGCATAATCTGCACGGCAACCTGCTTGTCGAAGAAGAGATCTAACGACGAAAGGACCTTAGACTGCAGAATAAGCGAGCTTATCGAGTTGCTCTCGTAGATCTTAGAGTATACGTAGTTCGGCTCGACACCGTTTGAAACGAGTTCGTATGCGATACGGAAGGTCTTAGCGGTGGTCTTGGGATAGATAAACGATCCTGTATCGTAGACGATCCCCACGAAAAGGGCCTCCGCGATCGGTTGTGTAATCGTGCATCCCATTTGAGTAATCAAACCATAGAGGATTTCACATGTAGAGGAGGCGTTTTCTACAATATGATGCTCCGAGAGAATATCCTCTCCCCCGGAGTGATGGTCTATAATGCCGTATTCCCTGACCTTAGGTATTACAAGGTCCCGCAAGAGACCGATATTGTTGATGTCGTTCGTGTCGAGAATCAAGAGCACGTGTTCTCCGACGTCTTCGGGTAAGTCGCTTTCGTCATCCAGGACTCCGATAGTGCCGTCGGGATCGATGAAGTCGTACTTGTGGGGAGTGGTATCGGCGTTGAGAATCATCACTTCCTTGCCGAGCTGCTTCAGAGCTTCATACATGGCCCTCTCACCTCCGAGGGCGTCGCCGTCGGGAGTTTCGTGAGCGGTGAGAATGAACTTATCATAGCCGAGTATAAAACTAGTCAGCCCCTGGATGTTCATCTGCGGACCAATTGTTCTTCTACCGCGGCGCCCCGCTTGACTGTTCCGTAGGCTTTGATAGCCCGCCTCGGAGTATAGGAATCGATAAAAGCGGCGGGTTCCACGACGTGCTGTGCCGGGATATCTCCGTTGAACCCGATGACGGTCAGACCGTCGTAGATGTGTTCAGGATGGGCACGATTAACGGCACGAGAGCTCCCTCCGATGACCGCGGCTTCGCCGATGTTAGGCTGTCCCGCGGTGTCCGCGAAATTGGGAAAGAGGAGCACGGCATCCAGTTTCGCGCCCCGCCCGATGTGGTTACCGGGAAGGACAACGGAATTGACTACTTCGGCCCCGGAGCGTACATGAACCCCCTCGAAGAGGATTGAATTCCTCACCGTCCCCTCTACTTTGACCCCCGGTGAGAGGACGGAACCGATGACGGAACCCCTGGTTCCAATAGAGCTTTCCCGGGGAGGAGCCTCTATTTCTTCGAAGAAACGGGGAATTCCCTTAGACCCGATCCGCTTCAGCAGAAGATTTCCTAAATAAAGCTCCTGCAGAGAATTCTGAAAAACCCCCACGGCATCAAGCTCCTCCATGGAGGTAAAGTAGATATCCAGGACATCCCGAAAGAGCGATTCAGGAGAAAAACCGGAGGATCCCGCAGAGTAGGTCCGTTCGATGAGCGCGATGAGCCTTTTACGATCACAGCAGAATATGTCCTGTGGTGTACCTTCTACCGATATTTTAAAAATTTCGTCCCTGCCGCATCGGGATACGAGGGAGTCGAGAATCCGCGAATCCATGAGAATAACCGATGAGAGGGAATAGCACAGAACCCGCTTCGTCTCCAGTCTTTTGAGAAGGCTTACGAATTCCTTCCGATCGATATCGTCGTCGATGACCGAACAGCCCGCATTCCTCGACTCCCCATGATCTATAAGCGAGGCATGATAATCACGGCTGCTTACTACGTAATACCACATCCCGTTGTAATGAGGGATACAGTCGTCGAGAGTATTGGCATAGGCAAAATCGAGGGCCCGGAATTGTCCCCAGAAGGGAAATAATCCGAAGCCGTCCCCCTCCTTGAATCCGGGGATCTTTCCCGTAAGGGGGAGATCAAAGAAAAGATACGTTGTTTCACCCGACATCTACACTGCCTTGAACAAAAAGGTTATGTACAGGCCAGATTGTAGTTTTATACGCACCTTTTCGCCAAGTATGTTCTCCGGAAGAGGGTCTGCGGTCTTGAGGTTTTTTTCGTCGAGAATTTTCATAACGAGAGCATCTCCGCTTCGGGACACCCTAGCGACGGTGTCCGGCTTGTTCTCGTCGACTACCGTAAAGGTCGCCTTTTCCGGTACGACGTAGATTTTGTCGTCGGGCTTGAGAAGAAAGGGCCCTGTCCCGACGGCCTTGTTGTCGATGAACACCCGAATCTTCATCGGCCTCTTTTGACCGGCTCCGCGGAGGAGGAAAAAGAGGCCTAAGCCGATTCCGGCGAGAAAGATAACGGCAACGGGTATTAGCCAGTAGAGATTACTTCTGAAGAATCCTCTGAACTCGACCTCTGTCGATACGACTCCCGGGGTAAATACCTCGAGCCCGCCGAATACGAATCGGACCCGGGCTTCGTAGGATCCGGGCCCGGGCATTTGAGGAAAGCTCAAGGGAATGGAGACATCGGTTATTCCGTTTGCCGCGGGGTTCAGGGCGACATCTTTGGCAACGAGATATTCGGTTCCGCTCTTTTCGAGGGTGACGGTAACTCTTTCGAGCGCTACCACCGGGTCGTCGGTGAAACCTACAGCCTGGAGCTCAAATGACATTATCGATTCTCCCCGGTGGGAAACCGGTTTGACGGAGAGAGCCCCGGTAAGCTCGAGAACGGCTAAGAAATCTTTGGTTTTCTCGGCAAGCTCCTCTTTGGTCGGTTCTTCCGATGTTTCGGCGTATCCCCCGGCAAGCTCTTCGGCTATCTCCCGAGCGGCCGAGGCGGTACCTATCCCTAAGACCTGTATCTTCCACCCCGCTTTCTGGATGGTTCGGGCGTTTTCGAGAAAGGCGTGATTGAAGCTCCCGTCTTCGGTATAGTATTCGCTGTCAAGAGGCGCTTCCTGCTTACCGTCCGTGAGGAGGATAAGGTATTCCCGCCGGTCCTTATGATGGTACTGCTCGAGCGAATCACGAAGGACATCGAGGGCGTTTCCTATGTCGGTAAAGCTCCCGTCGGCCTCGATCTTTTCTATCGCCGCGAGGTACGCCTCGATTTCCTCATCGGATTGGACGGTATCGGCGAAAAGGAGTTCCGCCCGCCCGTAGAACTGGATGACCGCGATAAAATCCCCGGGGATGAGGACTTCTCTAACCAAGGATTCCTGCACGTAGTCTTTTACGGCTCCTATTTCTTCCTCCATGGAAAGGGATTTATCGAGTACGATAAAGAGATCGATATTTTCCTCCCGGGTATCCGCGGCCATGTTATGACCGAGAAAAAGAAGAAAAAAACCACAAAAAAGTGATCCTAGAAATTGTTTTTTCGGTGTCTTCCTCATATACTTAGATAATAACACGGGGAGGGGAACAGAAAAAGAATAAAAAATTAAAAAAAAAAAAAACGTGCTTTACATTTCAGGCACCTTGTTGTTAAGCTATATTAGATCATTTTTTGTAAGGAGAAAATATATGGCGAGTATAGATCTTCCTAAGAGCCCTATGGTTTTTCACCCCGAAAAACGTAGCGCAGTCGGTTCTAGGAACTCCCTGGCCCAGGAAAGCCGAGATCAGCAAAAAGAAGTAGACAGGCTTCTCGAGGAAGAGGTCGATAAAGTTTTAAACCACATTTCATCTAAGCTTCCTTCGGAGGTATTGGAGAGATTAGATGTAATGGGTGGCCTCAAAGAGAAGCTCTACAATTACTTCAATCAGAATTACCAGAATATGTTCAACCGGTACATCACCACGACCGAAGACGAGATGGTCAAAAAGGTCCGGAACTTCGTAGACCGGGAAGAGATGAAGATCCTTACCCGGTACACTCCGAAGGAAATCGCCGAGCTCCTCGACCAGGTAGGCGGGATGGACAAATTCAACACCGGAGAAATCGAGAAATCGGTGGTTAACATGTACGGACACCTGCAGGGACACATCCAGCGGGGCGTGAACGATCTGGAAAACCACACCAACTCTCTGCTCAGACAGAAAACGGACGTCGGTGCGTTTATCCGGGGTGAGAACGCATATTCCGTCGTCAAGTGTTCTTTCAAGGACAACATCAACCGGCCCAACATGGTCAGCGATGTTAAACTTTCGGTGAACATCCTCGATTCGGAGCTCATCAGTCCGATATTCCACTATCAGGTAACCGTTGAATACCTTATCAAGGACCTTATCTCCAAGAACATTACCGACATTATCGACAAAGAGATAGAAGGCTGGAAGGACGAACTCATGGATGAGGGCAGAGAAGAGCCCAACGACAGTGAGATCATCTTCGAGAAGATGCGCCGGGTCCAGAAGTACACCGACGACGAAAAGGACAACCCCAAGTCAAAGCGGTATCATTTTCTTGCCAAGGACCTGATGGACCGTATCGAAGGACTTCGGGCCGAAATCGACCCCGAAGAGTTCGATCAGGCGAACATCCGCGAAAATCTTAAAAAGATCATCGACCTCGAGAATATCCGAAACAGGGGTTTCAATACCGCAATCAACTCCATCACATCTATTTTGGACACATCCAAGATGGGCTACCAGTACATTGAAAACCTCAAGAACGGACGGGAGCTCATCGTCCGGGAATACGAGGAGACCAATTACGACAACCTTCCGGACGAAAGGTATGCGATCCGCATGAAGTACTACGATAATGCTCAGCTCATCGAAGAACGAAAGGCATACGACGTGCAGCTGCAGAGCTTCGAGAACGAGGTAAATCATCTGTGGGATGTTCTCGAGATGGTCTACGAGGACTCCAAATTTATGAAGGGAGTCGTCGATTTCGTTGATCTGTCGAGGAAGTACAGGAATAAGATCCGTAAAAAGATAAAAGCCAAAACCGGCGATCCTCTCTACGAAGACATCGAAAAGAGCTGGAACGAGATAAGCTTTATACGGCCCGCGGAAACCAAGGTAGAACAGCTTAACCGAACGTATCTCTACGAGAAAGATTCGATGAAGAAGAAGCTGGTCATGATGCAGGATAAGATGCAGGACATGTACGGTTTCCGATACCCCATTCAGCGGAGGGTCATGGAAGACAGGCTTTCTTTCCTGGAAAAAGAGTTCAACAAGTTCGACTACATGATCAACCCTTACCATATCCAGCCGGGTCTGCTCCTCGACGTTGACATTACATCTATCAAGAGGAAAAAAGCGACCCTCGACGGTATGGCCAATGTCCTGAATGAGTTCCTCCACGGTGTTTCCAAGGGATTCCAGGACGCGGCTTTCGCATCCTTCTCCAGGCGGCGTTCTACCGTACGGGACGACATCAGCATGCACTTCGCCACCGACTTGACCGAAGGCGAAGAAGAAGGGGCCGGACAGAGTTATCTTGATATGCTCAACGCTCCGGAGCCGACCGTGACCGAGGAGGCCGACTCAGCCCCGCGAAAGCGGTCAACGAGTACCTCTAAATCAACGCGAAAAAAATCCTCCTCTTCCAAGAAGGGGGTCGTCGACAGCGGTTCTAAAGGCAAGCGGGGACGAAAAAAGAAAGGTTCCAGCGATTCAGAACTTACCACTCTTTAACATTGAATTTAGTGAGCCTACTTTCCTCAGGGAAGGTAGGCTTTTTCTAATGACTCACGACCAAATAAGGAACGACATATGATAGCCGAGAGTTATCAGTACGAAAAACTCAGCTCCCGGGAGGGATTTAATACGGCGCTTCTCCATTTCAAGGCCGTTTCCGGAATGCTCGGAGATTTCGAAAAGGGAACTAATCTCGCCGATATGTTAAACGATCGGATCGAAGAAAAAGAGTTAATGCCCGAACAGATCCCCTCTATCATCAGGGCCGTACTCGTCGACAAATACGGCTACTTAGGTAAGTCGACCAACCTCGATACTACCGTAGAAGACTTCTCCGACTTGAGTGACGAGGTGGGAAAGTGGAAGGCCGTCGACTTAGTGGTGATGTACCTGCATCCCGAACTCGGAGTAACGGTGATCAACCCGAAGAATCCACGCCATTGGGAGCAGGCAGGAAAACTCAAGAGAGACGAAATCGTCGGCGTGTATTCCGGAAGTTTCAACAAGGAAAGCAAAGAAAATCTCCACGACACCGCGATTGACACCTTAATAGCGCTCTTGAGCGGGAAAAAGAAAAAGGTGTCCGCCACCTTGACCAAGGGATCCTTCACCTATACGCCACCGAAGAAAGAAAAACCGAAGAAGGCGGAACCCAGGAAACCCGGAAGACCTCCCAAGACGAAAAAGGCGGCGAAACCCTCCGCTCAAGGGGGTGCTGAAAAGGAGATGCCTAAAGAGGAGGTCCGAAGTACCGGAGCAAAGAAGATGACTCCCATGTATTCGGTACCGGTCACCAACGAGCTGTTCCACAACGGAAACGTGGAGGCATGGAAGCGGATAATACAGAGCTTTACCTCCAAGCATCCTGATTGTGAAGTATATATATTCTACGAGGGCGAAAGAATACACGACATCAACACCCTGTTCAAATGGGGCAAGGTCAAGCACGGCAGCTCTATTCTGTTCGCCGTCGTTGGGGAAGATATCAAGGACGTGGCCAAGCTCCAGAGGTATCTCCGGCAGGGGGCCAGTCCCCGGTTCGAAGATTTTCTAAAATTTCCGGTCAATCAGATTCCCCCGCTCTTCTAGGAGGGAAAAGAGGCGAGTATGAAGAACAATACACATTTTTTCAGCAGGAATCAGTACATAAAGAACGAGGATACTACCGCTAAGCTTGGGCTCCGCGGCCGTGAGGCAAATGATTTTGCCGCTATCGATCTTCCCATCCTTCCCGGATTCATCCTCGATTCCGAAATTGCCGCGCACATCGAAGACGTGGACCTGAAACCGATACTCAAACAGAACATGAAGAAGGTCGAAAAGGTCACAAACAAGGTTTTCGGGGATCCGGAGAACCCGATGTTGGTCAAGATCGTAGTAAGCCCCAATCTGGCCATTGTCCACTATCCGACCCTGCATAACTACGGACTGACCGAAGAAACCATACCCGGATTCAAGAAGTTCGTCGGGGACAACTTCGGTTTTCACGAGATCCAATTCCTTCTCAAGGGAAACCTGGAGGTAGAAGCACGGATAGCGGAGCTCGAAAAGCGCCCTAAGGACATGGAGGTTATCAACAATCAGATCGATAACCTCACAAAGGAAATGAAAAAGGGTGTCACTATCAAGGACAGGGAAAAAAGCCTCGAGCCTTACCTCGCCCTTCTTCCCGAAGGGTTCCTCTCCGACGGATATGTGCAGCTCGAGCTGGCCCTGAATCGAATCAGCCGCATGCTCAGCTTCGACGAGATGAACGACGATGATGCGGCGCTGCTGATCCAGCCGATGGTCCACGGAAACTACGGCGAGGACTCTGCCAGTGGTTATTTCTACACCAGGAACATTGTTTCCGGGGAAAAGCGTCTCCAGGGCGAATATTTCGAGAATAAGTTCGACTCGGTAGGCGGCGCGGGCAACGACATAAACAAGATCGGAAAGAGTTTCCACACGGAACTGGTCAAGATAGCGGGAAAAGTGGAGGATCATTTCAAAGAGATCCGAACTATACGCTTTACCGTCGAGAACGGCAAGGTCTGGCTCATCGATCAGCGCCCCATGATGACAAAATCTACTCAGGCGGATATCCAGACACTTCTCGATCTCAACAAGAGAAAAGTAATTGACGACGAATACCTTATCGGTGCCTTGAAACCGGAACAGCTCAATGAAATTCTCCATCCGGTGGTCAACATGAGCTCGGTCAAGTCGTTCAAGAAACTCGAAGGGGGAATCTCCGGAGCACCCGGAGCGGCTATCGGCCGGCTCTACTTCAATACCGAACGGCTTATCGAGGCGCGGAAAGAATCGCTTCAGCGCGGCGAGGACCCCCGATTCATCCTTTGCATGGAGGCGACCTTTGCCGAGGACGTCAAGGCGATCGAGGTCGCCACCGGGGTGTTGAGCTCCGAAGGCGGGTATGCCGCCCATGCCTCGGTCGTGGCCCGTCAGTATGGAAAGGTCTCTTTAGTCGTTCCCGAGCTGAAGTTCCGGGGAAAAAAAGCAACCATCGGCAATGTGACCCTCAATGAGGGGGACATGATCACCCTGAACGTCCCTAACTACGGAGACCCGCAGATCTTCTTAGGTCAAGCCGAGCTCATCGAGCCGGATCCTGAGACCTCGGGACTCCTCGACTTTATAGATATCGTCAAAAAGAACGTACACAAAGACTTCCACGTCCGAGCCAACGCGGACACTCCGAAGGACGCAGCCTTAGCCCTCAAATTCGGTGCCGAGGGGATCGGCCTCTGTCGGACCGAACATATGTTCTTCCTAGATGATCGGATTAACGTCTTCCGTGAGATGATTCTTTCTGATACTTCCGGGAAGCGGTCCGCCGCTCTCAAGAAGCTCGGAAAGATGCAGAAGGACGATTTCTATAAGATTTTCAAGGTGATGAAGGGAAGGGAAGTGACAATCCGGCTCCTCGACGCACCCCTTCACGAGTTCCTCCCGCACAACAAGGACGAGATGGAATCTTTCCTCGCTTATATGAAGAAATCGAATAAAGGAAAGCCGATCTCAAAAGCGGCGGTGCAGGGGACAATGGATTCTTTAAGGGAGTTCAACCCGATGCTCGGTCACCGGGGATGCCGCATAGCCATCTCTTATCCCGAGATTTACGACATGCAGATGCGGGCGATTTTCGAAGCCGTATACGCCTTAAAAAAGGAGAAGATAACCGTCTATCCCGAGATCATGGTACCGTTGATCATGAACGAGAACGAGCTCAAGATGATCGTTTACGGAAAAAAAATCGAAGGACAGTCATACCGGGGGCTGGTGGATATCGAAAAGGAGGTCCGTTCAAAACTGGGGTCCCAGGCGGTACCTTACAAAATCGGAACTATGATCGAACTTCCGGTGGCGGCCCTCGGAGCAGGGGAGATAGCCAAATACGCTCAGTTTTTCAGTTTCGGGACCAACGACCTGACCCAGACGACCATCGGTCTGTCGAGAGACGACTACAACTCCTTCATGCCCGACTACACCCTGTTCGATATTATCGACGGAAATCCCTTTCAAAAGCTGGACTCCCACGTAAAGGAGCTCATTGCAACAGCGGTGCTGCGGGGGACAATGACACGCCCCGACCTTAAAAAAGGCCTCTGCGGCGAGCACGGCGCGGTGCCCGAGAATATCAAGTTCTGTATGGATTCCGGCCTTGATTACGTCTCCTGTTCCTCGTACAGTGTACCCATCGCGAATTTGGCTGTGGCTCAATTCAGTTTGGAGAAGAGCGCGGCGGAAGGGTAATTTCTCTTACACCTCGCGGCGGAGACAAAAACCATATTAGCGGAAAAAATAAGGGGCCTTCGGGATTGATTCTCGAAGGCCTCATTTTTTTTTAGCTGCACGGGCCGTCTGACGTATAAACCCGGCCGGGTCACTTACCAAATGCTGAACTTATTGACCCCTTCGATGATGAGCTTCGCCGCTTTCTTCGCGTCCGCTTGGGGAACCTGGGCCTCCTTACTCAAGGTTTTTACGAAGAAATAGTCCAGGGATTCGAGTACGTCTTTTCGGGGATAGAAGACGATCGAAAAGTTGATCCCAGCGGGTTTTAAAATAGTAAAGGACGAGTATGTAATAATGGGTTTTTTACTGACCATTACCTTTGTCTGGTTCTTAGCGGTATAGATATCGAGCTCGTTGAACCTGTGGGGAATCTGCTCCTTAGAGGATCGGCTCACCGGTTCGACGAACTTGTGTGCATATGAAGGGGGCTCAACGAGTACGAAAATCTTGTTTCCGTCGGTTTGAAAAGTCAGCCCTTCTTCGGTCAGATAGATGCTCTTTACTCCGCTGTAGGCGACAACCTCGTATACGGAGTATGTGGAGTTTGTATCGAAAAAGGACGAGACGATATAACCGCCTTCACGGGGCAGCTTGTCTTGCTGGTACGCTTGAAAGAGATCGAGTGCTTTTTCCGCCATAACTTTCGTTCCTCCTGTACATATCTAAGTATATGTAAGAGTGAAGGGTTAGCCAAGCTGATTTTATTTTTTTTTTGTAATGCCCCCGATCATGGGGATTGATGTGTTATCTCAGCGTATCCGCTTTGGATTTGAACTTCGATGCCATTTCATGCACCCCCGTCTTTTCGTAAACTCTCCCCAGATTCCAATAGCCCCGCCAATCCTTCGGATATGTATCGATTATCCGTCGGAAAACCGCAAGGGCCTTCTCGTCTTCTCCCGATTTATGGAGAAGAACGCCGAAGATAAGCAGAAGGGAGGGAGAGGGGTCCTTGATATATTCGAGCCCTTTTTCGAGGAGAAGAATGGAGCGGTCCCGCTTTCGTGTCTTGTCGTAACAGTAAACCAGTCCCTTCAGATACTCTTCATTCCTGGGATGGAGCCGCAAGAGCTGGCTGTACACGACGATGGCGTCTTTGTACCGCTTGGTCTTTCGATAGCAAATCGCGAGCAGCCGCTGAGAGGTTTCATCGGCGCCTCCGTAGGGTATGAAATGAACTATTTGGTCCGCCGCTTGAGCATATTCTTCGGTATCCACGAGGAGTTGGATAAATTCCCTCCTCCTGTCCGAATCGCCGGGAAAAACCTCGAAGTACTTGCGGTAGATCTCGAGAAGGTTTTCGGAATCCTCCCGCGTATGGAGAAGATCGAAGAGTCCTAAGTAAGCATCACGGTGCTCCGGGTCTATTTGGATAGCTTTCCGGTACCACTTTTCCGAGAGCTCTTCTACGCCGCTCTTCCTATACTGATTACCCAAGCACACGAAGAGGTGGGGATCGGGTCCCATTTCATGTATTCGTTCTTGGATGTCCGGTATGAGCGCCCCTGGATCATCCTCGAGACGGCATCGGCATAGCGTTGAGTAGTAGAGGGCGGTTGCGTCCGCGGGGTCATTATTGAGGAGACGCTTCAAGTATTTGAGCATTTCCGTATATTCATCCCGCTGCCATAGGACGAGGGAGAGTCCGTAGAGCGCGCCCGTATTGTTTCGATCCGCGTCTAACACTCGGTGAAAGTGGTTGGAAGCCTTCGAAAGCTGTCCCGTCTGCCGTAAACACTCTGCGACAAGGAGGTGCAGATCGGGGTCGGAATAGTTCGCCGCAAGGGCCCGCTTGGCATAGTACAGGGCGTTTCGAGTATTCCCCTCCTGGAAATAATGAATGGCGAGATATCGGTTGTAGGTGTAGTCGTCGAAGGAAAAGTCCTTTAATCCGGGAAGCCGGGCCTTGAGCAGTTCGAGCTCGCGGACTGCGGCCTCCCTGTTTCCGGTAAGAAAGAGGAGTTCCGCCCGGGAGAGCCTTATGAGCGGGTCCTCCGGCGAGAGCTCCACCGCCCGCTCGTACGAACCAAGGGCTTCATCGTATCGTCCGAACTCCCGCTCGATAGCCCCTACGTAGAGGTGCGGCATGACTCCGTGATCGCCGTTTTTGATCAGAAAGGTGAACATCTGCTCTGCAAGGTCGAGATTGCCGGCGTAGAATTCCCGAACCGAGTGGACCGCGAGGGCGTTCAAATAGCCGGTATAGAGCTTTCGATTTCCCGGATCCAGTTCTACGGCTTTCCCTAAGACCTTCGAAGCTAAATCGGGACGGCGTATCTTGAGACAGGAGAGTCCGAGGAGTCCGAGTATGGAGGATTCCTCGGGGTTGAGCTCGTGGGCACGCTTCAGATACTTGTATGCCTGAGCGGGGAGATCGAGAGTAAGGAGAACTCTGCCCGCGAAAAAGTACCCGGCGCTCGTATCGGGCTGCAATCGGATAAAATTGCGAAACGCCTGCAGGGCCTCTTCCCAGCGCCCCATGGCATGATACCCCCGGCCGAGATAGAGGACCGCCTCGGGAAGCTCGCCGGTTTCCGCGATGATCCCTTCGAGAAGCTCCACGGCCCGGGGATAGTTCCTGTCGCGTCCCGCCTCCATCGCTTTTTGGAATTGTGATGTAAAATCGGTCCTCATGTGGAAACGAGGGTAGCATATTTCTCACCCCGTGTCAGGAAGAACTGTGGTAAGAACAGCGGGCTTTGACAAAACGAACCCTTTCTGGCACTATTCGGTATGGAAGAGCAGAGCATTTTTCGCAATATCTCGCCCTTAGACCACCGGTATTACCTTGCCAATAAAGAGCTCTTTACCCGTCTCAAGGATTATATAAGCGAGGATGCCTCGGTCCGGTACGGTATAGAGGCCGAAACGGCCCTCCTCAAGGCTCATATCGACGAATTTTTCGAGGGATCGGAAGATCTGAAACGCGCCGTGGAGGACGCTGCGAAAAAGATCACCCCGGACATGGTCTACCGGGAGGAGGAGCGTACGAAACACAACGTACGGGCCCTCGTCAACGTAATGAAGAGTTTTGTTCCCAAAGAGGCGGCTCCGTACGTGCACCTCGGCGCAACCTCGGTGGATATCCTCGATACCGCGGCGGCGGCCCGCTATAGGGATGTGACCCTCGAGGTGGTTCTTCCCCTCCTCATCGATCTGGAAAATCTCTTGATCGAAACCTCTTACCGGCACCGATCGACGCCTCAAACGGGGAGGACCCACGGTCAGCACGCGGTACCTATTACCCTGGGTTTCGCCTTGAGCGAATACGTTTCGAGACTCGGAAAATCGATTGAAGCAGTCAATATCCATGCCCATAACCTCAGGGGAAAACTCGCCGGAGCGGTGGGCGCATACAATGCCGCCGGCCTCCTCGTACGGGACCCGGAAGAGCTCGAAAGACGGTATCTCCGCTACCTCGGCCTCGAACCCTCGGAACATTCCACTCAAATGGTGGAGCCCGAGTATCTCCTGCGGCTCTTGACCGAGCTCAACACCGCTTTCGGCATTATAGCGAATCTCGCCGATGATCTGCGTAATCTCCAACGCAGTGAGATCGGGGAGGTCCAGGAGTTCTTCAGCTCCGATCAGGTAGGCTCTTCCACCATGCCCCAGAAGAGGAATCCCTGGAACAGCGAGCACGTAAAAAGTCTATGGAAGGCCTATTCACCCCGGGTCATGACCTTCTACATGGATCAGATATCGGAGCACCAGAGGGACTTGACTAATTCGGCCTCCTCCCGTTTTATCGCCGAATATTTTGCCGGGTTTTGCGCGGCCGCCGAACGGATGCGGAGGATCATTGCCTCCCTCCACGTCCGCGAGGAGGCTCTCAGGGAAAATCTGTCGCGGTCGGGAGAGTTTCTCCTCGCGGAAGCGGCCTACGTCCTTCTCTCGACCTCGGGGCTTTCCGACGCCCACGAAACGGTGCGTCGGGCAACACTCCGGTGTGAAAAAGAGGACATAACCTTGTCCGAAGCGCTCAAAGCCGAGCCGGAAATCTGGAAGGCCCTCGAAGAGGGGCTCGCCCGGACCTTAGGCACCGATGCCGACGAATTTTTCTCGAAACCCGAGAATTATCGGGGGAGGGCCGTCGAAAAGACCGAAGAGATCACGAACCGCTACCGCAAACACATGGAGAAGCTTACGGAGGAGCTTTCATGAAAATCGAAGAAACCTTGAGCTACGACGACGTTCTCTTAGAGCCGTCGTATTCCGAAGTCCTGCCGGGAGATGCCCGGATACATACCCGCTTGACGCGGACGATACATCTGAACATCCCCCTCATATCAGCGGCCATGGATACCGTGACCGAAGCGGGTATGGCCATCGCCCTGGCTCTGGAAGGCGGTTCGGGGGTTATTCATCGAAACATGGACCCGGTGGTGCAGGCCGCGCAGGTCGCGCATGTCAAGAGGTTCCTGAACTGGATCATCGAAAGCCCTATTACCGTTGAAGAGAACGAGTCGGTGGCCAACGTCAGGACCCTTATGCTCAAGAACAACGTCTCCGGTTTTCCCGTAGTAGACGATTCCGGGAGACTTCGGGGGATTATCACCGGGCGGGACCTCCGCTTCTGCAGCGACGATTCTCTTCTCGTGAGGGAGATCATGACCGAAAATCCTATCGTCGAAACCGGGCTCCCCACTCCGGAGAGCGCCCGGGAGAAGTTCGATCGCCACAAGATCGAGAAGCTTCCGGTTGTCGACGAGGCGGGACTCCTGACCGGACTCATTACCGTCAAGGATATGGAGAAGCATCAGAAGTTTCCCCGGGCCGCGGTGGACGACCGCGGACGGCTTCGGGTGGGGGCCGCGGTTTCACCGATCGACTTCGAAAAGAGGCTGCCCCTGCTCCTCGAGAGCAAGGCGGATTACCTTGTCATCGACACCGCTCACGGCGACAGCAAGAGTGTCATCGAGGCGGTGAGGGAGATCAAGCGGCGCTTCACCATACAGGTAATCGGAGGAAACGTCGCGACCCGGGACGGAGCGACCAGGTTGATCGAAGCGGGGGCCGACGCGGTCAAGGTCGGGGTGGGACCGGGATCAATTTGTACAACCAGAGTGGTGGCGGGGATCGGGGTTCCGCAGTTTTCGGCGGTCGCCGCCGTCGTGGAGGTAGCGGAGAAACACGATATACCGGTTATTGCCGACGGGGGGATCAAGTTCTCCGGGGACATCGTCAAGGCCATTGCGGCGGGAGCGGAAACCGTGATGATCGGCAATCTCTTCGCGGGCCTCAAAGAGGCGCCCGGACGGGAGATCATCTACGACGGAAGAATGTTCAAGACTTACCGGGGAATGGGTTCGGTGGGCGCCATCAAGGAGGGGGGCGGAGACCGCTATCAGATGAAAAATGAAGAGGATCCCGTTCCCGAGGGAATCGAGGGGAGGGTTCCCTACAAGGGAGAGCTCAAGCCCTATGTTCATCAGCTGGTAACGGGCCTTCAAAAAGGAATGTCCTACTGCGGGTGCGCAACTCTAGAAGAATTGCGCAGGTACAAAAAGTTTGTTAAGATTTCCCCCGCCGGACTACGGGAAAGTCACGCTCACGACGTAGTTATTACTCACGATGCGCCGAACTACTCGCGTCAATAACGATTAAGAAGGGGAATTTATGAAGGTTGTGGTCATTGGTGCCCAGTGGGGAGATGAAGGTAAGGGGAAGATCGTCGATTATCTGGCTTCGGACGCGGATATGGTGGTCCGATTCTCAGGAGGAGCCAACGCCGGACACACGATCGTGTTCGAGGACACTACGTACAAGCTGCACCTCGTACCGTCGGGAATAGTATATCCCGACAAATCGGTGGTCCTCGGATCGGGGATGGTCGTCGATCCGGAGGCTCTCTTCAATGAGCTCGCGGAGCTCGAAACACAGGGAATACAATGGGAAGGGCGGGTCTTCATATCCGACCGGGCCCACATTGTCCTGCCGGGTCACAAACGGAGGGACATCGAAACCGATAAAAAGCGGAAAAGTCCCTTAGGAACCACCGGCAGGGGAATCGGAATAACCTACGGGCTCAAGGCACAGCGGGACGGCATCCGATTCGCCGATCTCGGTGACGACGACCGGCTGAATACTCTCGACTCGGAGGACCGTGAGTTCCTAGAAAACTACCGGTCCCTTCTCGAGCCGATGCTGGTAAATCTTGCCTCGTTCATGGCCGAGCGCGGGGAAAGCAGGATCCTCTTCGAGGGGGCCCAGGGGATCCTATTGGATCTCGATATAGGGACTTATCCCTTCGTTTCCTCGGGTATATCGGCCGCAGCGGGAGCCGCCGCCGGCGGAGGGGTAGGACCGCGGAGCCTTGATACGGTGATGGGTGTCTTCAAGGCCTACTCCACCAGGGTCGGGAACGGCCCCTTTCCCAGTGAGTTCCGGGAAGACAGAGACGGCGAGCTCACTACCCTCGTCCGTGAGCTCGGCCGGGAATATGGTGTCACCACCGGGCGTCCGCGGAGATGCGGATATCTCGATTTGGTGGCACTCCGGTACGCCTGCAGGACTAATTCCTTAGACAGCCTCGTGATGACCCATCTGGACGTCTACGACGAGTTCGAATCGATATCCGCCTGCGTGGGCTACCGTATCGACGGCACCACCACCGAGGACTTTCCCACATCGATACCGGAGCTTGAACGTGCCGAACCGGTCATCGAGACGATGAAGGGATGGAAGAGCAAGATCGGTGAATGCAGAAGCTACGATGAGCTCCCCCGGGAGGCCCGGAACTATCTACAGTTCATCGAAAAGTACACCGGAACTCCCATCGGGATCATCTCGGTAGGATACCGGCGCAGCGAGACGATCATCCGCAGGGACCTGTGGACGTAAATGGACACGATAGCCGTACTCGATTTCGGAAGTCAAACCGCCCAATTGATCGCCCGCCGCATCAGGGACAGAGGAATCTACACCGAGATCCTGCCGAGCGATGTTTCAGCCGCGGAGATTGCGGAAGTCTCACCCAAAGGCATTATATTTTCAGGATCACCCTATTCCGTCTACGAACGGGGCGCTCCCGGGGTAGACAAAGATATCTATGAGCTCGGTCTTCCCATTTTAGGTATCTGCTACGGAATGCACCGGATGATAACCGACTTCGGAGGCCGGGTGAATCGGCTCGAGACAAAGGAGTTCGGGAGGAGCAGAGTCGTCGTAGACAGAGCGGTTCCGCTCCTGAGTAGTGCGGGCCTCGGCTCCGCGGGGCCCGACGGAGCGTCTTTTATCACCTGGATGAGCCACGGAGACAGCATCGAGCTCCTTCCGGAGGGCTTTATCCGGGCGGCTTCGTCCGAAAAGTATCCCGCCCTAGTCTATTTCCCGGAACGGAATTTCTACGGCTTTCAATTCCATCCCGAGGTGACCCATTGCGAGCACGGCTCCGACCTCCTCGAAGGATTCGCCGTAGGCATTTGCGGCGCCGAGAAGAATTGGAGCATCGACGCATACCTATCCGAGATCTCCGAAGAGCTCACCATGCGGGCCGCCGGCGGAGACGTCCTCCTCCTTATCTCCGGGGGGGTGGATTCCACCGTCGTAGCGGGACTCCTTTTGAAAACCCTCGATCCCTCCCGGGTGCATCTCATGTATATCGATACCGGACTCATGCGGAAGGGGGAGAGCGAGGAGGTTGAGAGGAGCCTCAATCTCTTAGGCGCCGAAAACCTCCACCTCATCGACGCCCGGGCGGAATTCCTCAGTGCTCTCGAGGATATTAGCGACCCCGAGGAAAAGCGGAAAGTAATAGGAGACCTCTTTATCACCATCCAAGAACGGGAGGTCGCTCGTCTCGAGATACCCAATGCCCTCCTCGCCCAGGGAACCCTCTACACCGATTTGATAGAATCGGGGAAGGGAGTCGGAAAAAAGGCCCAGGTCATCAAGTCGCATCACAACGTCCGCTCTCCCCTAGTCGAACGGAAGCGGGAACGGGGACTCATCATCGAGCCTTTGAGCAGGCTCTACAAGGACGAGGTCCGAGCTGTGGGTAGTAAACTCGGGCTGTCCCCCGAGGTCATCGGACGGCATCCCTTTCCGGGCCCGGGTCTCGCGGTCCGGATCCTCGGTCCTGTGACCGAAGAGAGGTGCCGCATCCTCCGTGAGGCGGACTTTCTGTTCATAAGCGAGCTCAAAAGACGGGGATTGTACGACAAGATCTGGCAGGCCTTCACCATTCTCCTCCCCATACAGTCGGTGGGGGTTACCGGGGATGTCCGGCATTACGGTTGGGTCCTGGCACTTCGGGCGGTTACATCCGAAGACGGCATGACCGCCGATGTCTACCCCTTCGGGAGTGAAGACCTCCTGGAGATCTCCGCGCTTATAACCAATACCTTACCTGAAATAGGGAGAGTCGTGTACGATGTATCGAGCAAACCGCCGGCAACGATCGAATGGGAATAGCGTACATGTAATCCTTGCCGCGTCGACTCTGTATTATTCGGTTTGGAGATGGCGGGAGTCGAACCCGCGTCCTAGAGTGTGAATCGTAAACATCTACAAGCTTAGTTCCGGCTTGGTGTGTCGAGGCGGGGCTGGCGCCGGAACGGACCGTCCGCCTCCAATTTCGGCTTTAAATGTCCCCCGGTCAGGCCGAAAACAGACCTGGGTAAGTTCCGGTTTCTGTCGGGCGAATCCGGTCCTCGGAACAGCGTCCCGGATGCCCGAGGCTGCTATTTACGCAGCCAGTGCAAATTCTGCTTGGTTATTGTCAGCAGTTAATTTTTGGTGCCAGTTTTAGGAGTTAAGCGCTCCGCTTGCAGCTTACGACCGCATCCACTCCAGTCGAAACCGGAGCATCCCCGTATGTATTCTAATAATACTAAATTCTCTCTAAAAAAGCAAGTGGTTTAGAATCTGGCGCGGATTTCCCGCTCCGCTTCTCTTTTCAAGTCCCGCTGCTTGATCGACTCCCGCTTGTCGTGCTGCTTCTTCCCCTTACACACCCCGATTTCGACCTTGACCATACCCCGCTTCAGATACACCCTTAAGGGTACGAGGGTAAAGCCCTTCTCATCCACCTTTCGGCTGAGCCTCTTTATCTCCTGTTTGTGGACGAGGAGGCGCCGGGGGCGCAGGGGATCGTGATTATGGATGTTTCCGTGGATGTAGGGAGAAATGTGGAGTCCGATGAGCCAGAGCTCTCCGTCCTGTATCCGGGCGTAGCTGTCGGCGAAGGAGAATTTTCCCGCCTTCACCGATTTTACCTCGGTCCCCTGGAGGGCGATCCCGGCCTCGATGGATTCATCGATGGAATAATTGAAAAAGGCCTGCTTGTTCTTGGCGAGGAGTTTTCGTGCTTCTTCCTCGGACATGGCTATTCCGCTCCTTGGAGAATCACCCGGAAGCCCAGGAAGGGGGTGCACCACTCGGCAGGCTGGGAGCCGCGGCTCGAAACGGTCACCAGCTCGGCGATGGACGCCCAGGAACCGCCGCGGACCGCCTTTTCCGCCGCGGAGAAGCCGTCGGGAGAGGGGATGTACCGGCCGGCTGCATCGAAAGAGATCCCGTCGTTCCGCTTGAAATCGTTACCGCACCATTCCCACAGGTTACCGTAGAAATCACCGAGGACCGCCGGGGCCCGGGCGGAGATGGGTTCTTCGATCCCCGGCTCGTAGAGGACGGGATCGGTTATGTCGGAAGCCGAGGCGGCCGCTTCCCACTGATATTCGTCGGGGAGGGTCGCCCGAAGCCCGGAAAACCCGGAGGGGAGCACGGAGCCGAGCCAGTTGCAGAAGGCCACGGCGGCGTAATAAGAGACGAACCTCACCGGAAGGTCCGTATCCCGGGATTCGTCCCAACCGGCAAGGTAGTCTTCGGTTACGAACCCCGCCTCGACAAGGGCTTCCCGGTTCTCGGGACGCCATCGGGGAACGTCATCGAGAAAGCGGGAGAAATCACGATAGGTGACCTCCCGGGTCATGACGTACATACTAGGATAGGAGTGTAGAACCTTGTTTTCAGGCCTGTCCTCGAAGGGGGCGGTCAGGCGGCTTCCCCCGGGAACGAAGACAAAGGGGAGTCCGGCGAGGGAGGCAAATCTTCCGGCGCCCCCCTCTTCAGTGAACTCGGCCCCGAAGCCGCCGGAGAGAGCGGTGAACCACTCGGTCCCGGTTATTTCCCGGGATGCGGTCTCCCCGAGCTGGGCCTCGAGCCACAGGGCGAATCCCGGGTGCCGGCTCTGGAACCGGCCGATTTTACCGAGAAGACCGGGGACGGTCTGGGGAAGGAGACCGCGCCCCTCCGTCTCTATAAGGGAAGCGGCCCGGACCAAATCCCTCAAGGCAGTTTCGTTCGCCGAAAATCCGAGACTCGCCTCGAGGAGACCGCGACTCACCTCAGCGGCATCTTCCCGGCGCGAGGCAAAGAGGTCCTCCACCGTGGTGGAGAGGATCGGAGGCAGCTGATACCGGGCATGGGGTTCATTGATGAGGGACCATGAAGAAAAATCGGCGTAACCTGCCGCCGCGTAACCCCGAGGATCTTCGAGGACGAGTCCCCGGGCTACTATAGTCCGTTTGGGAAAGAAGAGGCTCCCGAATAATCTTCCCCCGATACGTGCTGTAAAGCTCCGGGATCGATAGAACCCCTTAACCAGGGTGATCTCGTGTTCTCCCGCGGACACGAATGTGGTGACGGGCGACCCGCCTAGGTAATGGCCGTCTATATACACATCGGCCCCGCCGGGAACGGTGTAAAAGGTCACCTCGGTTCCGTAGTTGCGAATTCCCGGAAGAAAGAGGAGTAGGAAAACTATAAGAAGAAAAATAACGGAGTAGAGTACCGTCAGGTATGTACCGGGCTTTATTCCGAAAATGGGCTTAAGCTTTACATAAATTTCTTCAGGTGATGTGATCTGCTTTTCCGACTTTTTGACCATACCGGCAGGGTATAAGGAAAGACCTTACTTGTCAATGTGACCGTTTCGTGGTAGTTTCACTCTCGAGATAGCGATGAGAGAGTGGCAGAAAAAATTACAAACGGGCACCGAGGCCTTTCTCACCTGGCGTAAGCGCCGTAAATTTATCAAAAAAGAGAAACAGAAACAGAAAAACGCAGTGGTCGAATGGGTTGAGGCCTTCCTCTGGGCGGTTCTCGTAGTCCTCCTCATCAATCAGTACTTTTTCCAGGCCTACCAGATCCCCTCGGGCTCGATGAAGAACACCCTTCTCATAAGCGATCGTATCTTTGTCAACAAGATGATCTACGGCCCCGAAATCTACCCCGGAGGGGGAAAGCTCCCCGGATTCAAGGAACCTGAAAGGGGAGAAGTCATCATTTTCGAGAGCCCAACCTACATCTCCAAGGGTCCCGCCTTCGATATTCTGCAGCGGATTATCTATATGGTGACCCTGAGCTTCGTAGACATCGACAAGGACCCCGAGGGTAATCCGAAGCCGCATTTCTTGATCAAAAGGGGAATCGGAATCGGACGGGACCGTTTACGCTTCGTCCGGGGCGAGGTGGAATTCCTCCTGCCGGGGTCCAAGGAGTGGGTCCGGGAACGGGAGCTCGATCGGCACGGAGTAGTCGATTATACAGTCCGGCGTCTCGTCGAACCGGAAGAATACTCCGCTATTCGCGCCGATGCCGAGATCGACGCCTACGAATCCGCCCTCCTGCCGGTTCAGGAGAGCCTCCGCGGAGCGGCCCCCGAAGGGAACGTCCGCTTTCAAGATCTGTATGCATGGAATAAGTACCGTGCGGGGACCCTCTACAGTATCTATCCGAATGAAGGCCGCTACGGCAGCGAGTGGCGAAAGGCGGAAATCGGATGGTACCTCCCGGAGAACTGGGTTTTTCCCCTCGGGGATAACCGGGACAACTCCCGGGACGCCCGGTACTTCGGTCCGGTGGAAGAAGAGAAGGTCCTAGGCAGGGCGATGTTTATTTATTGGCCCTTTTACAGAATCGGGGGGATACGATGATCATCTGCGCGGGCAGAATCATTGTACCTCAGTCTGTATAGGGGAAACGAAGTATGTCGACCTACTTTCGTGATTCCGGCAAATACATCCCCGATGAGATACGGCACCGCTCGAGGCGCCGTATACTGGCCGTGGTCAAGTTTGTTTTCATTACCTTCTTTATAGTTCAATTCATAACGGTTTTTCTTATCTCCCACTACGAGATCAGGGGAAACGCGATGTATAGATCTCTTGGGCCCGGAGTTCAAGTACTGGCCAGCCCCCTCGTTTACGGCCCCCACGTACCCTTCTCTCGAAAGCTCCTTCCCGGTCTCAAAGCCCCGGAACGTGGGGATATAGTCGTCTATCTTCCCCCCGAACACCGCCCCTCGGGTCTCTTCTTTAGGATAATCGATCCGGTGGTGCGGTTTTTTACCCTACGAAGCGTCCACTCGGTCGATCCCCTCCTGAGGCATATCGAATCGCCTTACATGATCCGACGGGTCATCGGTATTCCCGGAGATACGATAACGTACGGAAACGAACACTTCCTCGTGATGGGGACGGAGGAGGAGCATGCCTCCAGCGAGTTCGAACGGACCGATACGATCTACTCGGTACGCTCCGGGACGCCTCCCTTTTTCCTCGATTTCGAGGAACTCACCCTCGGCGGGAATGAATACTTTCTCGCCGGTGACAACCGGGAGATAACGGAAGATTCTCGGTACTGGGGACCGGTTAACCGGAGAGACCTCTACGGCAAGGTCCTCATACGGTTCCTTCCTTTAAAACAGTTTGGAAGCGTCTACCAACAGAAATAACCCGGCCTTTTACTTTCACATTCCCTTCTGTACGGTCAAGTGCGGGTACTGCGGTTTCTACAGTCTCCCCTGGGATAGCGAAACCCGGGGACTGGCGGAACCGATCATCTCTCGAACCGAAAAGGAGCTCCTATCCCGTTATACCGATATGGGGTCCCCCCCCGCGGAAACAGTGTATATCGGTGGAGGGACCCCGTCGGCTCTTCCCGCCGAACTCCTCGAAAGGTTTATTCACAGTATAGGGAGGACACTTGAGGGAAGGGTCCGGGAGTGGACCGTGGAGGTGAATCCGGAGAGCCTCGATATCGAGCTCCTCTCCATGCTTAAGCGTTCCCCGGTGAATCGCTTGAGCTTAGGCGTACAAGCAGCCACCCCTGGGGTCCTCACTTTTTTACAGAGGACGGCCGGCGTCGAGGACATCCTCCGGGCGGCGGCACTGCTGAAAGATCATTGGCCGGGAAGGCTCAGTATAGACCTCATGTACGGTATTCCGGGTCAGGATGAGGAAGATGTTCGGCGCTCCTTCGAGGTCGTGGAGCTCTTCGATGCCGAACATATCTCCCTCTACGGACTCACAGTGGAACCGGGGACTCCTCTTGCCGAACGGCGGATTTTCGTTGACGAGGCGGAGTCTATCCGGATCTGGAGTATCTTCAACCGGGAGTTAACAAAGAGGGGATTCGACCGGTATGAGGTATCCAACTATGCCCGCCGAGAACCCCTGAGGACCGCCGAGAAAGTTCAGACGGATATACCCCGGGTAAGTCTTCATAATCTCAAATATTGGCGCTACGAACCCTACCTGGGGTGCGGCCCCGGGGCTCATTCCACCCTGGTAACAGGGGAGGAAACTATAAGGATCGAAAACACCGCCGATATCGACCGCTACCTGAAAGTCGGAGAGCCCGGTTTCGGGGCATCGAGAAGCGTCTTGAACGGGAATGAACGGATGCTCGAGTTTCTCCTTATGGGATTTCGCCTGACCGAAGGAATCGGCCATTCTCGATTCGAAGAGCTCTTCGGACACCCTTTTCGGGAATACTTTGAGGATATTTTAGAGGAGTGGATGAACGAGGGCTTGGTGATTTCCGGCCCACGGCACACGGCCTTTACCGAAAGGGGAATGTGGATAATGAATACCCTCTTAGTACGTCTCGCCCGAAGGATCGATGAAATTCTTCCAGCTTGACACCGATTTTTCCCTCATGATACTTTACGGTTACATTACGATCAAAGGAGAAGTCATGTCCGGCCATAGTAAATGGGCTTCTATTCGACATAAAAAAGGAGCCGCCGACGCTAAGCGGGGCAAGCTCTTTACTAAAATAATCAAAGAGATAACCGTCGCCGCACGGGACGGAGGCGGCGACGTGGATACCAACCCCCGGCTCAGGACCGCCGTTCTCAAAGCAAAGACCGCTAATATGCCCAAGGACAACATAGACAGGGCCGTCAAGAAGGGGACCGGTGATCTCGAAGGGGTCAGTTACTACGAAATCACCTACGAAGCCTACGGACCGGGGGGTGTAGCCATCCTCATCAATACCTTGACCGACAACAAGAACCGGACCGCCGCGGATATACGTAATATCTTGACCAAGGGGAACGGAAGCCTCGGGGAAACCGGATGCGTCTCGTACCTCTTTACCCGGAAGGGCGTCATCGACTACGACGACTCGAAGTACTCGGAGGACGACATCATCGCCGCCGCGTTGGAAGCGGGCGCGGAGGATGTTACCCACGAGGAGAGTACTATCGAGGTGCTCACCAGCCCGGAGGACTTCGAAACCGTATTGACCGCCCTTCAGTCGAGCGGCTTCGAAGAGATTATGGCGGAGGTTACCATGATCCCCGAGACCACGATTTCCCTCGATGAAGATCAGACGAAGCGAGCCCTGCGGCTTATCGAAAATATAGACGACCACGACGACGTTCAGTCGGTGTCGACCAACCTCGACATTCCCGAAGATATGGCCTTAGAGGATGAATGACCCGTATTATTGGAATTGATCCCGGCCTCGCCCATACCGGCTACGGGATCATCCAAATACACAACGGAAAATACCGATATCTCGTCCACGGGGTGATCTCGACCCCGGCAAGCGACGGCACCGGAAAGCGGCTGGCCGTGATCCACCGGACGATCGGCGATATGATCGAAGAATACGGCCCGACTGAGGCGGGAATCGAATCACTCTACTTCGCCCGGAATATCACCAGCGCCCTTCCCGTCGCGCAGGCCAAGGGAGTCATCCTGCTGGCCCTCGAGGAGCGGAACATCCCCTGCCGGGAGTATCCCCCTCAGGCGATAAAACAGGCGGTCGTGGGCAGGGGACGCGCCGACAAGGGGCAGGTCCAAGAGCTGGTGCGGATACTCCTCGGACTCAACAATCTCTCCATCCCCGACCACGCGAGCGACGCCTTAGGCGCCGCGATCTGTCATTACCACACCTGCGAGAGTCTGAGCTTGATCGAACGGAGCTCGAAAGGGGGCGGAGGTGTTTAACAGTATCACCGGGACGGTTACGGGAATGTCGGCGGATTCGGTCTTTGTGAGCACCCTTGGAATAGAGTGGCGGCTCTTGGCTACGGCGAGAACCCTGGGGGAGATCCCGGAGGAGGGAGAAACCGTAAAGATCTTCGTCTACCTCCACCACCGGGAGGATCAGCTCGGACTCTACGGCTTTTCCCGCGACGCCGAGAGAGGGGTATTCCTCGATCTTATCAAAGTTTCGGGAATCGGGCCGCGGCAGGCTCTCAAGATCCTCTCCGGAATGGGCACCGAAGAGTTCGTGGAATGCCTCGAGGCGGGGGATACCGACCGCCTCGCCCGGATTCCCGGCCTCGGCAAAAAAACAGCGGGAAAGATCGTTTTGGCTCTCAAGGGAAAGCTTTCCCTCGAATCCGCGGGAGCCTCTTCCGGCTTCGCCGAAATCGTTGAGGGATTAGTCGCTATGGGTTTCGACCGCTCCCGGGCGGAGGACGCGGTTTCGCGGGCCGCGAAGGGGCTTGTGAATCCCGCGGAGGGGGGGCGGATACAGACCGGTCCCGACGAGGAGAAAAGGATCTTCAAGAATGCTATCATACTTTTGAGCGAGTACGGGGAACGATAGGGAATGCCGTTTTTATCGGGTGAGTACCATCATGAAGGGGACGAGCGGGAAAATCTGCTGCGCCCCCGAAAACTCGACGAATTCCAGGGACAGACCAAGATAAAGGAGAACCTCAAGATCTTTATCGACGCGGCCCGGGGAAGGGGTGAGCCCCTGGACCATGTCTTTTTGAGCGGTCCTCCCGGACTGGGGAAAACCACCTTGGCGGGGATCATTGCCGGGGAGATGGGGGTGGACATCAAGATCACCGCGGCCCCCGCCCTGGAGAAACCGAAGGATCTCGCGGGACTCTTGACCACCATAGCCGAGGGGACGGTCTTCTTCATCGACGAGGTCCATCGTCTCAAGCCCGCCATCGAAGAGATGCTCTACATAGCCATGGAGGACTTCGAGCTCGACTGGATAATAGGGCAGGGGCCTTCGGCGCGGAGCATACGGATACCCCTGCCGCCGTTTACCCTGATCGGAGCGACAACCAAGGCGGGACAGGTGGCGAGTCCTCTTTTGAGCCGCTTCGGCATCCCCTTACGGATAGATTTCTACTCCCTCGAGGAGATAACCGACGTTCTTCGCCGTTCCACGGCGATCCTGGATATCGAGATCGAAGAGGACGCCCTGCCCCTTCTGTCGGGGTGTTCCCGGGGGACCCCCCGGGTCGCTAACCGGCTTCTTCGGCGCATGCGGGACTTCGCCCAAGTGATGGGCAACGGGAGGATAGAGACCTCCGTGGTCAGGGAGGGGCTCAGACGGCTCGAGATCGACGACCACGGCTTGGAAAGTCACGACAGGGAGATTCTCAAGGTGGTCATAGAGAAATACGGGGGCGGCCCCGTCGGCGGAGAGACCCTGGCAATTTCGGTGGGTGAGGCCGTCGATTCATTGGAAGACTACTACGAGCCGTACCTCATTCAGCGGGGATTCCTCAAACGAACCTCCCGGGGGAGAATGGCCACCCCCCTCGCGTACGATCATTTAAAAATTACCCGGCCGGCACAGACGGATGAAGACCAAGAACTTCTCTTTTGAGCTCCCCGAACACCTGATTGCACAGTACCCGGCTGAACGGAGGGACCGGTCCCGGCTCATGGTAGTGGATCCCGAGACGGAAATCCTCGAGCATCGGATGGTATCAGACCTCCCGGACTACATCGAACCGGGGAGCGTCTTGGTATTCAACGACTCCAAGGTTCTACCCGCGAGGATTTTCGGCATCTCCGATTCGGGAAGTACGGTAGAGTTCCTCCTCCTCGAGCCTTCGGATATGAGCTCATGGTCGGCGTTGGTAAGCAAGGGGAGGAAACAAAAAATCGACAGACGGTACACCTTTCCCGAAGGCGTTACCGGGGTCATAACCGGTATTACCGAGGAGGGGAGGATAATCCGGTTCGATCCGCCGCTGGACATACCATACCTCGAGAGGAACGGCTCGGTACCCCTTCCTCCCTACATCAAACGGGCCCCGGAGGCGGAGGACCGGGAGCGTTACCAGACGGTGTACGCCCGGGAGTACGGCTCTGCCGCCGCCCCTACCGCGGGGCTCCACTTTACCCACGAGCTGATAGAGGATCTCCGGAGCCGGGATATCGTCACCGTCTCGGTTACCCTCCATGTAGGAATAGGTACTTTCCTTCCCATTCGAAGCACCGAGGTGGAAAAACATACCATGCACAGGGAGAGATACCGTATAACCCCCGAAGCGGCGGAAACAATCAACCGCCGGAGACGGGAAGGCGGAAAGGCGGTTGCGGTAGGCACCACCAGCGTCCGCACCCTGGAATCGGCCTTCCGCGGCGGGGGCATCGTCCCCGGAGAGGCCTCCACGGACTTGTACATCCATCCGGGCTACCGCTTCCGGGCGGTGGACCAGATGGTTACCAACTTCCACACTCCCGAATCGAGCCTTCTGGTGATGGTATCCGCCTTCGCCGGCTTTGAGACCGTCACGAAAGCTTACCGGGAAGCGGTACGGCGGGAGTACCGGTTTTTTTCATACGGGGACGCGATGTTTATTACGGGGGCCGCGGATCAGGCGAAGACCTTTCAGTAGGTGTCCTCGTCCATCTCCTCGAAGGCCTCGATAACCTCGTTGACCCTGTTCAGGTGTTTGTCGATAATTTCCTTGTAATCGAGATCACCGGTACTGATCCGATGATTCTCGTCTTCCCAGAATTGGACATCTTCGAGGACGGTAAACGAATAGGGGACCTCGGCGGACCACCGGAGTGCTTCCTCCCAATAGTAATCGGCCATGGAGTAGATTTTACGGGCCTTTTCGAGGCTCTTCAGATTGATCTCCTTCCACGGCTCGTTGAAGAAATAGGCGTTCCGCTTATCGTATTTGCTCGCTAGGAGGATATATTGTTCCACGAGCTTGAGATTGACGTGCATCCGGAAAAGAGAGCGGTACCGGGCCCACTCCTCGTGTGTCTCGATCCGGGCAAGGGCGTTCAGGGGATTGGCAAAATCGGCCCGTAAAGACCTTTCGAGCCAGAATATGTTCTCCAGGGCATCTTCGGGATACTGGTACAGATTCATTCGGTACAGTCTATAGAACTGCTCGGCGTAGAGGATATTGTACCCGTAGACCGGCGCCGTACCCGCGCCGAGGGTGAATATGAATAGGATGAGAATCGAGGGAACGAACCGCTTCACATTCCCTTTATCGACCGGGGGGATAGGAAACTCCAGATTTTTTCGGCCACCCTTTCCGGCTCCTCGGAACCGTCGATATAGAATATTTTCATACCCGAACCCCTGAACGATTCGATTCCCCGCTTGTACCACTGAAGGAAACTCTTCTGTTCCTCCATGTCCTCGAATATATCCCTGCTCTTTCGGCCGTTCATCCGGTCTTGACAGATTTCGGGATCCAGATCGATAAAGAAGAGAAACTCCGGAAGGGGAAAGGGGGCGTTTATCCGGGTAATGTACTCGAACCCCGAGTATCCGGACTGATAGGCTAAGGAGGAAAAGACATACCGATCGGAGACTACATAGTCCACCCGAGTCAATCGATCGACGATACCCTCTTCCCCGTAGAGATGCTCGTTCCGGTCGGCGGCAAAGAGAAGAGCTAGGCTTCGCGGATCGAGGAAAACCTCTTTTTTTAAGACTTTCCGGATCGATTTTCCGATAAATCCGTCGCTGGGCTCACAGGTAAACCATCCGGTAAGACCCGCGGCGTCGAATTTCTCCTTGAGGAGTCCGGCCTGGGTCGTCGTTCCCGATCCGTCCAATCCCTCGAGGACGATGAACCGGGGGAGTATCGTCACTGTATCCATGGTTGCTCCGCCTTTATGATAATTCGCAAGTATAGTATACTAATCGAGATAAGAGTGTAAATCTGAGATATACTTGACAATATAAATAGGTATCATCCTTTGGATAAGTTCCGATATAGACATATAATACAAATTATCATCCTTTTCGGGCTGATAGCGATCACCGCGGTGCTCTTCTTTCCGGTCCAACGGTTCATAGCATCCCGAATGGACGACCTCAAGCGCACCGCCATCGAACGGATCGAAACGGTTCTGGGAAGGCACATCTCCTATGAAAAGCTCTCTCCCTCTCTCTTCATGCATCTCAAGATCGAGGGATTGACCGTGTATTCCGATGGTCCCGGCGGTCCGGCATTGGTGGAGATTCGGAGGGTGAGGGTTTACTACCGGCTCTTTAAGCTCTTGTCGAACAACCCCGGGGACGCTATCCACGAGGTCCGCATCGAAAATACCCGGCTGGCTCTTGATCTCGAACGCGACCGGGAGCTCATCTCCCTCATCGAAGACCTCGTCGAGAGAGCACAGAGACCCGACGGCGAAACCGTCCTTCCCGATGTGACGGTGTCCGGAAAGAATCTGGATATCTCTCTTTCGAGTCCGGATTTCGAAGCATCGGCGGCGGATCTCTTCTTTACCTTTGAAGCGGGAAGGGAGAATTACGGAGTCGACGCGAGGGGCAGGATCGATCTTACCCTCGAGGACGGCCCGTGGGAACTTTCCAAGGTGTCCACCTCGGTCGATCTTTCGGGGCGTGTGGGGAGCTCCTTCGAATGGGCCGATCTCAATGTGGGAATCGACCGGTTCACCTCGAATCTCGCCGATCTCGCGGAGCAGCAGTTCTACATCACCTTGGACGAAGAGACGGTAGTGGTCCGGAAGACCCAGGACAAGGCGCCCCTTGATCTGAGGATCGCCGCGGATCTCTCCGGTGAAGAGGTTATCCTCTCCTTGAGAACTGAAGAGTTTACCCCCCAAACGATCATAAGCGCCGAGGGCGAGGCGGGTTTTCTCGGGCCGTGGCTCTCGACCGTAATATCGGGGACCCTCGAAGCTTCCTACCGATTTCCCTCAAAGGAGTTCGTGTATTCCGCCGATCTCGCGCTTCGAGTGAACGAAACCGCGTCTCCGATCCCCTTCGACGCGGTGGTCAAGGCCGAGGGAGACCTCGAAACGGTTGAGATGGAACTCGTCCGTATATCCAGCGACAGGGGAACCGCGGAGTATTCAGGCCGATTCGACTTTGAATCGATGCTGCCCGAAGGTATTTTCAGATTTCGATCGGTTCCCGTCCTATCCGGCCAGACGGCTTCGGGAACCCTCGCCGTACGCAGGGAAACGGACCGGGTGCGGATAGTGGGCTCGGGTGTCCGTCTAGGCGATACCGAGCTCGAAGAGTTCCATATGATGCTCCAGCCCCTCGAGGGGGCAGTCAGGTTTACCCTCGATGCCTCCATGCCGGGCCCCGGTCAAAACCGTATCGTAAGCGACGGGTCCGTGCAGTACGATCCCGATCTCCTCCTCGATCTCAATCTCCGGATCGCCGACGTCTCGAGTTCTTCAGTTGCGGAAGTCCTTTTTCCCGCGGATACCGTGGAGCGTATTCCTCCCGGATTACTCGAGCTCACCGTCGATTCACAGATCTTCGTTACCACCGATCTCGTCGACACCGCCTATCTCCTGCCTAATTTCCAGATGTATCAGAGCGGGAATCCGGAGAATATGCTCAGTTTCAACGCCGCGGGTAATCAGAACGGCCTCGAAATTAGTGATATATCCCTCATGTGGAACGAATATACCATGGACGGAGGATTAACCGCCCTGATCGGAGAAGGAAATAACATAGAGGCGAACACCGAATTTTCCGTCAACGGTATTCCCTATACCCTGTCCGGAATTCTCCTCGGAACCGGGGAAATCCTCGTAAACGGATCCTACGCCACGGTGATGACCCTTCAAAAAAACGAAGAGCGGTACGACTTCCGTCTGAAAACCGGCTCGGTTCCGATACCCTTAAAGGACAAGAGGGGGCGGGTTGACCTCGACATCTACGGCTTCTACGAGACCGCTTCGGCATGGCAGGTATACTTCGACTCCTGCAGAATCGCCAAATTTAATCTCGGCCCCATTCAGGGTGCCGACGTCACGGTATCGATCTCCGCCGACCAGGAGACCTTGCTCGTCCACGACATAGATTACAAGGACACCTTTTCCCGGGTAAACGGCTCCGGCCGCTTCTCCTATCGGAGAGGCGGTTCTTTTGCCCTGGACGGATGGCTCCACCTGAACTCCCTCGAGGATGCCGAGCAGTACATTTCCGTAGTCAGCCTCCAAGACGGAAACATCGAAGGAAGCGTCCGTGTGCGGGATATCCCCCTCGAACGATTCTTAAGGGGTCGGAATGTCCGCGGACTCCTAGGGGGCCTCGTCCGGGTCTCCGGTCCCGTGAAGGATCCCGGTTTCGAGATCTACCTCCGGACGGAGGATACCCTCTATAACAATGATCCCGTCAGTCTCGAGCTGTCCGGTGCATTGACCGGGGAAGAGCTCGATATCGGTACTCTGGACCTCAGGTATCTCAACAACAGGATACTCTTCGAGACTGGAATCTTCGATTTTTCGAGAGGTTCCTTCGACTTCCGGGGAGAGTACACGGGGAGCTTTCAGAACGAGGTTTTGAGGGCGGACTTGAGCCTGTCCGGAGAGACAAAACGCCGGGGTGACCGGTCTAAGCTCCCTCACATCCTTAGAGGGGATATAGCGGGCACCGGAAGAATTTTGACCCCGACCCTCGGTACCCGGGAGCTCGAGCCGTGGACGGTGGATTTCGATAAGTCCGACGAATCGGTCCGGATTTTAGGGGGCCCCCGGAACGCGCTCAATGCGAAGTTTCAGACCACCGGCAGTTTCGAGGTCAAGCTGTCGAAGCCCCTGCCCGCGACCCTCTACGCCAAGGGCGTCCTTGCCAAGGGAACCATAGAGGCCGACCTCAAAAGCCTCAATCTTGATTTCGACGCCCTGAATACATTTTTGAATATACCCTTCTTCCACATCGTCGAAGGACAGGGGTTCGGCGATTTGCGGATAACCGGGCCTTTCAACGATCCCGATTTCTACGGAACCCTGCAGCTCCTCGGGGCCGTTGCGGAGAATCCCCTCATTCCCGAGGATTTAGGACCCTTCTCGACGGGACTCGTCTTCGACGGGAAACTCTTCTCGATAGACGACGTATCCATAAACGCGGGCAGCGGAAAGGTAACGGTGGACGCGGACTTCGTTATGGACCATTGGGTTCCCCGTCAGTATTCCATACGGGTGGTCACCGAAGAGGGAAGGGCCCTTCCCATTGCGGGCAACTTTGCCGGCGTCGTCGTCGACGGGTTCGCCCTGGGGAACATATCCATCGACGGGGATTTCTCCGGAGTGGACATCGCCGGAGATCTCCGGATAGTCGATGCCGATGTTACCTTAGGCGAGCGGGAGGAGGCGCCGCCGCGCAATAGACCCTTCGACTTCCGCACCGATATGACGATTACCACCGGGCGGAGGGTCGATTTTCAGTGGCCCGCGGGAAATTTCCCCATCCTCCGAACCAGCGCGGAGGTCGATGAATCGGTCCGCATCACCTTCAACAGCGGATCCGGCGAATACGAGGTGAAGGGAGAAATCGGCATACGGGGCGGTCAGATATTTTACTTCAGCCGAAACTTCTATCTCCGGGAGGGGGCGATAACCTTTAACGAGACCACGGGACGGTTCGACCCGCGTCTGACCGTCCGCGCGGATATCCGGGATGTAACACCCGATGGAGAAGATGTAACCATTTCACTCATCGTCGATAACAATCCCTTGAGTCAATTCTCGCCCCGTTTCGAATCGGATCCGGTCCTCCCCAATACGGAGATATTGGCTCTGCTCGGACAGAACGTGATTACCGATCTCGGAGGAGAGGAAATCCGCCTTTCCTCCGCTATCGCAATGACGGGCGGAATCGTTCTCAATCAATTCGGCTTTTTCAGGTCCTTCGAAGAGGCGGTCAAGGACATCTTCAGGCTCGACCTCTTTTCGATTCGAACCCAGATGCTCGAAAATCTCTTAGTGGAAAGTATTTTCGGCCCCGAGGCCCAAGAAGGGACAACTGTGACCACCTTGAGCAGATATCTTGACAATACCACCTTATTTTTGGGAAAGTACCTGAGCGACGATATCTTTATAGAAGCTATGGTCGGGCTCCGAGTCAGGAATATGAACCTGGAGGAGGAGTCTTTGCGGGAAGAATTCGTCGTGGATACCGAGATAAGCCTGGAGTGGAAAACTCCTCTGGCTTTGCTCGAGTTTTCTTTCATGCCTAATATGACTGATCTCTTCGGCAAACCCCCGATTTTCAGTCTCGCTTTATCGTGGGGGTTTTCCTTTTAGGAACTTGAGGAGTACGTATGCGAACATTTTTTCGACGGTTTCTGTTTTTCTTTCTACTGATCGCTATTCCCATCGGGACCGCCGTCGCCCAGGAGGGGGAATGGTACCTCGGAAAACCGATCGTCGATATCGAATTTACCGGGCTCGAAAACATCGATTCCTCCGAGCTCGAACCGATCGTCGAGCCCTATATCGGCCAAGATTTTACCGATGACCTCTTCTTGGAGCTGCAGAGCAAGCTGTACGCCCTCGACTACTTCGAGACCTTTATCCCCAATGCCCTCCCGGGTGACGAAAATTTCGAAAGTATCATTATCAATTTCGAGGTTGAAGAACGGGCCATAATCGACGAGATCAACCTTCAGGGAAACAGGAACATCCGCAGGAACGACATCCTGGATGTAGTCCTTCTGAAAGAAGGGGACATGGTCAATCGTACCAAGGTCCGTCTCGACAGCGACGCCGTCAGGGAACTCTACCTCGAGAGGGGATACCCCAACGTGACCGTAGAGGGGGAAATCGAAGAACTGGCTGACCGGAACGCGGCGGTTGTGACTTTCACCATCGACGAGGGAAACCAGACCCGCATCAGAGACATCCGGTTTTCCGGTAATTCCTTTGCCTCGGAGGGAACCTTGAGAAGGGTCATGGAGACCAAGGAACAGTCACTATTCTCGAAGGGTGTCTTTCAGGAGAGCGAGTTCGAAGAAGACCTGAGCAGGATCGAAAACTACTACTGGGAGAAGGGATATATCAACGCCGCCGTCGTGGATGTAGTCAGGGAGATCGAGGTCGACGAAGAAGACGAACGCAACTACATGATCATCACCATCTACATCGACGAAGGTGAGCAGTACACCTACGGGGGGATGGAATTCGAGGGAAACGTCCTCTTTTCCGATGAAGAGCTCCGTAAAGATCTCAGATTGAAAGAGGGAAACGTTCTCGACAAGACCAAGCTAGAGGCCGATTTCCTCCGGGTGACCGATCTCTACTACAACGACGGATACATCTACAATGTCATCACAAAGGAAGAGATCGTCGACGAAGTTAACAATGTGGTATCCTACGAGGTGAGCATTGTCGAAAGGGACAGGGCCCATATAGAAAACATCCTCTTTCAGGGTAACGAAAAGACCAAGGATTTCGTCATTCGGCGGGAGCTTCCCTTTCAGGTCGGCGACGTTTTCAGCAAGCAGCTCATCATGGAGGGTCTGCAGAATCTCTATAATACCGGACTCTTCTCGGTGGTTACCCCCACGACTCCCATGGGGAGTACCGAGGGGTTGATGGACCTTGTTATCAACATCGAGGAAGCCAAGACAATCGATTTGGAGTTCGGAGTGACCTTTTCCGGGGCCGCGGGAACCTTTCCCATCATGGGCTTTTTGAAATGGACCGACCGCAACTTTTTAGGACGAGGGACCTCGATCAGCGCCGGGACCGAGCTCTCAAACACCACTCAGAGACTCAACTTCAGCTACACCGAGAATTGGCTTTTCAACAGACGGTGGTCGTGGGGGGTCGACTTCTCCATCCAGCATGCTCTGACCCAGAACGTCAAACAGGATATCCTGGCACCGGTATTCTCGCCGGACGATGTTAATGCAGTCCCCGATCCCTACGAAGGATACTACGTCTTCTCGGAAGACACAAACTACAGCGGAAGCGACTACGAAGCGGGAACCCCCTTTCCCGGGATTCCCAGCGATACCGATATCGAGGATTACGAGCTCGTCACCGATTACCAATACGACCTTTCCGAGGGAAAGACCATCTCCGGCGACTACCTGATGCAGTACGACAGTTTCGATTTCTCCCTCGGCCTTAATACCGGTTATACCTGGCATTTGGGGGGAGGACGGCTCGGGCTCTCCACGGGACTGCGGACAAGTTTGGAGTATCTCACCTACGACAACAGCCTGTATCGTCCCTACAATCCCACTACCCGGGACAATCTGAACGCCTGGCAGTTTACCAATAAACTGTGGCTCAATCTCTCCTGGGACACACGGGACTACATCCTCAATCCCTCCACCGGATACCACCTGAACCAAAACTTTCAGTACGTCGGCGGTTTTCTCTTCGGGGTCAGCAACTTTATGCGGAGCTCGACAAAGGCCGAGGTCTTCTTTACTCTCTTCGACATTCCGGTGGCGACTAACTGGAACTGGAAGATGGTCCTGGCCCTTCATTCCGATTTCGCCCTCATTCTTCCGCAATTTCGTCGTGACCCGGGTACCGGCGCATGGGGATGGGGAACCGAGCTCAAGGACATCGATTACCTGTATACCGACAGCATGCAGATAGCCCGCGGCTGGGGATGGCGGACCGGGGGAAAGGCACGGTGGAACAACTGGATCGAGCTCCGCATGCCCATCATCGAGCAGTACCTGTGGTGGGACTTCTTCTTCTCGGGAACCGCGATGTATGAGGAGCTCGCACACATGACCGATATGTCGATGGATGATTTTTTGTTCACCTTCGGCGGCGGCATCAGGCTGACCATACCGGGATTCCCCATCGGTTTCTTTCTGGCTAAACGCTTTAGGACCAACGACGGAGCGGTGGACTGGCAGACGGGCAATATCGGCGGAGTGAGCGAAGGAGCGGGAATCGACTTCGTTATCTCCTTTACCTATGAAATCTTTTAGTTCGAGCGAGGTAATCTCATGAAATGTAGCGAAGTGAAAAGGATACTTCTTCTCATATTAGTTTTTTCAGTCGTGACGTTCGCCGTTCCTGCTGAACAGCTCTCGCAGATCGGAGTCATCGATCTTTCCGCCATCGTTTCCAATTACTTCAAGGAATCGAAGGCATGGAGGGAGCTCGAAGAAATGACCCGGAAGTACGAAGAGGAAAAAGCGCGTATTCTCGACGAAATACAACAGCTCGAAGGCCGAAAGCTCGAGGAAGAGAACGAGGGAAACGAGAGCGCCGTGCTCAGGCTGGAAAACGAACTCTACAATAAAAAGGAGTACCTCAGGGAGTACAATAGGATCAGGTACAACCAGATCGAGAAAAAACGGGACACCCTCCTCGAATCTCCCACCTTCCTCGCCGAGATCATGACTGAGATCCGTTTCGTCGCCGAGAGTGAAGGATATTCCCTAATTCTCCGCACCAAGGATCCCGATCTCATGTGGTGGAGCCCCGAGGTGGATATCACCGACAAGGTACTCGAACGTTTGAGGAGAAGGAACACCCAATAGCGGTACGAAGCACATGCCTCCCACCGAAACCCCCATGATGCGCCAATACAAGGCACTGAAACGGAAGAGCGGAGACGCGGTCCTGTTCTTCCGACTCGGGGATTTCTACGAGATGTTCGAAAAGGACGCCCGGGAGGTAAGCGCCCTCCTGAATCTCACCCTGACCAAGCGAAACGGTATTCCCATGTGCGGTATCCCTTACCACGCATCCCAAGGGTATATCGCCCGCCTCTTGAAACTCGGTAAGAAGATTGCCGTCTGCGAGCAGATATCCCTCCCTGAGGGGGGAAAGGGAATCGCCGAACGGGACATCGTCGAAACGATAACCCCCGGGACGGTCTTTGACGAGGACTTCCTAGAGAGTAAACGAAACAACTATCTCGCGGCCTTAGGCGTTTACCGGAACGCTCTATCTTTTTCCTACATGGATTGTTCCACCGGAGAGTTCGCGGCTACCAGCTTTCCGGTGGATACCGGATACGAAGATCTCGGCAGTGAGCTTGCCCGACTCTCGCCCCGGGAGATACTCGTTCAGGAGTCGGCCTTCGAGGAATCCTCATACCTCTCCCGGCTCTTGAGCGAGTATCCCTCTATGCTCCTCAATCGCTTCCCCGATTGGAACTTCGATATTAACGACAGCTACCAGAAACTCACGAAGCAGTTCAACACGGTCAATCTCAAGGGTTTTGGAATCGAAGAGGGCGATCCCGCTTTATACACCGTGGGGGTTCTCCTCGACTACATACACGAGAGCAGTAAAAGCCTTCTCCCACACCTCGGTGGAATAACCCGCTACAGTCTCGAAGAATTTCTTACCATAGACGAAACCACCGGAAAAAATCTCGAGATTATCCGGAACATGCAAGACGGAAGCGCCAGGTATACCCTCTTAGAGACCCTCGATTACACCAAAACGGCTATGGGAGGAAGAAAACTCCGCTATTGGCTGACCCGTCCCTTAGTGGACACGATCGAGATAAACCGCCGGCTCGATCGGGTTGAGCTTTTCTATAGACAGCAGATACTTCTGAATTCTTTTCGGGAGACTTTGAGCTCGATCCTCGACCTCGAACGCCTTGCCTCACGGATCGCTACCGACAAGGCCCACGCTAAGGACCTCTTGGGTATCCGAAACAGCCTGGACCGCTTTTTCGAGCTCCTCGGTGTCCAGGAAGACTGGCGCGCCGAGGGACTTCTCCCCGAGCTCGAAGAGGATACCCGGAGGAATCTCCTGGAACTAAGAGGACTCATCGATTCGGCGATCCACGAGGATCCCTCGGTCCTTCTCTCCGAGGGCAGACTTATCAAACCCGGATACTCCGCCGAGCTCGACGCGATGAGGGAGCTCAAGACGAACAGTAAGAGCGTACTCGACGAGTACCTTACGGAGGAAAAGCGAAAGACCGGGATTGGTAACCTCCGGGTCAAGTACAACAAGATAATCGGGCATTTTCTCGAAGTCTCCAAGGGAAACCTCGAGCTCGTTCCGGAACATTTTATTCGAAGACAATCGCTGGTGAACAGCGAGAGGTACACCACCGAAGAGCTCGGGGAGCTCGAGGTAAAGCTCAATAACGCCGTCGAATCGATTATCGACAAGGAGAGAGAACTCTTCCTCGAAATCCGGAAACGGATCAAGTCGAATATCGATGACCTCCTCGAGAGTGCTTCGATCATCGGTGAGATCGACTGCGTAGCATCTTTTGCCTACGCCGCCACCGCCTACGGATACACCCGGCCCGGGATCGACGCCTCCGGACTCCTCAAGATCGAATCCGGTCGGCATCCGGTGGTGGAAAAGCATCTCCCCCCCGGCGATTTCGTCCCTAACGGGATCGATATAGACCCATCCGAGCGTAATTTGATTCTCCTGACCGGACCGAACATGGCAGGAAAGTCTACCTTTTTGAGGCAGACCGCTTTGATCGTCTTGATGGCCCAGGCGGGGAGCTTTGTTCCCGCCGGGGAAGCGAGAATCGGGATCGTGGATAGGATTTTCTGCAGGGTAGGCGCCTCGGATAATCTCGCCCGGGGGGAATCCACCTTCTTAGTGGAAATGAACGAAACCGCCAACATCCTGAGGTCCGCGACACCGAATAGTCTGATCATCATGGATGAGGTGGGGCGTGGAACCAGCACCCAAGACGGGCTCGCCATCGCCCAAGCGGTCTGTGAATATCTCTTGAAGTCCCTCGGGGCCAAGACCCTCTTCGCCACCCACTACCATGAGCTCACCGATCTCGAGCATCCCCGAATGGTCAATCTATCCATGGATGTCGCCGAACGTGACGGAACAATCGTATTTCTCAAATCGGTCGTGTCCGGGCCGTCGAGCAATTCCTACGGCATTCACGTTGCGGAGCTCGCGGGTCTGCCCGGAGATGTGATCTCCCGGGCCCGGGAG
>CAZXMO010000011.1:0-63681 GCA_964641125.1 uncultured Spirochaetales bacterium
AGAATTATGGAAGTACTCTGTCGGAAACCAGCGGGGAGATTACTCCCGGGAAGGAAAGAACCGAGGTCCGTATTACATCCTGAAAAAGAAAAAAGAAGAACTAAGAGAAGAAGCATCAAAAACAAACACATGTAAGGAAGTCTTTTCATTTCAATCTCCATTTCAAAGGATATAAAAAACATATCCCTCTTTACGGTATATTGCAATCTTTTTCATATTTTGAGCACCGTGAAGAGAATTAT
Source organism: uncultured Spirochaetales bacterium (assembly GCA_964641125.1). Taxonomy (GTDB): domain Bacteria; phylum Spirochaetota; class Spirochaetia; order SPDA01; family CAZSGZ01; genus JBKHAJ01. The sequence goes on from CAZXMO010000011.1 coordinate 243, forward strand.
TGACTCTCACGCATGAATAGAACAAATTCTATTCATGCCCTCGACGACCGTTCATTTTCCGGATGATCTTTTGCGCGACTTATACCGCACCGCCCGGCGCAGGAATATGAGACGCAAAAACAGGGGCGCCCTGAGCGCCATTTAAACGTAATTATGTTTGTATCCGGGCTGTTCCAACCTTGATGTTTTTCGAACAAAAGAGGTATATTAGTATCAACAATCCCACGCAATAGGAAGGATCAATTATATGTCAAAGAAAAATATGGTAACCATCGACGGGAATACCGCCGCGGCGTACGTGGCCCATGCGACGAACGAGGTCATATCGATCTATCCGATTACCCCCTCGTCTCCCATGGGCGAGCTCTCCGACCTCTATTCCGCTCAGGGGCGGAAGAACATCTGGGGGACCATCCCTCATGTCGTCGAGATGCAGTCCGAGGCGGGCGCATCGGGGACCATCCACGGCGCGCTTACCACCGGGGCACTGTCCACCACCTTTACCGCCTCTCAGGGTCTGCTTCTGATGATCCCCAATATGTTCAAGATAGCCGGTGAACTATCCCCGACCGTCTTTCATATCGCCGCCCGGGCCGTCGCGAACCAGGCCCTTTCCATCTTCGGCGACCATTCCGACGTCATGGCCGCCCGGTCCACCGGTTTCGGCATGCTCTGCTCCAACTCGGTGCAGGAAGTCATGGATTTAGGGCTCATTGCCCAGGCGGCAACCCTCGAATCCAGGGTCCCCTTTCTCCACTTCTTCGACGGATTCAGGACCAGTCACGAAATCCAGAAGGTCGAAGAAGTCTCTTACGATACGATGAAAAAGCTCATCAAGCCGGAGTTCGTACAGGCCCATAGGGAACGGGGGCTCAATCCGGAAAAGCCGGCGATCCGGGGAACCAGCCAGAACCCGGACGTCTTCTTCGCCGCCCGGGAAACGGTCAACAAGTACTACGACGCGGCTCCCGCTATCGTCCAGAAGGTTATGGACGAGTTCGCCGAGCTCACCGGACGCCGGTACAAGCTCTTCGACTATGTCGGTGCCCCCGACGCGACCCGCGTCGTCGTCATGATGGGTGCGAGCGCCCAGACCATGGAAGAGACCGTCGAAGCCCTCAACGAGAGCGGTGAAAAAGTGGGAATCGTCAAGGTCCGGCTGTACCGTCCCTTCAGCGCCGAAGCCGTGGTAAAAGCGCTGCCCGAGACGGTCAAATCGATCGCCGTCCTCGACATGACCAAGGAATCGGGATCTCTCGGTGAACCCCTCTACGAGGACGTCCGCACCGCGGTGGGCGAGATGCTCGAAGAGGGCAAGGCCCCCTTCAAGGATTATCCCGTCATAGTGGGAGGCCGGTTCGGCTTAGGCCTTTCCCGGCATGGATTGACTCCGGGAATGGCTAAAGGGGTATTGGACAACCTCAAAGGAGACAATCCGAAGAACCACTTCACCATCGGGATTTACGACGATATGACCAATACAAGCCTCGAGTTCGACGAAGACTTCCACACCGAAGCTCCGGAGGTACACCGGTCGATGTTCTTCGGTCTCGGTTCCGACGGCACCGTCGGCGCCAACAAGAACTCGATCAAGATCATCGGAAAGGCCACCGACAACTACACGCAAGGGTATTTCGTCTACGACTCGAAAAAGTCCGGCGCTCAGACGGTCTCCCATCTCAGGTTCGGAAAGGACCCGATAAAGAGCACCTACCTTATCACCAAGGCCAATTTCTTAGCCTGTCACAAGTTCAGCTTCTTAGAGAAATTCGACATGCTTTCCAATATCGAAGATGGAGGAACCTTCCTCCTCGCCTCCCCCTACAGTAAAGACGAGGTGTGGGACGAGATCCCCGTGGAGGTCCAGCGGCAGATCATCGACAAGGGCCTCAAGTTCTACGTTATCGACGCCACGGATATAGCCCAGAAGGTCGGCTTAGGTTCCCGGATCAACGTAATCATGCAGACCGCATTCTTCCTCATCTCAGGCGTACTTCCCGAAGACGAGGCCCTCGAGCTCATTCAGAAGGCGGTGAAGGACACCTACGGAAAGAAGGGCGAAGATGTGGTCAACAAGAACCTCGAGGCCATCGACGCGACTAAGAACAGGATCGAACCGGTCGATTATCCGAAGGAGACCAAGGGCGACCGGCACATGCAGCTCCCGGTACCGGCGGATGCTCCGCAGTTCGTCCGGGAAGTCATCGGCGAGATCATCGCCGGCCGCGGGCACGAGATCCCGACATCCAAGCTTCCCGACGACGGAACATATCCCACCGGGACCACCCAATACGAGAAGCGGAACATCGCCGAGTTCATCCCCGTGTGGGACCCCGAGGTGTGTATCCAATGCGGCGACTGCTCCGCGGCCTGTCCCCACGCGGTAATTCGGATGAAGGTGTACGATCCGAAATATCTCGAGAAAGCGCCCGCCGCTTTCAAGAGCACCGCCGCCAAGGGCAAGGAGTTCGACGGAGAAAAGTTCACTATCCAAGTGTCTCCCGAGGACTGTACCGGATGCGGAGTCTGCGTCAACATCTGCCCGGCGTATAAGAAAGTAAACGGCGAGAAGACCGATCACAAGGCAATCAATATGGAAGAGCAGATCCCCTTGAGGGAACAGGAGGCGGAGAACTGGGACTTCTTCCTCGATCTCCCCTACCCCGACAGGTCGAAGCTCAAGATCAACACCACCAAGGGAAGTCAACTCATCGAACCGCTGTTCGAGTTCTCCGGCGCCTGCGCGGGATGCGGCGAGACCCCCTACGTCAAGCTGATGTCCCAACTCTACGGGGACCGCGCGGTTATAGCGAACGCCACCGGATGTTCCTCGATCTACGGCGGAAATCTCCCGACCACTCCCTATACCACCCGCGCCGACGGCTCCGGGCCCTCCTGGTCCAATTCCCTCTTCGAGGACGCCGCCGAGTTCGGTTTCGGTATGCGGCTGACCTCGGACAAGCTGAAAGAATACGGGATGGAGCTGATCGACGCGATGCTCGCGAACGGCAGTTCCGCGGACAAGGACCTCCTTCAAAAGATCCGGAACAATCCTCAGAGCGATTACGAGGAAATCGAACAGCAGAGGACCGACGTCCGCCGGCTCAAGGAAAAGCTCGGGGGTGACAGTTCCCGGGAGGCCAAAGAGCTTTTTTCGGTGGCCGATTACCTGATCAGCCGGTCGGTATGGATCCTAGGCGGCGACGGCTGGGCCTACGACATCGGATACGGCGGCCTCGACCACGTGTTAGCATCGGGACGCAATGTGAATGTGTTGGTCCTCGATACCGAGGTCTATTCCAACACCGGCGGCCAGATGTCCAAGGCGACTCCCATCGGGGCTATCGCCAAGTTCGCCGCGAGCGGTAAGGGAATTCGAAAGAAAGACTTAGGGATGATGGCCATGTCCTACGGATACGTCTATGTTGCCCGGGTCTCCATGGGATACAACCGGATGCAGACCATCAAGGCCTTCCTCGAGGCGGAGGCCTATGACGGTCCGTCCCTCATCATCGCCTACAGCACCTGTATCGCCCAGGGTCTCAACATGACCAAGGGAATGGACCAGATGAAGGCCGCTGTTACCTCCGGAATGTGGCCGCTTTACCGGTACGATCCCCGGCTCGAGGATGAGGGCAAAAACCCCTTAGTCCTCGACTCGAAGGAACCGAGTACCGATGTGGCCGATTACATCTACAACGAGGTCCGGTTCAAATCCCTCTTAGCGGCCGATCCCGACCGGGCGGACATGCTTCTGAACAAGTTGAAAGAGAGAGTGGACCGTCAGTACAAGGAATACAAGTATCTCGCGGATCGTCCCTTCTAAGGCCGGCCCGGACAATTCGATACATACCGCCCCCCGGCACCTCCGGGGGGCTTTTTTTATCCTTCTTCGTTTTTAGAGCCCTTCGTCGATCCCGGGGGAAAGGGGATCAAGAGGCTCGTAGTCTTTTTATAGTCACGGTAGGCGGGATTGCCGCCGTACTTCTTGTCGTGCTTTTTTTCGAGCATGGGGATACCGCTTACAAAGAGGAGAAGAGCGGTTATAGCCGCGGGACCCAAGACCGCGAGCCAGGCGGCGCCCATGAGGCTCGGGGCTACAATCAAAAATATTCCCCACCAGCACAGGACCTCGCCGAAATAGTTGGGGTGCCGGGAGTAGCGCCATAGTCCGCGGGAGATGAAATCTCCCCTGTTTTCCGGGTTACTCTTGAACCGGTACTTCTGGGCATCCGCGACCGCCTCGAAAATGAAGCCGAAGAGCCATACCGCGGCTCCGGCGATACTCACCCAGGTGAAAACCGTCCCCTCCAGGCTCAAAACGAAGATAACCGGAAAGGATATGAGCCATACCGAAATCGCCTGGAGCAGCCAGAACCGGGCGAAACGCAGGGGCTCGTCCCGCATCCCGTCGAACCGGTCGTCTTTTCCCATCTCGATAATCCGGACCAGGAGGTATCCTCCCAGTCTGACCGCCCAGAGGGAGGTGACGGCGACGGCCAGGAGTTGGACCGGTCGAAAAGCCTGTTCGAAGATCATCAAGACGATCGCAAGCACTAAGAAGGAGAGACTGTACGAGAGATCGGTGACCTTATCGGTCTTGAAGCCCGCGGCAAAGGCGAAAAAGACGATCTGGATCCCGAAGCTCACGATGAAGGCGAAGAGAATATTGTAGGCATCGAATTCGAAGAGAATCATAAAAGACCTCCGCTGATGGTGCTCCGTACGTCCCGGAGGATCTCCTGGACGGTCTTTCCGTCGGGATGTACGGGGGCGAAATATCGTACATCGATCCGCTTGGGCCGGGGGATGATCTTTGTACGGGGAAAAGAATCATATGCGCCGTTTATCGCTACCGGGACCACGGGAAGGTTGAGTTTTTTACTCAAAACGGCGAAGGTTTTCTTGAAGCTTCCCATCTTTCCGTCGAAGGTCCTTGTCCCTTCGGGGAAGATTACGATGTTCTTCCCCTGTTTCAGGAGCTCCATCAGACGGTTGAACAGTGATTCGGTCGGCTCATGCAGGTCGAGGAGGATCGAATTGGTCCGCTCGGCGAAGTACCTGCCCATGGATGACTTGAAGAAACGTGACTTCGCCAGGAAGTAAGTGTCCATAAGGGCCCGCCGCGGGAGGGTCCGGGCGAGGATAAAGGGATCGAGAAAGCTCTGGTGGTTTGAGACGATAATCGCGGGCTTGTTAAAACGGACGGTGTTTTTCCTGAACCTTCTGATACCGAAGAGAATACTCAGTAAGGGAGACATGAGGAGAAACAGCCCCTTGACCAGCCAGTTGGGCCTGCGTATAGGGAAATCCTCCACCGGGCGCAGGGTTCCGTCCGCCTCTTCCACGGCCGGTTTCGCCCCGGTCTCGCGCAGAGTGTGGATATGCTCGGCGAGGCGCACCAGAGTGGGATGGTGCAGAAAGACGTCCTTGCCGAGCTCGAGCCCGAACCGTTTCCGGATATAGACCCGGAGTTCGAGGAGCTCGAGGGAATCGAGTCCGGCGTCGATCTCGAGGTGACTCTCCGGTGTTATCATCCTTCCCCGCTCCCGGGTCAGATAATCGGCCAGAATCCGGTACTCCTCGAGCTTCGGGGCCTTGCTCCTGGCCGCGGCGGTGTCTTTTCCTTCGGTAATGAGCTCGCTAAGGCGGTACCGCTTGATCTTACCCATGGCGGTCTTCGGGAGTTCCTTCGGCGACAAGACAAAATTGAGGATCCGCCGGTACTCCGGAACCTTCCGGTTATAGGTATCGATGACGTCCCACTTGACCGCCTCATGGAGGTTGTGGATGCCCCGCTCCCGGACCAAATCCATGTCGGGATGGATGTAGGCGAGAATTCTTCCCTCCCGTTCGGTCAAAGCTATCTCTTTGATCAGATCGCTCTGTTCGAGGATGACGTGCTCGATCTCCTCGGGATTGAGGTTCTTCCCGCTGGCAAGGACTATCCGCTCGCTCTTGCGTCCGGTCAGGAATATGAATCCTTCATCGTCGATGTAGGCGGTATCCCCGGTGTGGACCCAGCCGTCGCGGATGATTTGTTCCGTCGCATCGGGCTTGTTCAGATAGCCCTCCATCAAACCGGGTCCTCGTGCTAAGAGCTCCCCTTCTTCGATCCTGACATTCACCCCCTTCACCGGCCTGCCCGCGGAGCCGGGCTTCCAGGCGTCCATGAGGTTGTAGCTGATTAAAGGCCCCATCTCGGTAAGACCGTACCCCTCGATGGTGGGAATGCCTAGGGTCCAGAAGTCCCTGCACACCTGTCCGTCCAGCTTGGCCCCGCCGGAGAGGAATACTTTGAGATTTCCCCCGAACCGGTCGTGGACCTTCTTGAAGAGCTTCCGCGAAGTCTCCACCTTGTCGATGCGTCTCGCTAGGGCAAAGAGGAGCCGGGCCGCCGGATTGGAACGGACTTTATTCATGATGCTTCGATGGAAAAGATCGTAGAGCCTCGGAACCCCGTTGATAAGAGTTACCTTATACTCATTGAAGAGGCGGAGTATCTCGTCTGAGGTGAGACTCTTTACAAAAACAACGGTGGAGCCGAGGTAGAGAGGGCAGATTACGTGCCCCTGGAGGGGGACGGTGTGGTGGAAGGGAAACAGCGCGAGGAGAACATCGTCACCGTCGATGAGCCCGGTCTCGAAGACCGCCTGCATATTGAAGTAGACGCTTCGAAAATTGAGCATGACCCCTTTAGGCTCCCCGGTTGTCCCGGAGGTGTAGAGGATCAGGGCCGTCTTTTCGGGATCCACGGGCAGGGTAAAGTCTTCACCACTGTCGGGCCGCTCGTTTTCCAGCCGTTCGGCCATCTCTTCGAGGATGAGCACCCGGGGAATGTCGGTGAGCTTCCCTCGGATTTTTTCGAGGGTTTCCAAGCTCTTCCGGGAAACAAAGACGATCTTAGGCCTGCAGTCCTCGAGGACCGCTAAGAGCTCCTCTTCCCCCGCCCCGGCGTCCACCGCGGAATTGATTCCCCCGTGCTTCCACACGGCGTAGAATGCGTAGATCCATTCCGGCCTGTTTTCGGCGAAGAGACACGTCCTATCCCCCTCGTCGAGCTCGAGCTGCCGTGAAAAGCCGTCGATGTTTATCAAGAGCTCCCCGTAGGAGACCGGCTCGTCGTTATATATCAAGGCGGTCTTCGGGAGTTTCCGTATCAAAGGTTCCGTATAGTCCACATGCTTTTCCATATAACCACCTTTCCATATACTTCTATCAATATATCCAACTCAATATACCGTCGCCTCCGGAACAAGGCAACTCCTACCTCTAGAGTAATGCAGTGGACTCATTCTAGCAAGCTTTGGTACACTACATACATGACACGCATACTGCTCGACTGCGATCCCGGCCACGACGATATGGCGGCCGTCCTCCTCGCCGTAGGCTCTCGGGAAATCGATCTTCAAGGGATAACCACCGTGGCGGGAAACCAGACCGCCGAGAAAACCTTCCTCAATGCACGGAAGACCCTGGCCCTTCTCGACAGGGAAGATGTGCCGGTCTATCCGGGAGCCGAACGGCCTCTCGTCCGTCCCCTGGTCACGGCGCCGGGGATCCACGGCAAGAGCGGACTCGACGGGGCCGAGCTCCCCGAACCTAAGGAAAAACCCAATAGCGAACACGCGGTAGATTTCCTCGAACGGACCCTCCTCGCCGGCGACGGTGGGATTACCCTTGTCGCCACGGGTCCCCTGACGAATGTAGCGCTCCTCCTCTTGAAAGCTCCCCATGTAAGAGAAAGAATAGATCGTCTCGTTATTATGGGAGGGGGATCGGCCGCTTCGAACGTGACCCCAGCCGCGGAGTTCAATATCTACGTAGACCCCGAGGCGGCCCGGACGGTATTCGCCTCCGGTATTCCTATCACCTTAGTCACCCTGGACATCACCAATACCGCTCTCTTCACCGACGCCGATATCCGGAGGCTCGAAGAGTCCTCGGGAAGGGTTTCTCCGAAGGTGGGGGGACTCTTGAGGTTCTTCTACACCATGAACAAGAACCGCTTCGGCCTCGCGGGAGCGCCCCTCCACGATCCTCTGACGATCGCTTACGTAATCCGCCCTGAAGTCATCGAAACCCGTCCGGTTTTCGTGGATGTGGAGACCCAGGGCGAGCTTACCCGGGGACGAACGGTGATCGATTTCTTCGGGGTAACCGGAACCCCCGCGAATGTCGAAGTCTCGACCGCCCTCGACCTCGATCTCTACAAGCGGCTCCTCTTCGAGGCGATTTCCCGGTTCGATTAAAGGCTCCGACACCCCTATACCCCGGTTAACAAGGAAAAGTCAGGCACGAAGCCGGCTGTTTGGGAAGGGTAAAGTGGAAGGTGGTTCCTTCTCCGTACACCGAGCAGGCCCAGAGAACACCTCCGTGGCGTTCATCGATCCGTTTGCACAGGGCGAGACCTATGTCGGTCCCGGAGTACTCATCTCTCCCGTGGAGACGCTGGAACATCTTGAAGATCACCTCGAGGTGCTCCTCCTTGATACCGATTCCGTTGTCCGGGGCGGGATTCCTTCCCGGCTGTACTTGATCGCGTTGGCGATGAGGTTTTGGAAGAGTTGGGTTATCTGGGCGGGATCGCCGTAGACGGGAGGAAGGGGATGAACGATAATTTGGGCGTTCTTCTCCTCGATTACGAGGACTAAGTTGAGTTTAACCGTTTCGATCACTTCCTCGGGATCGATCCGCACGAAGGGTCTTGCCCGGGTGTTGAGCCGGGAATAGGAGAGAAGGTCCTCGATGAGACGCTGCATCCGTCTCGCCGCGGACATAATCAAGTCGAGGAACCGCGCGCCTTCACTGTCGAGTTTGTCCCCGTAACGCCGAAAGAGGAGCTCGGAGAATCCGGTTATCGATCGCAGCGGCTCCTGGAGATCGTGGGAGGCTATGTAGGCGAAATCTTTGAGTTCCTCGTTCGAGCGCTTGAGATCGATCATGGCCCTTTCTATGAGACGTTCGGTTTCCTTCCGTTCGGATATGTCGTGGATTACGGCCCAGTACTCCCGCTCACCGCTTCCGGGTCGGCGGGTCGATCGTATCCGAATGGATACCGGCTCCCGCCACTTCCACGGCCAGGTCTCTCTGAATGCGGAGCTGCTCCGTCGGGAGTCAGTATCTTGCATTCCAGCTCCATCGGATTTCCCGATTCGACGGCCTCCTGGAACATAGATTCGGCCAACTCACGGTATCCTACCTCGAGAGTAGAGATCACTTCGTCTATCGGGAGCTCGTTCCTGCTGAATCCGAATATCCTGATGCACTCGTCGGATGCCCGTACCGTGGTAAAAGGAGAGTCTAATATCCAGTCTCCGATATGGGCGAGCCTCTGTGCCTGAGAGAGGTTCCTCTCCTTTTCCTCGAGTTCGGCGGTCCGATCGGTTACAGCCTTTTTCAAGCCCCGATTGTAGAAAACCACGGCGACAGCGGCGAGGAGACTCACAAAAACGACCACAAGCGAAACGATTCCCACGGTTCCGAGCTTGTCCCGCGCAAGGGTTGGTTCCGGATGGAGCCGGCTTGCCGTGAGTAAAAGGATGAAGATTGCAGCGTGAAAGAGGTAAAGCTTTTTCATGAAATCCGCCGTTTGCATTAATTTTACAAGGAAGCCGGAAAAGTTTCCATTCCCCGCTCCCGGTGTAACCCAAATGGTTTATTTACCTCTGGTACGGGGATACGTAATTTTTAAGAGAGGAGTTCTCGAACCATGCAGGAAAAGTTAGGTTTTCTCGAAAATATGGCCGACCGCTTACGAATCCACAGCATACGTATGACCGCAAAGGCGGGGTCGGGGCATCCGACGAGCTGTCTCTCCTCCGCGGAGATCATGAGCGTTCTCTTTTTTCATGAGATGCGCTACGACCCGAAACAGCTCGACTCACCGGATAACGACGAGTTTATTATGTCCAAGGGACACGCCGCGCCAATCCTCTATGCGGCCTTAGCCGAAGCGGGAAGCATCCCCGTCTCCGAGCTGGACAATCTCCGTACCTTCGATTCCCCCTTAGAGGGACATCCGGTTCCCCGCCTCAGGGGAATCAAAGCCGCCACAGGTTCCCTCGGACAGGGGCTCTCGGTCGGCATCGGCTTAGGACTTGGCATCAAGCTCGACCGTCGCGATTCCCGGGTCTTCGTCCTGTTAGGAGACGGCGAGACGGCCGAAGGCAACGTTTGGGAGGGGATGAACTTCGCCTCCCACGCGGGACTCGATAATATCATCGGGATCGTCGATGTAAACCGCCTCGGACAAAGCGAGCCGACTATGTTCGAGTGGGAGACCGGGGAATATAGGAAACGCGCCGAAGCCTTCGGATGGAGAGCCCTCGAGGTCGACGGGCACTCGGTACAAGAGCTTATGCACGCCTTCGAGGAGGCCCGGAACGATGACAGCGGTAAACCCGTAATTATCATTGCGCGAACGGTCAAAGGTAAGGACGGAGGAAGCGTAGAGAACGAGAACGGGCACCACGGCAAGCCCCTTCCGGAGGATTCCGAAAAAAAGGTCCTCGCCGATCTGGAATCCCGCATACGGGACCGAAAAGTCCCTGAATCCGCGGGTCCTGAAAATTTCATCAAAGGCTCCGCTTTGAAACGAGACGACCGGGGTTTCCAGACAAGTCCGGAATACGAAATCGGCGAAAAGACGGCGACCCGGGACGCCTTCGGACACGCCTTAGCCGCTTTAGGCGAGCTCGACGAGGACATCGTGGTCCTCGACGGAGACGTCAAGAACTCCACCCGGACCAAATTCTTCTTCGAGAAGTTTCCCGACCGGGCCTTTGAGTGTTACATTGCCGAACAGAATATGATCGGCATGGCCTTAGGCCTTCAGGCGCGAGGCAAGCGGGTCTTTACATCGACCTTCGCCGCTTTTCTGACCCGGGCCCACGATCAGATAAGGATGGCAAGCCATTCCGATGCCGATATCCGCATCGCCGGCTCCCACACCGGAGTGTCTATCGGAGAGGACGGCCCCTCCCAGATGGGACTCGAAGATATCGCCATGATGCGGTCCCTCATGAACAGCACCGTCCTCTCCCCGGCGGACGCTGTTTCGGCCGAGAAGCTCACCGCGGCGTCTGCGGGAAATAAGAACATCACCTACATACGGACAATCCGGGGCAAGACCCCGGTTATCTATCCTCCATCCGAGGAGTTTCCTTTAGGCGGATCCAAAATTCTCAAGCGGTCCGACAACGATAGGGCGACGATCATCGCTACGGGGATAACCGTAACCGAAGCCCTCGAGGCGGCGGGGGAGCTCGAGAAGAGAAACATCCCGGTACGGATTATCGACTGCTACTCGATCAAGCCCATCGACGGCGATACTTTAGCGGAAGCCGCCCGGGAAACCGGCACCCTTATTACCGTGGAAGACCACTATCCCGAGGGGGGATTAGGTGAAGCGGTTGCATCCGCGGTGGCTGAGCGCCTCGCCCAAAGCGACGGGCGGAAGCCGCCCGCCTATACTGTGATAAACCTGGCGGTGCGGAAGCGGCCCCACTCGGGAGGCTCGGAGGAGCTCCTCGAGGAGCAGGCTATCGATGCGAAAGGCATCGTGGAATCGGTTACGAAGGCCCTCGAAGAGGAATAAGAGATGGCAAGTAGTGTAGATCAAGGTACAGTAGACAGCCGGTATGAATGAACAGGGAGAAACACAGATAAATCTGCCCGTCGCCACGGCCCTTTCGCCCCACCCGGTGGGGTCGACTACGCTGTCGTCGAGATTCATGGCGTCGAAATCTTCTTTTCTGATATCCAGGCTCCGCCTGTAGGTTTCTTGCATCTCTTCGAGACGGTGCTTCATAGTTTCTTTGAATTGTTCCTCCATTGTGCCTCCTGATTTTAAAATACTGATCATTTCGCGTATTTCCAAGCAGTGTACGCTGCCCAGTGAAAGGAGGCGGTCTAGTGCCGTCCCTTTCTTCCCAGAGATCCCTTCGCTTCGGCTAGGATCCGGAAGAAATTGACCAGGAGGGGTTCGTTGACTTTTTTACAGTTACTAACAACTTTCTCGCCCCACTCTATGTATTCCCGCCGCCTCTGGAGGCCCCAGTGGCGGGGAGGATCCCGGGTTATGTCGGCGATATTCGAGGTCTTGTCGGCTATCTTTATAAGGGTAGCTTCCTCGGAGAGGTGCGGCGCGTGATCGATCTGGAGCTGCCGCCGCCGTTTCTTGGAAAGGGTCTTGTCGTCGGTCACCTCCCGCACTATGGAGGCGACCCGCTCTCCGAAGAGTGATTCGATATCCTCGAATTCCGCCGCCGTATCCTCCACCGTATCGTGGAGAACAGCAGCGGCGAGGATTTCCTCGTCGCCCACTCCCCCCACCTCACTGATGAGGGAAGCGACCTCGAGGACGTGGTTCACATAGGGGGCTTCCTGCTTCCCTTTGCGGACCTGTCCGGTATGGCAATCGGCGGCGAATTTGACCGCCTTCAGGAGAAAACTCATCACCGAAGATCAGTACGCGAGGATTATATTGAGCTTCTTCCTCTGCTTTTTTTCCTCTTCGATGATCTCGTCGATGGCCTTCTCGTTCTCGGGATCGTCCTCGGCGGAACGGACCTCTTCGAGAAACGAGATGATCTGGTCCTTGTAGGCGAGTCCGAGGCGCAGGGCCTCCTTTCCGGAATCGGGCAGCTCGCCCTTGAGAGGCTCGATGACTTCTTCCTTGACCCAATCGTTCACTTTGTCGTCACTGCATGCTACAGTCTTGGAAGTACGTTTTTTAAGGAATTCTTCGAAGGTTTTTCGATGTTTCTGTTCCTCTTCTTCCAAATATGCCAGCTCGTTCTTGACTCTCGGATCGTCGCTGTTCTCCACGAGGGACGCGAAGAATTTGGACCCTTCGTCTTCGATGATCATGGCAATGCTGTAGGCCTCGTTACAATCAAGTTGGGAAAATCTCTGTTTCACATCCGACATCACATAACCTCCATTCGCCTCAAATATAATAGGAATAGATCAAAAAGGGTATACATAAAGTTCCCTTTTTAGACGATTACTTCGAGGTCATAGTCCAGACCCCGTCCCACTCGGCGGGGGGATTCCCGAGGAGATCCTCGATCTTTTCGAGGTACTTCGCCGCGGCGGGATCAACGTCCGCGATGGGGGCAAAGCTCCTCTTCGCCTCTTCGAAACGCCCGGCGTAAAAAGCCTCGATTCCCCGGGCGAAAACGTCAAGGGTATCCCGGCGGCGTTCATACTCCTCGGGTACCATAGGCTCGTAGACCGTGACCGGCTCGTTCTTTCCCACCACCCTCACCCGGGAAAGCTCGCGGACGGGGAAAGCCGCCCCGGACCCCTGTCTGGTGGAGCGGGATATCATAGTATACGTACCGAACTGCTTGTTGATTCCCTCCAAACGCGCCGCCAGGTTTACCGCGTCTCCGAGCATGGTGTAGTCGAAACGGGTCTTCGAGCCCATGTTGCCCACCACCGCGGGGCCGGAGTTGAGCCCGATCCGCATATATATCTCCCTGCCGCACCGTTCGGTAAAGCCCGGTCTGAGCTCAGCGAGCCGGGACTGACACCTCAAAGCCGCCCGCACGGCCCGTACCGGGTGATCCTCATAGGGAACCGGGGCGTTCCAGAAGGCGATGATTGCGTCCCCCTCGTATTTGTCGATGGTTCCCCCCTCCTGTTGAATGATGTCGGTCATCTCCGAGAGGTAATCGTTTAAGAGGTGGGTAAGCTCCTCGGGACTCAGACTCTCCGAAATGGTAGTAAATCCCTGGATGTCGGAGAAGAAGATCGTAAGCTCCCGCCGCTCTCCTCCGAGCTTGAGCCTGTCCGGCTGAGCAATGAGCTGATCGATCACCGTGGGACTCAGGTACTGACTGAAGGCCCCCTTGATAAACTTCCGCTGCTTGCCCTCGGTAGCGTAGCCCAGGACGTTGGATCCGATAAGCGAAAGGAGCACCCCGATTTCCACGGCTACCAGGGGAAGCCACAGTCCGGGTATGTAGAGGAGAAAACCGGCCAGCACCGGCAAAGGGGGAACAACGATGAAAAAAAGTGCCGACTTGAGGGCTCCGGATACAACCGCCCCCAAGATCCCGACCGCCAGGGCCGCCAAAACGATTACCGCAACCGCCCCGGCGGGTTTCATGGGCCGGGCAGTGTCCCCGGTCAGAATATTGTCGAGGAGGGTAGCGTGTATTTCCACCCCCGGGGTCGTGGGAGAGAGAGGAGAGGGACGAAGATCCTGGAGCCCCGGCGCGGAGTACCCGATGAAGATGTAGGCCCCCTCGAGATCCGACGGGTCGACCGCGGGCTCGAGACCCTGGAGGATTTGGAGCTCGCTCTGAATGATCTCCGCCGCGTTGTAGGCCCGGTGGATCCCCTGATTTCCTTTGAACTTGAGCACCAGCTGGCCGGTGGAGTCCAGGGGAATCTCCCTTCCGTCGAGGAAGAGACTCCGTCCGCGCACCTCCGCGTCCGTCGGCCGGTCCCTCCCGGCCATATAAGCCGCGAGACCCAGTCCGGGGACGGGAATGTCATTGAACAGGGCGAAGAGAGGCGCCCGACGGTATACTCCGTCCGAGTCGGCCCTCTGCTGGACGGTTCCCAGGAGCTCACTGTTTTCGGCAAATTCCTCTTGCGGGAATACGGCCCGGGAAAAGGTAAACCTTCCCCCGGTAAGCTCCCGCCATCGCTTTAATCCTTCAGGGATGAGGCCCGGGAAGGGGACTCCTTCGGGCCACGCCGACAAACCCGACGCCTGGCGGCTCAAGAATACGGCCAAAACGTCGTTCTCTTCCGCCTCGAAGGCCCGGGAGAGCTGTTCGTCGTCGCCCACTCCGTACTGGGAGGGGTCCGCGAAGAGAATATCGATAGCCGCCGCCTCGACCTTCCCCCGGGTACAGAAACCGAGTATGTAGGACCACACCTCCCGCGGCCACGGCCAGGTAAGACCGAACTCCTCCTCGATCCAGTCGAGGCTGTACTGATCGAGGAGGATCAGCCGGACCTCGTCGGAGGGTTCGCTTCTCGGGGCGTGATACCGGACGCGCCAGTCCCACGTTCTGTTCTCGAGTGTTTCGAGCGTTCCGGCGGCCCAGAGGAGGACCGCCAGGGCGGCGGAGACGGCCCCCACCGCGAGGCCTCGAAGAATACGGCGGATAATTCTGCTGTGACGGGTCTCGGGCATTCCCACTCCTGTTCTTTTGCCGGTTTACAGTCCCGCGAGGGTCGTGCGGTAGCGCGCTTCACGCGCCTCGCGCCCCTGGGGAGACCTTTTCGGCGTATAGGATCCCATAAACCGCTCTATATCCGCGATCCGGTCTTCGGGATCGGGATGGGTCTTGGCAAAATCGAGCCCCCCCGGTTCGAGCTCCCGGTCCATCTCCTCGAGCACCCCTATCAAGGCCCGGGGATCGTACCCGACACGGGACATGATTTTTACCGCGGCCCGGTCGGCCTCCCGCTCGGTTTCCCGGGAATATCCGTTGTTGACCAGGGTCGAGGTAACGTCTTTGATCGAATCCTCGAAGACGGCGGTCAGCTCGGCTATCTCGTCGTCGGTGGCCACCTGGACCGAAGTCAGGGCCACACTGGTCAAAGCCGTATTGATCCGGGATGTCTTGATCGATTTGAGTCCGTGAAGATGTACGATGTGTCCGATTTCGTGGGCGAGGATCGCCGCGACTCCGTCTTCGCTCCGGGCGAGACGCAGTATCCCCCGAGTCAGAAGGATGTGTCCGCCGGGGGTGGCGAATGCGTTGATCTCGTCTGAGTCCAAGATCTGAAACCGGTACCCGTTGAAGAGCTCGGGCCTGTCCGAGCTCAAGGCCAGGCTCTGGCCTAAAAGATTGATGTAGTAATTCGCCGCCTCGTCTTCGTAGAGGGAGTAGTCTTCGAGGATGACCGCGCCCACCGCCCTGCCGATGTAGTACTCCTGTTCGGGGGTGATGTCTTCGAAACTCTTCGCGACCGCCCGGGCGCTCTCGTTGATACTCGCCGCCTGGGATTCGTCGATGACCCCGGTGGCGACTCCGAGGGCGGTCCCCACCTGACTGACCGAGCCTAGGCTCTCACAGCCGAAAAGGGTCAGGGTAAGCAGGACAAGTCCCAGGGCAGCACAACAGATGATAAGGGTATGACGCTTCATTCTTCACCTCCCGTTTCGAGTCCGCCCTCTTCGAGGAATGAAAGGAGAGTTCCGGGATCGATACGGTATTCCGATTCCATCCGGTCGATGCCGGAATAATCCACGTCGCTTTCCTCCTTGAATTCGTTCTCCACCCGCTCGTTGAATCCTCGCCCCGCTAAAGCCACCTCGTCGGCGGAAGCTCCCCGGCGGACATCGGAATCGGAGGCGGTAAGGACTATCTGCTTGGTGGTCAACGCGGAGGAGTGTACCCATCCTACGGTGCCGTCCGAAGCGGTCAGTCTAAACCAGGGATCCCGCCTCTCATTGACCTCGAGGCGTTCTCCGTATCCGGCGGTACCGACGATCCTGCTCAAGAACTGCGGCGCGCCGCGAAGCTCCGCCTCCCGGACGGTGACGCTCATCGATTCACCCCAGGCGAGTGACAATCCCGTCATGAAAAGAAAAAAGCAGAAACCTAAAAACAACACCCGTTTCATCGGAACCTCCGGAAAGAACTATATCTCAGTACTCTCGCTTCCGTCCAGCGGTATATGGATCGAGAATACCGTCCCCACATCGGCCTGGGACTGGACATCGATGTCCCAGGTGTGGGCGTGGATAATGGACCGTACTATGGAGAGGCCTAAGCCGAAACCTTGTTCCCGCCGGGATCTCGATCCGCGATAGAAGGCGTCGAAGATCAGATCGACCTCCTCTTTCGGTATCCCCGGTCCGCTGTCTTCGATCTGAACGGTCACCTCGTCCTTACCCTGGAAGGCCCGCATCCAGATGGTATCGCCGTGCTCGGTGTAGCGGACCGCGTTGTTGAAGAGATTTTCCAGGGCACGGGAAACGAGATTGCCGTCGGCGGACACCGTCACATCATCAGCGATATCGATGGAGTAGTAGAAATCCCTCCCGAGTACCGAGGCGTCGTCTTTGTAGGACTTGGCGGCCTCGAGAAGAAAATATTTAAGATTAATTTCGGTCTGCTTGAGCTGCCACTCCCCGGTCTCCATCTTGACGAAATCGATGAGCTCTAGGATCCGCGATTCCAGGACCTTCGACTTGTCCTGGACGATATGAAGGTATCTCTTGAGGAGCTCCGGGTCATCGGCGTATCCGTCGATAATCGCCTCGATATACCCTTCGATGGAGGTCAGGGGGGTTTTCAGATCGTGAGAAACCGCCATGAGGAAGCGTGACCTCCGGGCGAGCTCTTCCTTCAAAGCCTTCCGCATCGAATCAAACGATGAGGTCAGCGAAGCAAGCTCGTCATCCCCCTCCGTCTGTAGTGTAAAATCGAGATTACCCGCGGCTATCTTCTTGGTCGCCTCCTCGAGATTTTGGATCGATTTGTTGGTGGTACTAAGCATAACGCTGCTTACGATCGCGGCGAGTCCTAAAAGAAGGAGAAACAGGTACACGAAAGTCCCTAAGGAAAAAAGCCTGATCGGCTGCGACTCGTCCCGTTTCTCGACCCGGATCAACATCCTGAGCTCGGCATCCTCGACGGGAAGGGCCTCGAGGAAATACTGGTACCTGTCCATGTGGCTCTGCATGAAACGGGATATCTCCTCGGCGGTCAGATGCTTTCCTACCTCGAAGGCGTCGAAGCTCGAGGCCAAGACGTTCATGCCGGAGTCGAAGATCATGATGTCCATCCCCTTGGGCAGCGCCTCTTCGGACTCCCGTATAAAGGGTGTCTCTTTGAATGGGGTGATCCGCCGGTCGACCCATTTCATAACATAGGTCCTATTGAAAATCATCTGGTTCTTCTGAAGATAGATGAACTGGAAGTAGGCGACCACTAAGGCCACGAGGATAGGGATTATGATGATGGTCACCACGAGGATGGTGAATTTCCGCTGAAGCCTCATCGCTCCTCCGTAGCTACGACCTCGGAGTTGAATTTATACCCCACACCGTGGACCGTCAAGATAAACCGGGGAGAGGAGGGATCGCTCTCGATCTTCTTCCGGATCCGCTGGATATGGACCGCCACGGTGGTTATATCACCATAGGCGTTTCCCCATACCTCGGCGTAGATCTGCTCGGGCGTCAACACCGTCCCCGCGTGTTTCAAGAGATAGATGAGGACCGCCATCTCTTTGGGAGGAAAGGACACACGCTCGCCGCTGCGTTCGCAGTAGAATCCTTCTACATCCACGGTATAATCGTCGAACTTGATAAGCTTCCGCTCGTGCTTTTGATAGTCGAAGAAGCGCCTTAAGTGCGCCCGGATGCGGGCTACTAAAATCTTCGGGCTGAAGGGTTTAGGAACGAAGTCGTCCGCCCCGATGCCGAGGCCTAAAACCATATCCTCGTCGGAATCCCGGGAGCTTACGATGACTACGGGAATATTACTGGATTTTCTGACTTGCTGAAGAAATTCGAATCCGTCGATGCCGGGAAGGTTCAGGTCGAGGACCACGAGGTCGAAATTATCGCGGTAGAAATACTCGAGTCCTTCTTCACCGGTATCGGAGACAACGGCGTCAATACCGTCCTTCTTGAGATACAGGCTGATGAGTTCCGCTATTTCAAGCTCATCCTCGATGATGAGAACCTTTGCCTGCACAGGGCCCCCTCATTCCCCTTTCCATGTAATCCGCCCTTGTAAGCCGCGTATACAGTATATCCTAGTCAGGGAAAAAAATAATGGTTCATGCGCCGCGAGGACGCATGAACCAGCCCATTGGGCAGCATCAAATAAATCGCCATAACCTATAGGAGGAAGGTTATTATAGTATCCAATATAGTAGATGGGTGTCCCTTTTGCTATAAACAGGGGTTAAATGAATTTAAACGAATTGTTTAAATACCGAGGGTTACGTCCCGACCGGATACCCGATGTCGTCGAGCATCTCAACGAAGTCGTCCCGGGATGCCGAAGAGTATACCGTAACCTTTTTCCCGTCAAGATCCACGGTATAGCTCTCCACATCGTCCCTGTTTTCCAACGCCTCTTCTATTCTGCTCTTACAATGAGCACAGGACATATCGGGTATCTTAAATACGTATTCGTTCATGAGTAACTCCTTATTCGTCCTGAATTGAGTATGACATTGATCGATGAAAAGATCATCGCCGCTTCCGCGATAGCGGGATAGAGTATGCCGCTCATCGCTAAGGGTAAGGCTACCATGTTGTAAAAGAAGGCCCAAAAGAGGTTCTGCTTGATCTTCTTGAAGGTGAGCCTCGAAATGCCTATGGCATCGAGCGCCTTTAAGAGCTCCCCCTCCACGATGACGATGTCCGCGCTGTCGATGGCGAGATCGGTGCCGGTCCCGATGGCGATTCCCACGTCCGCCGATTTCAATGCGGCCGCATCGTTGATCCCGTCTCCGATCATGGCCACTTTCTTTCCCCGCTTCTGAAACTCCCGTACGACGGCCACCTTCTCCGCGGGGCGTACCCGGGCGCGAACTTCTTTTATGCCCGCGGCCGCGGCCACCGCCCGGGCGGTCCGCTCGTCGTCGCCGGTACACATGACGGGGGTCAGGCCCGCATCCTCGAGGGCGGCAACAGCCTCCGCGGCGCCCTCCTTGATGGGGTCCTCTATCACGAAGACGCCTAAGATCCGGCCGCCGCCGCGCATCTCGACCACCGTCCGGCCTTGCTCGGTCTCTTCCCGGTAGAGTTCCGGGTCCCGCGGACGGCCTAAGAAGTATCTCATCCCCCGGTACGTCCCCTCGATACCCTCGCCGGCGGTTTCTTCCACCGTGGAGATCTCCGGGGCGCCCTCCTTGTCGGCGGGCACCTCTTCTCCCCCGGAGCCTTCGAGGGCCCGACCGGTATAGTCCAGGACCGCCTTCGCGAGGGGGTGCACCGACTGAAGCTCCAGCTCCCCGGCAATCCTCAAGTTTTCATCCTCCACATCGGCCCGGATCACCACGGGTTCACCCCGGGTAATGGTTCCGGTTTTGTCGAGAACGACGATTTCGAGATCCTTAGCAGTCTGAATGGCATCACCGCTGCGGATAATGAGCCCCTTTCGGGCCGCTACCCCGCTCCCGGTAATCAAGGCCATCGGAGTGGCCAGTCCCAGAGCGCAGGGACACGCGATGACCAGGGTAGCTACGAAGACGAAGACCCCCATGGAGACCGCGTCTACCGAGGGATCTATCCAAGGAAAGATCCCCGCGAGGGTGTTCAAGAATCCCCGCAAATTCTCGAAATTGAGCCCCCAGAAGAGCCCCGCCGCGGCGGCCAATAACAGGACGATAGGAATAAACACCTTGGTTATGGTGTCCGCCGTGGCCTGGATGGGCACCTTCTGACTCTGAGCTTCTTCGATGAGCTTGATCATCTGGGAAAGGAAGGTGTCCTCTCCGGTCCGGGTCACCGTAAACCGGATTACCCCGGAGGTAACCAGGGTGCCGCCCAGGAGTTCGTCACCCGGGACCTTCCTCTCCGGGAGGGGCTCGCCGCTTATCATGGACTCATCGACCGCGGCTTCTCCCTCGGCTACCTCTCCGTCCAGGGGTATCCTCTCGCCGGTCCTCGCCACCACCCGTGCCCCCGGTTTGACGCTCACCACCGGGATTTCGCGGATAGTTCCCTCTTCTTCGATCCGCGCAGTTTCCTGCTTGAGGCCGATGAGGTCCCGGATCTCCCGGGAGGCTCTCTCCTTGAGGCGGGTCTCGATGAAGCGGCCGGTCAGATGGAATGCAACAATCATCGCGGCGATGGTGCCGAAAGAGAAGATATCGACGCCTATTACCGCGAGGAGCGTGGTGGTCCAGGCGGATACCGCCCCCAAGGCAACCAGGGTGTCCATATTGGAGTGGAGATGGACCCCCGCGATCCAGGCGCTCCTAAAAACTCCGCGGCCGCTGTAGGCCAGAACAAATCCCGCGGCGGCGAGCTCCATCCAATAGAACCCCGGGATCATCACCCCGGCCATATGAAAGATCATAAGCACCATTAGGGGGACGGTAACCGCCGCGGCGGCAATCATGTTCCGCTTCGCCCGGCGGTACTGCTGTTCCAGGATGTTTTCCGTGGCCTCACCGGTGGAGAAACCGTATCCCGACTTCTCCACCGCTTCTCGAAGCTGTTCCTCTCCGGTTTCGGTATCGGCGAGGACATAGGCCTTTTCGGTGCCCAGATTGACCGAGACGTACTCCACCCCGGGGACCTTCTTGAGGTTCTTCTCGACTATTCTGACACAGGAGGCACAGGTCATTCCCTGAACGCGGAAGGAATAGCTGTTTTCATCCCTCTTCGGGGTTTCCAGGGCGGGTGAATTACTCATAGTATGAGTAATATACTAAGAGAAACTCCCGGGGCAAAGGTAGTGTCCAAAAGATTGCTAGACGACCGGGGTGATGATCCCCAGTCCGAGGAGCTCCTCGAAGATGCATTTGTTGTAGTACCTTTCGGTGACGACCGTGTGCCCCGAAAAGCTGTGGACCGACTCCACTGTATAGACGTCGTCCTCTTCATCCCGGATAATCAAGCGATGCTCGATTCCATCGGGCAGGTTCATCCTGTAGTTCCGTGTCCGTTTCTTCATGCCCTAGCCTCCTCGACGGTACGCAAGGCTCAGCGCTGAAACAATTCCGTACATTAATATCATCGGCATGTCTTTTTTTTGCTTGACCCGGGGTAATCCTTTCTCTACAGTTTTGCCGTGGGTTAAAAAAATGAACGAAAAATGGGATGTAATCATCGTGGGAGCGGGTCCCGCCGGGTCTTCAGCGGCCCTGGAGCTGAAGCGGGCGGGAGTTCCTAAAGTGCTCCTCGTGGACAAAAGCAGTTTTCCCCGAACGAAGGTGTGCGCCGGCGGATTGGGACCCCGGACGCGAAAGATACTTGCCGAGATGGGACTCTGGGACGAGATCGCTCCCCACACCTACCCGATTCGAGGGGCCCGGCTGGTTACCGCCAAAGGGAAAACGCTTCGTTTAAGCGGAGGGGAATCGGCGGCGGTCATGCCCCGGTCCGATTTCGATTCCTTTCTGGTGAAAAAGGCGGCGGCAGCGGGCGCGGTGTTCCGCGACTCGACCCGGGTCGTCGGTCTTCACCACGAGGCGGAACGGGTCCGCGGGATAATTATGGAGAACGGCTCGGTCGAGGAAGTCACCGATCGCGGCACCGTACTCGCCGCGAACGGAGCAAATACGGCTTTCAATCCGAACCGGGGACGAGGCGGATATCTCGCAACCGCCATGGCATGGTTCGAGAATTTCCCCTTCGAGCCCAATCACCTCGAGCTCATATTCGATTCCAGGGTGGCGCCCCACTATCTCTGGATCTTCCCGGAAAGCGAAAAACGGGTGAATGTAGGAACCGCGGTATTTTATGACCGCCTCGAGACCCGAAAGATCATGGAGCTCTTCGACGAGGTCCTGCGTGAAAGCCTCGGCGATCGTCTGGCCGGGGCAACGGAAACGGACCGCCGCAGGAGCTTTCCCATTACCGGAAGCCGCTTCGTACGGATACCCGAGAGACCCGGGCTCCTGTGTATCGGAGAGGCCGCCCGATTGGTCAATCTCTTCACCGGCGAAGGCATTCCCCATGCCATAGAGAGCGGCCGGACCGCGGCGGAGGTGATTTCCCGAGTAGTCCACGGACCACCCGAAGCGGCGGTAAATACCGTAGGAAGAGAGCTCGAACGGCTCCTCCGCCGCAGGCTGGGGGCAAGCCTCTTTGCGGGACATCTCCTCTGCTCTTTCGGTCACCCTCTTCTCAACACAGTGGGGCACCTCTCGGGCCTCAAAGCGGTCAAGCGGGTTATATCGGCGGCTTTTTCCTGAAGACGGGAGTTCTAGGAACAATTTAACACGTATTCCCTATACGACTCGATTATTTTTGAGTAAAATGTGGTATATATTACCTTTACAAAAAGTGAACAAGGAGATTATACACTATGGCTGAAAACCAAGATCAGAAACAGAACGGGGAGCAGGAACGGATTGCAGAGGCCCGGAAGATAGCCCGGGAGAAGGTGGGTTTCATACGGCATTTTATCATCTACGTCGTAGTCATCGCTTTTCTTGCCGTCATCAACAACGTTACCTCCTCCGGATATCAGTGGTGGCTGTGGCCGGCCCTCGGTTGGGGCATCGGAGTGGTCCTCAACTTCTTCTCGGTCTATCTCTTTCACGGAAAGGGCTTAGAGGAAAGGATTATGAAGAGCGAACTCGACAAGATGGGCGGAGATAAATGAGACGCTCCGGAATAGATATCCTAGGAGTCCTCTTCGGGCTCATCGCCTTAGGGATCGTCCTTTTCGCGGGCATCACCCTCTTCTCCGGGGGGGGATTCACCGACAGGTGGTCCCCCTTTTCCGGCGACTTCCGGGGCTTCCGGACGGGAGGCCGGGTCGAAGAATCGGGGGAAGAGACAATCGAAGGCGGCTTCGAAACGATCGACCTGGAAAACATAGCCGGATCGGTGACGGTTCACGGATGGGACCGGGATTACGTCCGGGTGGAATACGTCAAGAGCGCCCCCACCCGGCAGTACCTCGACGACCTCTACGTCGGCATCGAGCGGAACCGAGGGGTCCTCGAAATATCCCGGGAGTCCCGGAAGACGGGCCCCTCGATGCGGGGTACGATCCGCTTCGAAATGTGGATCCCCGCGACAGTCGCGGAACTGGATATAAAGAGCGTAAGCGGTAAAATCGAACTCGAGGGGATGAGCGATACCGTCGATCTCGATCTCGCTACCACCTCCGGACGAATTCTTACGGACAACGGGGGTAATTTCAGGGCAAAGAGCATCAGCGGCAGCGTCGATTTCGTTTCCACCGGAGATGAAGTCGACATTCGCACCACCTCGGGGCGTATCGAGGGGACGGTTCGGAAGATGGTACCGGACGGACGTATCGAGATCCGCTCGGTCTCGGGCTCGGTGAGGATCGCGGTACCCGCCGATTTCGGCGCCCAGGTAGACCTCCGCTCGGTAAGCGGCTCGGTAAATACCGACATGCCGGTCGAGGTCTTCTCCTCGAAGCGGAACAGCCTCGAAGGAACCATCGGCGACGGAGGGGCGGAGGTAGATATCTCCACTACCTCGGGATCGATCCGGATCCGGGAGCTGTAAGCCTGTTTTCATGAAGACCCGAAGCTTTCCACTTCTCACTGTCGGTATCCTCGGCGGCGGACAGCTCGCGAGAATGATGATCTACGAATCCCGGAAGCTCGGTATCTCTTTCACCGTCCTCGATTCCGATCCCGAGGCCCCCGCGGGGGCTCTCGCGGATACCTTTATCCGGGGAGGACTCTACGATCCCGGCGCCCTCGAGCGGGCGGCCGAAAAGAGCGACGTGCTCACCTACGATATCGAACACATCGATACAGCCGTTCTCACCCGTCTCGAAGCACAGGGACGGCGTGTTTATCCCTCCCCGGCATGCCTCGCGACCATCCAGGACAAGCTCGAGCAGAAGAGGCTCCTTCGGGCCGCCGGTATCCCCATCCCCATGTTTCATGCCCTTACCGCGAAGGACACCGATTATCCCTTCGCCCCGCCGTGGGTCCAGAAGGCCCGCACCGGAGGCTACGACGGGCGGGGAGTCTTCGTGGTACGGAGCGAGGCCGATTTAGCCGACCTCATCCCCGGCGACACAATGGCGGAAGAACAGGTGGACATCCGGAAGGAGCTCGCCGTGATGGTCGCCCGGGGAGCCGACGGGGCTACCGCCGTCTACCCGGTTACGGAGATGATTTTCGACCCCGCTATGAATATCTGCACCCGGGTCGTTGCCCCGGCGGATGTTTCGGATTCTCTTAGGCGGCAAGCCGAGGAGATCGCCGTGGAAACCGCCCGGGCATTGAATATCGTCGGGGCAGCCGGGATCGAGCTCTTCCTCGACACCCGCGGCCGTATCCTCGTCAATGAAGCGGCACCCCGTCCCCACAATTCGGGGCACTACACCATCGAGGCCTGCGCGACCTCCCAGTTCGAGCAGCATATTCGGGCGGTATCCGGCTTACCCCTCGGAAGCACCGAGCTCTACCGTCCCGCGGTCATGATCAACCTCCTAGGCGCCGCACCCTCCGCGGCCGCACGGAAGAGAGCCGTCGATACAGCGCCGGTCATCGAAGGACTCGACGAACTCCTCGCCGTTCCCGGCGCGTCTTTCCATTTCTACGGAAAGAAGGTGTGCAGGCCCGGCCGCAAGATGGGGCACATCACCGTGACCGCCCCCACCCGGACCGAAGCCCTGAGCAGAGCGGAAGAGATCGAAAGAACGGTCGGTATCTACGGTCCCGAAGAGCGCTGAATCCTGCTATACTCGAGAGTGAGGAGAGGAAATGAGATCACCTAAAGTCGGAATTATTATGGGAAGCGACTCGGACCTTACGGTCATGAAAGCGGCGGCGGAGGTCTTGGAGGGGATGGAGATCCCCTACGAGCTCACCGTGGTGTCCGCCCACCGGACCCCCGACAGGATGTACCGGTACGCCCGGGAAGCGGAAGAGCGGGGTCTTCAGGTCATCATCGCGGGAGCGGGGGGCGCGGCGCACCTTCCCGGAATGGTGGCCTCCCTAACAACCCTGCCGGTTATAGGAGTACCGGTCAGAACTTCTTCCTTGAGCGGTCTCGATTCGCTTCTTTCGATCGTCCAGATGCCCAGGGGCATCCCCGTCGCCACCGTGGCCATCAACAACGCCAAGAACGCGGGCCTCCTCGCGGCGCGAATTCTCGGCATTTCCTCGAGTGAGGTAAGATCCTGGGTCAAGGCGTATACGGAATCGTCTAAGCGGGAAGTCGAGGAGAAGGCCGGGGACCTGGAAACCAAGGGATACGAGAAGTATCTGGAAGACCGGGGCGGCCCGGAGGGCTGAACTCGCCCTCCCGCATCATCCTCCCGCTTCGAAGCCGGGATAGAGGGTCATGCCGCCGTCGATGTAGATGGTGGTTCCGGTGATGTAGTCCGAGGCGTCCGAGGAAAGCCATACCGCGACATCCCCCACCTCTTCCGGCTCGCCGATCCGCTTGTTGGGGATAAGCTTTAAAAGATCAGCCTCCGCTTCGGGGGTTTCCCAGGCGGGGCGGTTCAAGGGGGTCCGGATGGCCCCCGGGGAAATGGCGTTGCACCGGATCTTCCTCGAGGCGTACTCCTGGGCGACGCTCTTCATGAGGAGGACGATCCCCCCCTTCGAAGCGGCGTAGCTGACCCGTTCGGCCCAGGGAATCACGTCGTGGACCGAGCTCATGCAGATGATCTTGCCCAACGCCTTGGAGACCGGCCGCATTCCCCGGCGCAAGAACTCCCTCACCGCCTCCCGGGTGCACAGGAAATGCCCCGTCAGATGGGTCCCCACCACGGCGTTCCACTGATCGAGGCTCATCGTATCGAAGGGTTCGTCTATCTGGATCCCCGAATTATTCAGCATGATATCTACGGTGCCGAACTTGTCGATGGTCTGCTCGAACATCTTCTGTACCTGCTCCTCGCTGCCCACATCGGCGCCGACGGCGATTGCATCGCCCCCTTCCCGGATGATCCGGTCAGCGAGCTCCTCGCCGGAACTCTTGTTGGTGTGGTAGTTGACCACCACCTTGGCCCCCGCCTTCGCTAAGCTGTAGGCGCAGGCCTTGCCGATTCCGGAGCTCGCCCCGGTTACTATCGCTATCTGATCCTTAAGCGGTTTCATTTCCATATAATAGTGCTCCTTATCAAATAGCGTAGGAGGAAAATCCCCCGTCTATCGGGACTACCGTTCCGGTGACGAACCGGGAGGCATCGGACAGCAGCCACACCACGGCTCCTAAGAGCTCCTCCGGCTCGCCGTAGCGCCCCATGGGAGTGTGGGCCACGACCTTTTTTGCCCGCGGAGTGAGCTCGCCGGTCTCCTGGTTGATGTGGAGGAAACGGAGCTGTTCGGTCATAAAGAACCCCGGAGCGATGGCGTTGACCCTGACTCCGGTATGGGAAAAGTGGACCGCCGCCCACCGGGTAAAGTTACTTACCGCCGCCTTCGCCGCCGAGTAGGCGCCGACTTTGGTCAGGGGGGTAAAGGCGCTCATTGAGCTTACGTTCACCACCGCCCCCCGCTTGTTCTCCGCCATGCCCCGGATAAAGACCTTGGTGGTCAGGAAGGTGCCTAAAAAATTGAGGGCGAAGGTCTTATCGAACCCCTCGAAGGTGAGGTCGAAGAACCCCTTCAAGTCGGAGCTATCGAGATCCTCGAGCTCGAAAAACTCCTTGTCGGTGCTCCCCTGTGGATTGTTTCCCCCGGCCCCGTTTATGAGGAAATCGGGGACTCCCCACAGATCGCTTATCTCTTTATAGACCTCACGAAGATTGACCTCCTCGAGAACGTTGCAGGCAAAGGCCCGGGCAATCCCCCCCGCGTCGGTTATCGCCTTCTCGCGCTTCTTCCCGTTTTCCAGGTTGAGATCGAGGATAGCCACCTTGACACCCATCTCGGCCAAGGCCTCGGCCATGGTCCCGCAGAGTTCGCCCCCGCCGCCGGTTATGGCGACCGTCTTTCCCGTTATATCGAACTGCTCGAGTACGTTGTATTTCATCGTGTTTCTCCCCTACTCGATAGTTTCGAGGGGTACGAATTGCCGAAGATAGTTCCTGCTCTGAAGCAATGCCCGCTTCCGCGCCTCGAGGCTGTCCTCGTAGGCCCGGTCCTCGACCTCGACTACCACCGGCCCGTCGTACCCGATGTCGGTCAACGCCGAAAAGAACATGCCCCAGTCGACATCACCTAAACCCGGGAGCTTCGGTGAATGGAACTCCAAAGGTGTGGCCAGGATTCCCACCTCGTCGAGGCGATGAAGGTCCACCTTAGCGTCTTTCAGGTGGACGTGGAAGATCTTGTCCTTGAACTCACGAATAGGAGCGATATAATCGATAAACTGCCACACAAGATGAGAGGGATCGTAATTGAGCCCGAAGTAATCGGAGGGGATCGCTTCGAACATCCGCCGCCATATCGCGGGGGAATGGGCCAGGTTCTTCCCCGCCGGCCACTCATCTGAACTGAAGAACATAGGACAGTTCTCGATGCCGATGCGGACCTTCTTCGCCTCGGCGTGCTTCACGATCTCCGGCCACACCTCTTTGAATTTTCCGAAGTTGTACTCCAGGTCCCGGGTATGGTCCCGGCCGACAAAGGTGTTCATGTTCGAAAGCCCCAAGAGGGCCGCCCCGTCGATGACCTTCTTGATGTGATCGACGAAGAACTTAGCCTGCTCCCCGTCCGCGTCCAGGGGATTCGGATAGTATCCGAGGCCCGATGCGGCCACCTTCTTAGACACGAGGTAGTCATTCACCTTCTTCGCGCCCTTTTCATCGAAACCGGTCACGTCCACATGGGTGACCCCGGCGTATCGCCGTTCGGCTTTTCCTTTCGGCCAGCACAGAAGCTCCACGCAGCCGAAACCGTTATCGCTTGCAAAATCGACGACCTCTTCGAAACTCCGGTCGGCGAGAATAGCGCTCACAAATCCTAACTTCATCGTTCCCTCCTCGATATTCAGTCCTCACTGTTCGGTGGCCAAGCCACCTTAGTACTCATACTATGCGATGCCCGGGCCTCTGTCAATCGGAATCGGCAAAACTTCCGGTTGACAACCCCCTCTCCGCCCCCTACAATGCTAGTGGCTAGTGGCATAGCCACCAGGGGGTACACCATCAAGATAGTCCGGGAACCGATTTATCAGCAGCTCCACACCGCCTTGAAAGAGCTCATCAGCTCCGACGAATTCTCCAAAGGGGACAAATTCTTAACCGAACGGGAGATAAGCGAACGGTTCAGCGTGAGCCGGGCCACTTCCAACAAAGCCCTATCCAATCTCGTCTCCCAGGGGGTCTTAGAGTTCCGGAAGGGGGTGGGCACCTTCGTCAAGGACCCGGTCCTCGAATACGACCTTCAGGCCCTCGTCAGCTTCAACACCAAGGCCCGCAGGGCCGGAAAAGTGCCCCGCACCGAGGTCTACGAGACGGAGCTCAAAACCGCCTCCGCCTTCGAGCCGGTTGTTGCCAAGATCCTCAAGGTTAAACCCCAGGAAAAGGTCTACTTCATCAAGCGTCTCCGATTCGCCGACGATGTCCCGGTCATCCTCGAACGGCGCTTTTTAATAGAAAGGTTCTGCCCCGGTCTCGAGAGGGGAAAGCTCGAAGGGTCCCTCTACGCCCTCCTCAAGAGCGAATACCATATAGACGTCATCGGCGCCGAAGAGATTATAAAAGCCATAACCATCTCCACCGCCGACGCCTCCCTCCTTCGATGTAACGAAGGCAGCGCCGGCTTCCTGATGCTCGAAACCAGCTACCTCGAAGAGATGCAGCCATTATGGTATGCCGAAATCCTCTACCGGGGCGACAGGTACGAGCTCCGCAACCGCATAGGAAGCCTCTCCGGGGGTGTCTCTTCCACCGACGCGATCTTAGAAGCGGGGGAACCCGAGAGCTGAGAAATAGTCGTATCTATGGTACGATAATTCTCTTAAGTCCCTTTTTCAACATGCCGAAGAACTCAAAGCATACCGATCCTTAGTCTAAACTCCTTCATTTTGTCTCTACTTAAGTCGAGCATCCTCCCGTTCGTAATTTCGATCTTATATGTACTTCTCCCCCACGGAATTACTTTTTGTACCTTTGTAAGGTTCACAATGCAATTCCGATGACACCTAAAGAAGTCTTTTGGGGGCAAACTATTTTCTAAACGTTTTAATGCTATGTCGAGCATATAACTCTCTCCTATTGTATGAACAAACAGGAGGCCCCCCTCCATTTTGAAGTAATCAACATCCTGTAAATCCAATACGTAATACACGAAACCTTTTCTTACAGTAATCTTTGTAAGATGAATATGTTTTTGCTCCAACCCTTCTTGGAGTTGTTTGAGTTTTTCATCCGTCATTGAATTTTCCGGGTATAAACGCCTTACTTTTTGAAGGGCACGATCTAAACGGTCACGAGTATACGGTTTTAAAAGGTAATCTACGGCATTGACTTCAAAAGCGTTAATTGCATATTCATCATATGCAGTTGTGAATATAACTATTGGATCATTATTTAACTGTGCCAAAATTTGAAAACCGTTATGAATAGGTAATTTAATATCCAAAAAGACTAGATCCGGCTTCAATTCATTAATTATTTTTATAGCCTCAAACCCATCCTCTGCTTCCTCAAGCATTTCAATATCGTCATATACCTGTAAAAATTTTTTGAGTCGAGCAATAGAGGGTTTTTCATCTTCGACAATTATTGTTCTAATTCTTTTCATACAATTATGGGAACCTCGAACGAAACGGTAAGCCCTCCATGCTTATTATTTATAAAAGTAAGGTAAGTATTATAGAGTGTTCTCAGACGACTATTAACATTCTTGACACCCGTCCCTACGCCCAAGTCTTCGATAGGCTCCGAATTTATCCCATTCCCCCTATCTTCTATTTCTATCTGAATCACGCTGCCATTGGTTTTAATACTCAGTCCTAAAAATATCTTCCCTTGTCCGTCCTCTCCGTGTTTTATCACGTTTTCGACGAGCGGCTGAAAAAGCATCGGAGGTATTTGATAATCTCCTATCCCATTATGAAACCTATACTCCACGGTCAAGCGTTCTCCAAATCGTATTCTTTCTATGTCTAAGTACAATTGTATATATTTTATCTCCTCAGCCATCCTGACTAAATTCTGTTTTGTAGAGGACAATACATATCTGAAGAGTTCGGAAAGGTTGTCTATGACCTCTACAGCCTTTTCCGGCATTGTCTCTATTAGTTCATTGACTGCGTTTAACGTATTGAACAAGAAATGAGGGCTTATTTGTGCCCTCAAAGCCCGTAATTCAGCTATTTCGGTTTGGGTCTTTAAGATATCCCTTTCTCGATTTATTCTTACCTTCCATGACTCATCGGTCACAAAGAACATGATTTTCTTACTTTTCGAATCCCTATCAATAATTTTTGAGCTTATTTTTACAGGCTTTTCTTCACCCTTTGCAGTTGCAATCTCAGACATATGATTTGTTATCATCTTTTTTTTGAACAGACTCATTAAAAGTTCTTTATCTTTGGGGAATCTATTAAAAAAATCTTCCCCTGTAGGTATCTCTTCCTTTCTTTTACAGCCAAACAGATTTAGTAATTTTTTATTAGTTTCAGTTATTTTCATATCTTTATCTATAACAATGAACCCTTCTTCAATGGTATCAATCATATTTTTTAAATTCCGAATCTTCTCATTTATTACATCTAGCATTAAATTAAAAGTCTTCGATAAAAGGTCATTATCCGATTTTATTTTTACATTAACATTATATTGTCCGTTTTGGACGAACTCACTGGCCTCGTTTAACTCACAGAGGTATTCTCTTACATCATTTAGTGCAATACCGACAACATCATGTTTTGAATACACCTGAATCCCACTTGTGATATCACCACGGGATAGTTTTTTAGTGTTTTCGGAAATGTTCACATAATGTTCTATCAGAAGATCTACAGCTTTCTCCAAGGATTTAAGTTCATCCTGCGGTCTGTAATCAACTTTCTCTATAGAGGTACCAAGGAACGAGATCAGTTTTCTAATAGAATTTGTTATTTTGCAGCTTAACTTTGCGGAAAACAGGAAAGATAAAATGAAGAATGTTATAATAAATAGAAATACCAAGATTGAGGTTGTCAAGATTTGATAACTCATGATTCTTGTCTTTGCTTCCGCTGTTCCGGATAGTATTCTACCAAATAGTACTCTGAACGTATCATAAAAAGTAGAGTAATCTTCTACACCGCTGATGATCTCATATATTTTGTAGTTCATCTTTAGATAGTTTTCTTCTCCGGAGTAAAATATATTCAACCAAATATCATTCAGACTCTGCATAGAAGGGTTTGCTTCAAGTTTTTGGACAAGCTGTTTAAATTCATTTGTATTCGCTGTGTTGATAAGATCATGGAGAACGAGCGACGAAAACGTCCACATCTTGTGTATTGAAAGAAGATTTTCTTTTAGGTCTTGCGAGTATATCTTTTTTGCGAATATTTCATCGGACAATTGAATTATTTCATTCTCAAAAAGCGTCATCTTTTGAACAAGATTCGATAGATATTTTCCTCCCGACCAATTGAGTGTAATATTATTTAAAGTAACAACAATCTCGGTATATTGGTTTTTGATGTCGTTAATTTCTTCGATATCTTTTCCAATCTTGTTGATAAGAGTATTTGTATACAGAATTAATGAAATAAAAATTATAAAAATGGGAATCAATGCAATATATGTTAGGATGAGATGTCTTCTAATGTTCATATTCCCATGAAGAATCAAACGGAATCATTTTCTTTATCTCTTTAACGAGATTAATAATATTTTCATAAGTGTTGTCATTTAAATATGATTCGACTATAGTGCCACTCATTATTTTCAAGATGTCAGATTCTCTAATATATCCTTTTGGATAAGTGACCACAGGGGCCTTGAACCGTTCTAAATGACATGACCACCAAGAAACTTCCCGGCCCGTAAAGGTTTTCTGCTCCCATGATCTTTTATTGGCGGCAGGTATTTTTGCTGAAATCATATCTCGAGCTAATTCTTTACTGGTTGCCCATTCGATGAATTCCAAAGCGAAATCTTTGTTATTCGATTCCTTGTATATGGAAAGGCCAAGAGTGCCAACCGGTGGCACATTGCCGTCGGGTCCAATAATATTGTAGTATACGGGTTTTTTCTCCGACTTCCATTTTTCATTATCGAAAAGCCCGCTATAGAGACTCCACTCATAAATCATTTTCGACTGTTCCTCCAAGAAAAGGGAACAATTCTCATATACTGAGTTATAAATTATGGAATAGTGAGTTCCGTGTTCGAGTATATCTGTATAGTAATCAGTTGCCGAAACAGCGAGTGATATGTCTATTATTCTATTATTTTCTAGACCCAACCATTCTCCCCCAAGAATATATAAAAAATCCAGCCAGGGTAGGACCGCATTCTTTCCGTTAGCTCGCATAATAATTCCAGAAATATCATTTTTTTGAGACTCTCGCGCAAGGGACTGAACTTCTTCCAAACTCGTTTCTCTATCGTTACCTTCAAAAACAAATAATGATTCATTCACAGCTAATATGTGGTTCAATAATACTGCGGGGACAGCCACTAATTCCCCTTGCCAAGTACATGATTCTATGCTAAAGGCGAAATTCTCATTCTTCTCTATATTTTTTTTGTCTAAAACCTCAAGCCAATTAGAATAGTAAAACTTTTGTATATCCCTTTCAGCGAATATCATAAAAACATCAGGACTCGTAATTCTGGAAATAAGCTGCAAATTCAGCAGTGACAGATAGTTTTCTTCAGGCAGCAATTGGTACTTCACCTCAATGCCCGATTGTTCTTCAAATTCATCCAGTCGGTCGATAATGAAGGCAGCCCAGGGATCATCGATGAGTAAAATCTCTATCAGTTTTTCTTTTCTTCCTTCTCGCAATTGACCGGGATTCTTTTCAAGACGGCCTCTCGCGGAGAGGCCGCCCGTGCTAACCAAAATAGAGATTAATATAAATATAAGTGTCTTTATTTTGTTCTTCATTTTAGGGAAGATACTGCTTCATATAATTCCTTACCTGTCTGAGTGCTCCGATTCTTGTTTCTAATGATGCTTCATATGCTCTATCCTCTACCTCAACCACTACATCTCCTTGATACCTGATGTCAGTCAATTTCGAAAAGAATTCTCCCCAATCAATATCTCCAAGACCCGGAAGTTTAGGTGTGTGGAATTCCAGTGGGGTAGCAAGAGTACCCACATCATCTAGTTTATCAAAGTCAATCTTAGCATCCTTAAGGTGCACATGTATCAACTTTTCTTTGAACTCTTCAAGAGGTTTGAGGTAATCCATAAACTGCCATACAAGATGCGAGGGGTCATAGTTGAGGCCGAAATTCGGAGAATCAATCTCCTCAAACATCCACCTCCAGATTGAAGGAGATACTGCAAGATTTTTACCCCCGGGCCATTCATCCTGTGTAAAAAACATAGGACAATTTTCTATCCCTACCTTCACGCCCCTCTTTTCCGCATGCTTGATTATAGACGGCCATACATCTTTGAACCGGCCCTTATTGTACTCCAGGTCTTTCTTATGATCCCGTCCAATAAAGGTGTTGACTACCGAGACACCCAATTGCGCTGCTCCGTCAATAACCTTTTTGAGATGAGATGTATAAAAGTCGGATTGCTCCTTTTCAGCCTCCAGTGGATTCGGGTAATACCCCAGACCTGATATTGAAATATTCTTTTCTTCCAGTTTTTTCTTGATTTCCTCCAATTTTGATTGAGATAAATCATTTACGTCAATATGGGTAACCCCCGCATATCGACGTTTAGCTTTACCTAAAGGCCAGCACATAACCTCTATAGAGGCGTACTGCTCTTTATGAGCTATTTCTATAACCCGATCGAAGTCAAGATCTCCAAACATTGCCGTCACAAAACCGATTTTCATATCCTACTCCTTAATAAATATTAAATTTCTACCCATACAGCCCCAGATTTCGAACTGTTAACACACGCGTAAATAAATTCCATTCCTTTTACCCCTTCATCGATGTCGGGGAACTCTTTTTTATCGATGGGCACCTTCTGTCCCTTCTTTGTATTTAACAGGGTCGTACAAAATGCTTTATATACATTAGCGAAGGCCTCGAATGTTCCATCAGGATGGCCTGGAGGAATCCTATTGTACTGAAGGCCTTTTTCATCGAGATAGCCGTTACCCTTTGAGAGAATTTGCGTAGGGCCCCCTAGAGGCGTGAACAGAAGATAGTTCGGGTTCTCCTGATTCCACTGTATCGAGCCCTCAGTCCCTATGAGACGCACCTGAAGAGCATTCTCCGATCCAATTGCTATCTGTGAGCACCAATACATACCGGAAGCGCCGTTCCGGTATTTCACAAGAATCTTACCATTGGTATCCAGAATACGACCTTCACCGAAAATATCTAACTGAGCGCATAATTTTTCGATACTCGTACCAGTTATATACGAAACCAAATTTTCCAAATGACTTCCTATATCAGCAACACAATTGGAAACACCCGAATGCTTAGGATCTAATCTCCACAATATCTTTGAACCGGTTTTCTCAAAATTACCGGCGAGCCAGGACTGAGGGTACTCTCCCATGACCATTCTCAGTTTTCCTATGCGCCCATCTCTGACCATCTGTCTAGCCTGCTTTACCATTGGGTAACCTTGGTTCGCATAGGTCACACAAAAGAGTAAATCCCCATCCCTAGCCAGTTTCTGTAATTCCTTTGCTTCTTCTACGGTAAGGGTAAGTGGCTTGTCACACACCACATTGATATTTTTTTCGAGGAAATTTTTCGCGACCGAATAATGTAGATCATTTGGAGTAACGATTATTACATAATCAATACCATCTTCCCGCTGGGACTCCTTCTCCGCCATCTCCTCGAAGGTTTTATATCCCCGTCTTTCATCGATATTCAAAGCTTGACATGTCTTTCGCGTATTCTCATAGTCCCGAGAAAACGCGCCGGCTGCCAATTCACTTAACCCGTCAAATTCAGCACCCTTCCTGTGTACCTCGCCTATGAAGGCTCCGATTCCACCACCAACCATTCCATACTTCAATTTTGAACCGTTCATATGTTTCACCTCCGTTATTGTTTGCTTCGCGTATATATAATTAAAAGCGTCATAAGTACACCGCCGTATACTATCTGTCTGCCCGCTTCACCCATTCTCAAGGTTATTAAAAGGCTGGTTAATAGTGTTAATAGAATCACCCCTGCGATTACCCCACCGTATGAACCCTTACCACCGGAAAGTGCAACACCCCCAATAACGACCGCCGCAACAGAAGGCATAATGAATGCATTCCCCAAATCGAGGAATGAGGTTCCTGTATACCCCAATTGCAGTAAACCTCCGATTCCCGCGACAACACCGCTGATGATAAAAGCGGAGGTTCGTATTACTTGTATTCTTACTCCTGATAACTTTGCATTTGTTGGATTTTCCCCAACTCCATATATGAGAATTCCCCACCTAGAATATTTAATAAGTAAGACGGCGACACCCGCGATGAGAAGCCAAAATATAATGTTATAGGGAATCACCCATATCCTGCCTGTACTGAGCTCAATCAACAGGTCAGAAGCTCTTCCCTTTGGTTGGCCCCCTGTAATCATAATGGCGAAGCCCTGAATGACTGTCCCCATCGAAAGGGTCATTATAAGTGGTGGAATCCTCATTAACGTTATGCCCAAGCCGTTTAAAAGACCAATAAAGGCTCCAGTACCAATCACAATCAATATTCCAAAAAAGAGGTTACTATCAAAACCGTTTATTACTTGTGATCCGATTACCGCACCCAGGGTCATAACGGAACCCACGGACAGGTCGATTCCTTCCGAGCCGGAAACTATGACGATCATCTGCCCAAGAGCCACAATCCCTAGAAATGAGGATAAGCTTAGTATGTTCATAATATGATTGAGATGAGCGAATCCGGGAGCAATAAGCTGTCCGATTATAAACAGCCCAACGATAAAGAGGATGAGAACGAATGTCTTACTAGTTCTTATAAAATTCAAGTTATTCAATAAAGTATTTTTAATACTATTCACGGTTATCCCCTGCCTTTTCATTTCTGAGCGAGGGAATAATTGCTAATGCTAACGCACAGATTATTATAAAGCCTCGAAGGAACTCCTGATAATTCGATGGAACATTTGCAAAGAAGATGATATTTATTGCAAGGACAAGAATGCATCCGCCAATTGCAGCTCCTAGCATATTTCCTTTACCACCCTTTAATGAAATTCCCCCGATTACCGCCGCCGCAACTGATGTGAGCATATAACTTGCCCCCATGCGGGCATCTCCGGTAGCAGTTTGTGCCGTCACAACGACACCCGCAAGGAAGATATATACCCCGCTAATTAAGAAAGAAGTTAATATTGTTTTTGGAACATTGATGCCGCTTGCGGAAGAACTCATAGAATTACTTCCTGAAGCATAAATATAGAGAACACTTTTCCTGGTTTTTAAGTATCTCCAGAAGATGAATGCTGCAATTATGATTACCAAAGGAACCGGTATAATATAAAGAAAATTCTTTTGATACATTTGATAAAAGAAGGTAGGAATATAGCCCCCGGGTTGAGGCATGATAAACAAGGCTATACCAAACACGATCGCCGACATTGCAAAGGTAGATACCATGGATGGTAATTTGAGATACCCTATAGTCAACCCGTTTACTGATGAAACTGTTAATACAGCGGCCAAAGCCACAATAAGTGCAATTATCACACTTCCCGGGGAATCTTTCATGATACGTGCCAGGAGAGTGTTGGCTAATGCTATAGTAGCTCCAATAGATAGATCGATATTTCCGGAAATAATAATGATTCCTTGAGCCATACTGACTAAGATGAGAGGAGTGAACGCTGTAATGTTTATTTTAATAGAATAGGGATCAAAAAATCCCTTTTGAAGTACGGCGTTTACGAGTATAAGTAAAACGAAGACCGAATAAGTTGTTAGATTGTTTATACCCTTAAGATGCGTTAGTTGTTTTCTTATATTCATTTTTTACCTCTGATTGCAGAATCAACTAAAGTCTCCTCATTCAATCGATCTCCACTAACTTCTTCCACTATTTCACCCTCGAACATAACTAAAACACGAGTACATATTGAGAGCAATTCTTCATTATCACTGGAGTATATAAGGATTGTAGTTCCTTCAGATGCTAGTGACATCAAGATCGCAAAGAGTTCACTTTTTGCTTGTATATCTACACCCTTAGTCGGATCATCTAAAAGCATTATAGTTGGTCGGTCGAATAACCACTTACCGAATACGACCTTCTGTTGATTTCCTCCACTCAGTTGGTTGGCACACAACGATTTATCTTTTGGATTGATTGAGAGCCTATCTATCATTTCTTCAGCTCTACGTTTATATTCCGAATACCGAACGAACTTATTCTTTTTTCTCTTCGCAATATCTGGGTATATTGTATTTAAAAGTACTGAATGACTGAGAAACAGTCCCTGCAATTGTCGATCTCCGGGTACAAAAACAATACCCGCATTTATTGCCTGCTGAGGATGATGAAAATATTGCGCTTCTCCATTTATCCTTATCTCACCGTTATACGGTCGTGATCCGAAAAGTGTTAAAAGCAGCTCCGGTTGGCCCTGGCCCTGTAACCCGGATAGTCCGACTATTTCGCCAGGAAAAAGTCTTAGGGAAATTTCTTTTTCTACTTCCTTTTTGTGTTTCAACTTGATCTGTGCATCCAGGACCGGCTGTGTAACATGTAAATCAGTCCTAAGGTTTACGGACTCATGGAAATAATTCAAATTCTTTTGAGTCTCACCGGTAATTAATTCGATTATTTTTTCATCATCTTTTTCTTCATGGGTGAAATCAATCTTTCCAACTGTATTTCCATTCCTGAAAACAACAATCTCGTCGCAAATCTGAGTAACTTCCCATAATCGGTGGGATATGAAGATGATAGTTCGATTTTCAGAGATGAATTTTTTCAATATTGTAAAGAGATGGTTAACCTGCCCCTGCTCCAAAGAAGCGGTTGGCTCATCCAGTACCAATACTTGAGGATTTTGAGAAATTGCCTTGCCGATTTCCACCAGCTGTTTTTGTGATGGAGATAGGTTTTTCGCCTTTGTTTCCATAGGAATCCCGGAATCTATCTCGTTCATAATATTAAGCGCAATTTCTTTCGAGAGTTTCTTATCAACACCCCCAATTCTATCACCTGGTTCGTGACCGAGATTGATATTTTCAGAAACCGTTAGATCAGGTACAAGGCTGAGTTGTTGATGCGCCATCGCAATTCCCATATACCTGGCCTCCTTCGCGGAACCTATAGTCACCTTTTTTCCCCGGAGGCATATCTCGCCGCCTGTGGCGTTGTAGATACCACAAAGGATTTTTGAGAACGTAGTTTTACCTGAACCATTAGCCCCAAGAAGCCCGATTATTCTGCCAGCATTACACTCTATACATCCGTCCTTGAGAGCTTGAACACCCCCGAAGTTTTTTTTAATATGCCGAGCTGTAAGCAATTCCATTGCATTTACCTTTTCTAAAGACTATTATGGCAGGAGAACACCCATGGGTGCTCTCCTGCCAGGTATAACTTCGATCATTTGAAAATCGCGTCTAACTCAGCCTCTGTCATCCATTCATCCGGGTAATATGTATCCGGTTTATCTTTGTGCTCCTCATAAAACTCTTCAAAATTTTCATTCGTTACAACATTCTTAATCGAATAAAAGTACTGGTTATCGTCGAGCGGTTTTCTAAACTCTTTTCCCTGAAGTAGCCTTATGCCAACCCCTAAAGCATTACGGACCATGCTCGGAGGATTGTTGAGCCCGATTGTACTGAATCCTCTTTCATCTTTGAGCTTTTTCCAAAGATGTAAATAACCTACCATTGTTTCACCTGTAATTATCGGCAATTCCCTATCCGCCGCGATAAAGGCTTGAAGAACACCCATCGCCATGGAATCCTGAGTAAGTACACCATCCAACTCAGGGTATGACGCGATAACACTCGAAGTTACCTGCTGTGCCGCTGCTTGATCCCAATTTCCATTTACTTCTGTAAGAATGTTAATATTGGAATATTCGGCTAATACCTGCCGTTGTCCGTTAACCCGGTCAATATTCGCAGGTTGCCCAGCGAGTCCGCTCACGATCACAATATCTCCCTCTCCACCGATTTCCTCGACGAACCACTCCGCAAGAGTTGCTCCCCAAACTTTCTGATCAACCAGAACGCTTATTGCATGAGGGCTTGTAACAGGTTGGGAAGAGGATATAACTGTAATACCCCTTCTATTGGCTTCTTCTATAATGGGATTGAGTGCCGTCGGCGAGCTGGGATCAATAATTAAAAGATCAATTCCTGAATTAATCATGTTCCTGATTTGAGCAATCTGATTATTGACATCTACACCGGAACTCTGGACTATATACTTCGAAATTAGTCCTTTCTCCTTATAATATTCCGCCATCTCTTTGAAACCGTTAATCATTTGAGTTCGCCAATTATTTCCGATGTAGCTATTACTAAGAGCAACAACGAAACCGTCCGTTTTGGTTACCTCCTCAGCCGCTCCGGTCTCCTGTTCACCGCTCGCTAAGACTAAAGCCGTACAAAGCAAGAGTGAGGTTACCGAAATTAAGATTACCTTTCCAATGCGTCCTTTCATGACAGTCCTCCTAAAAAAATTTACTATCAACATAGCACGACACCCCTTTATTACAATAAAAAAAGTACGAACGGTAGAAAGTGCCCAATAAACGGTTGTTATCTATGGTTTTCAGTTAATACCATCCAAAAGAAATCCTTTTAGAGGCATATTTCACCAGTCAGCATGATAAAAACACCATCCGACAATTTCTTCTTAAGTATTAGTGTTTTGATGGTATATTTAATGCACGAGGAAGAATTATTGTGCGGAGAAAGTGAAGATGTCAAATAATGACCATTCAACCGATACATCAGGTAAGTCTACCAAAGGTTCCTACGATTCAAAGGGATACTGGAGTCCGCCTTATACATGCTCTTACGCACCTTTTATCAGCCGTCCATGGAGCTTAGGTCGTTTTTTCAAGTGGTTTTTCGGATACCCCGGATTCCTGTGGCCGAACCACCTCCTCTTTTTCGGTATAGCCGCATCATCGTGGTTCTTGCTGACCCCGTCCCTCGAGGAGATGATAACATTTCGAATCGGTTGGATTACCCTCATATTCGCCCGGAACATGGGGCTGACCTGGTTTATCTACGGTATGCTTCATTTGATTCTCTACACCTTCAAGCTCCATGGCACGGATAGAAAATACGATCCCAAATGGCAGACCACGGGGAACAGACAATTCCTGTTCAAGAGCCAGACCTTGGATAATATTTTCAGGGCCTGTGTTTACGGGGTACCGATCTGGACGGGATGGGAGGTACTCTATCTATGGCTCGCGGCGAATGGTCGTGTTCCCTTGATTTCGTGGGAGGAGAATCCGGTATGGTTTGCGGGCCTGTTTCTCCTCATTCCTTTCTGGCGGGAGACCCACTTCTACTTCATCCACAAGCTCCTGCACTGGAAACCGCTCTTAAGGACCATCCACACAGTTCATCACAAGAATCCGAATCCCGGACCGTGGTCGGGGCTGGCGATGCACCCTTTGGAACACCTTATGTACTTCAGCGTCGCGGCAGTCCATTTCATCGTTCCCTCCCATCCCCTGCATTTTCTTTTTACAATCCAGGTGACCGGACTCATCCCGGCAAACGACCATACCGGTTTCGAACCGCCTCTCTTCAAGGGGCGGCTGCATACCGGCTCATATTTCCACTATCTGCATCACCGCTACGTGTCCTGCAACTTCGGCGGATCGAAGATTCCCTGGGACCGATGGCTCGGCAGGTTCTACGACGGTACCGGGCAGTACAGGACAAGACGGAAAAAAGAGAACGGTTAAGGACGTCCGGGAACGATCCGCCGCACGAAGGAGGCCGGTGGTTCACGGTTTAAGGATTATCTTGAGCCCTTCTTTATCGTTCATCTTCTGAAACGCTGTTTCCCATTGATCGAGAGTATACTCGTGGCTTATAACCGATTTAAGATCCACCTCTCCCCGCTCCATAAGACCCAAGGAGAGCTTCCAGGCCGACCACTTCTGGGCGAAGGAGCCGTAGACTTGGAACTCCCGGTAGGCGATGCTCTCGAAGTCGACGGTTATTGGCTTACCGAAGAGACCGAGCTGGAGATATTTACCACTTTTTTTGAGGAGACTGAAACAGGTATTCACCGCGGGCCCGGCGCCGGAACATTCGACAACGGAGTCGGCACCCAGCGAATCGGTAAGAGACGGTATTTCTTCGCGGAACTTCTCCTCTTCGAGAACATAGGTGTAATCGGCGCCTAATTGTTCGGCCAACTTCAGACGGTCCCGGTCTTTTTCCGTACCGATTACCGCGACCACCGCCCCCGCGGACTTGGCCACCTGCAGCGAGAGGAGTCCCATTGCGCCGGGTCCGGTCAGAACGACGAACTCACCGAGACCGATGTCGGCGAGCTCGCGGATACCATGAACGCAGCAGGCCAGGGGCTCGGTCAGGGCTCCTTCGTTGAAATTTATCGAATCGGGGAGCCTGTGTACCCGGTAGGCGGGCACGGCGACGTATTCGGCAAAGGCCCCGTCGGTATAGAAGCCTAATACCTTCCGCTGATTGCAGAGGTTGTACCTTCCGGCCATACAGTACGCGCACTTACCGCACACCGAATAGCTCGGCTCGGCGGTCACCCGGTCACCGGGCTTCCAACCGGTAACTTCATCACCAACCTCTTCCACCACTCCGCTGAACTCGTGCCCCATGGCCACGGGCACATTCATGGTTACCTGGGTCGACCAGTTATAGATATGGAGATCGGAGCCGCAGATTCCCGCGGCGTGGACCCGGATAAGCACCTCGTTTGGAGATATCCGCGGTTTCTCTATTTCCCGTACCTCGATGTTGCCGATGCCGGTTTTTGTCTTTACTAATGCTTTCACAGTTTATTTCCTCTTTCGTACACCTAGGGTGTCCAAATGTTTTCCTATATGATCGCCCAAAACCTTCTCATATGCGTCCTCTTTTTCAGCGAGAGCTGAGTACACCGAACCTCTCATACCGGAGTCTTTGAACAGCTCTCCGTAGCATATATGAAGGACCTGACGATTCGCCGTATTTCCGAACACCCTTTCGAGCTCCGAGTCTTCGAGAGATTCGGGATCGGTGAGAGTGTCCAGATCGGGGGTTACATGGTAATATTTTTGAGCTTCCGGAAAGACTTCGAGGGCCGTATCGTGTATACGCCTGAACAGATCGGGCTCTATTCGTGATATCGTTCTCAATGCCTCGAGCCAATTGGTCCCGGAGGTCTTTACATGAAAATTATCCGCTATTTCCCCGACTATGGGAAATATTGAAAACTTGTCACTTCCCGAATGGACCGATATCTTATATCCCCTGTCCCGGGCCACCGCGTCGTGTACGGAAAAGTCCCGGCGGAATAGATCGACATCGCCGATATAATCGATCCCCTTTTGGAACTCGCCGATAAACCGGGGGGCCAAACTCACGAAATCGATCCCCCGGCGCTCGAGCTCCCGGGCGACGAAGATATGGGCCTGGGGTGTGGTGGGGGTTCCGGTTTCATCTATAGAGATTTCGAAGGAGAATGGAATATTCCGAGCACATGCCTCTGTGTAAAGCTCGTAAGCATACTCTACAGCCTCGCGGTAGATAAGGACGGAACGAAACAGCTCCTCCTCGTCAAACTCGATGCGGTTATCTCCAGGCAGAAGAAAAGATCTATCGAGATAGCGCTTTTTCACTTCCTCTACATACGCATCGGACAGTGATCCGTAGCCCGCTTTAAGCTCGCGTATATCGACGCGGGCAAACCGGCCGCGAATGTGCTCCGAAAGGTCCGCGGTAATCATGGTGCACCCCGATCGGAGAGCTTCATCGATCCATTCGGCGGTTTTTAGATGATCACCGTCGGCGCTCCAGGGCTGTTCATACCCTTCTCTCAAAATGCCCCAGCACACATCGTCGAGAACGTCCCGGTAACTCCTTCCCATGAGCTCCAATTCCCTCACCGATTGCTGAGCAAACACGGGATGGGCTTCATAGCGATTCATCACCCGAGCGTGCCCGGGAGTCGCTAACCCCAATCGGTCGCCCGTTCCGAAACTCACCCCTTCCCGGGGAAGCGGGACTGGAGAGAGGAAAGGGACCGCGTCCCGCAGTCTGTGGGTGTTCTCGCCGTTGTAGGGAGCTACGAAAATCCTCTCTTTCCCGTATCCGAGATACTCTCCGTTCAACTTGAGGCGGTTATCCGGAAACGATCCGACGTATTTTCCCTCTTCGAGTTTTAAAGCGAAGAGGTATATCTTTTCCCCGAATTTCTTGAGACTATTCCGATACAGGAGGGTGTCCGCCTCTTCGACGCGTCCCGAGCGCACCTTTTCTATACCCCCGAGTCGTGTACACCTATCGAACCAATTTCGTACCGCTTCATTCATGCTCAATACCTGCTTTCCCGCGCCGCCCGGACCATAGCGAGGATATTCTCCTTAGGGGTGTTCGGCGGCACCTCACATCCGGAGCCTAAAATGAGGCCGTAGTTCTCGCCGGCGTCCCTGATGACTTCCCGGGACTTTTCGTGGACTAATTCCGGAGTTCCCTGGAGGAGGACCGCCGAGGGCTCTAAGTTCCCTATAAGGGCGCTCCTGTCCCCTATCGTCTCCTTGGCGGTCCGCATGCTTACCTTGGAATCTATCTCCACGATGTCGGTTCCCGTGTCCGCCATGTCCTCGAGAATGGCGGTGGTGTCCCCGCATATGTGGAGAATGGACATGCAGTCCTTCTCCCGCCCATATTCGTTGACCTCATCGAAACACTTCTTTTCGTAGGGGTACGCCCATGTGCGGTACATATCCGGTGAGATCATATCGATAGAGGCCAGAGAGTCTCCCACCTGAATTATGTCGGCGCCGGTATCGATACAGGCCCTCTGGAACCGGATGACCGCCTCGGTGCACATCTCGAGGAGATCGTGCATGACCTCCACCTCTCCCGCGTCACCCGAAGCAT
Organism: uncultured Spirochaetales bacterium; assembly: GCA_964641125.1. Taxonomy (GTDB): domain Bacteria; phylum Spirochaetota; class Spirochaetia; order SPDA01; family CAZSGZ01; genus JBKHAJ01. Next base: position 44,994 of record CAZXMO010000011.1, read on the forward strand.
CGATGGTGGCGAGATGGATCAGAAACTTTTCGGTCCCCATCAGGTGAGCGGCAAGAGTGAAAGGTCCGCTTCCGGGAACACGGATAACCTTCTCTTTCTTTACCCGCGCCGATAGGAGCTCGACCGCTTCGAGAATGACCGGCATCCGGCCGTCTTTAAAGGGGTCCGGAATTTTTAAGCGGTAGATGTCTTTTGTCTCCTCGAAGGCCGGCTTTCTAAAGGTCGGAGTGCTGTTCTCGTGGTGCTGAACCTCCATCCCGAACCCCTCCGAGATGTAGTAGTTGTCCGACTGGGCCACGAGCACATCCTGATCTATCTCCTGACAGGCCTCGTACTGGGCCTTGGCCATAAGTTTTCCGGAAGTACAGTATTTGTGTACCGGTACTCCGGCCAATACCGCGCCGAAGTTTCCCATATAGGGCGCTACCGGCACGCAGTCGGGTTTCTTGAAATGAACAGCCGCCTGCACCCGTTCATACGAATTCATCCTTCATCCTCCAGGCATGTGTTTGAGAAACTTGACCTCCGAGGGCAGCTCGAGCATTTCGCCCGGCCCCTCGGCGGTCTTGTTGTCGATGATGCAGAGGATTCCCGCCGCAAAATCGCCTTTATCAAAGGAATATAATTTCTCCACCGCTTCAGCCCCGCAGAGGGCACGAAGCCTTTTCATGAGCTCCCGGATCTTGATCTCAGGGATTTCGAAGCGAACTAAGTATTCGTCCTTTTCGAAGTATCCCCTGAGTGCTCCGTATAAGCGGATTGTCGCGGTGTACTCCATCGTACTCTTACCTACACGGGCAGATAGGACTCGAGTCCCAGCTTCTCAACCGTTTCCCCGGAGGGGATGCCGAACTCGGTCCATCCTCGGATCCGGTAGTAATCCCTGAGCATCGCATTCAGGGGCGGGACGAAATCTCCGCAGGTCCCTCCCCGTGGATGAAGAAGTATCCGGGGCGGGAGTACATCATCCTTCCTCGATATCCCAAGCTTGTTATTGTACAAACGCTTGAGTGTAAAGATCCGTTCCCCGGCACAACGGAAGGAGTCCTGGTCTAAATCCCACCCGGTCACCAGATTGAGAACTTCGATCAGGGGGTTCGCGGTCATCCCCCCGAAGATCACGAACTTACAGACATGAATAGAATCGATCATACTCATGAGATGCTGGAAGTCGATAACCATCTGCACCTTCCTGATGCTCGTATCGAAGCGGTCCATGGTTTCCGGATAGCCGTAATCGGGCATGGCGTACCAGTTCTCGAAATCGTGGGTGTACGCCTGGAGATGACACGCTCCTCTGTTCGAGGTGACGTATCCAAGAGCATCGCTCACCTTCGCCCTCGGATCGTGAGCGGGAAAATCGAGCCCTTTGACATGGACCGCGAATTCGATGCTGTTTCCGCCTATTGTTTCGGCCGCACGAAGGATACCTTCCCCGAGGGTCCGGCCGAGATCCTTTCTATACGCGATTTTTTCCACCATCTCTACAACCGCGCCGCCGTTCCCCCACACCAGATCGATTCCGCCGGTATCTTGCCGGGTGATCAAGCCCCGTTCGTACGCTTCCATAGCAAAACCGATAAGCGCTCCGGTGGATATAGCGTCCAGACCATACCGGTTGCACAGATCGTTTGCCTTGCATATGGCTCCTATGTCGTCTACCAGGAGATTGCTCCCGAGCATGGCGATATTCTCGTATTCCGGACCCGCGGCTTCTTCTATCTTATAGGGGCCCTCCTTCACTTCTACAGTACGGCCGCAGCCGATAACGCAGCGTCCGCAATGGTAATTCTTGGTCAGGTATTTCCCGGCGAGGGCGTATCCGGAGATCTTCTTTGCCCCCTCCGGCCAGTTGCCCTGATACCAGTTCTTGATCGGAAGGTCCCCCATGACTTCCTGTCCTTCCACACCGATGGAAGTCCCGTACTGGCGAAACTCAAGATCTTCGGTGAGCATCCGGACCATTGTTGGGGCCTTGTTCTTGATATAATCCTTTAAGCCGTCGCGGTCCGCTATTTCCGCTTTCTTAGTTCCCAGGGCAACGATAGCCTTCACCTTCTTCGAGCCCATGACCGTACCGACCCCCGCGCGTCCCGCGGCTCTTCCCTCTTCCCCCCCGGCGATGATGCAGGCGAAACGGACCAGATTCTCCCCCGCCGGGCCGATGGCGACGGTACGTGCTTTCGAGTCGGTCTCGTCTCTAAGAATCTCATCGGTTTCGAAGGTATCTTTACCCCGTAGATGTGCGGCGTCCCGTATCTGGATACCGTCGTCGGTCACAAAGAGGTACGACGGTTTCTCGGCCGCCCCTTTGAGGATGAGCCCGTCGATGCCGCATTTCTTGAGCATCTCCCCCCAGCGGCCGCCGCAGTCGGCTTCCGCGTATATTCCGGTCAGCGGCGATTTTGTAATGACCTCGAACCGATCGGAGGAGAAAACCCGGGTTCCCGTTACCGGGCCGGTCATAAAAATGAGGACGTTATCGGGACCTAAGGGATCGGTATCTTTATCCGTATACTCATGAAGCAGGAGCGCTCCGATTCCGCTCCCCCCGACGAACATCTTCCATTGCTTTTCTTCGAGGGATCGGTAGCTGACTTTACCGGTTGAGAGGTCTACAATCGCTATTCTATTAAAGTATCCGTACATGCTCTGCTCCATGAATATATGGCCCCGGACGGTACGCCCGGGGCTGCATAGTTTTTGCTGTTTACTGATAGTTCCTCGAGGAGATGTTCTCCATCGAGGCGATGTTTTCCGGAGTTACGATACGCGGTTTGACCAGAATCTCCGTCGTGGGAAGGGTCTGACCGTCGACGAGGGCGACGATTGTTTCGACCGCGGCGATTCCCTGCTTGTAATGGTCCCACAGGGTGTTAACATCGATGTAGCCCTGTTCGATTGGTACGAGGGCGTTCGGCTGAACATCGACATTGGCGTGGTACATGTGATTGGGCTCACCGTAGGGCGCCCATTTACCGACCCGCTCACAGGCGGTCTGGACCGCTCCTAAGAGAAAGTCGCTCGCCACGAAGAGGGCGTTCGCGTCGGGATACGCCTGGAGTGCGGCGGACAGACCCGAAAGGGCCTTGTCGGGGTTCCACTCGGAAGGAACTGTGGTAAGAATAGTCGCATCGAACTCCCGGGCGGCCTTCTCGAAGCCGAGCTGCCGGTTAACGGCATTTTCATCCCGAAGGTCTCCGATAACATGAATAATCTTAGGCTCTACGCCGTCGTCCTCCATCATCTTGAGAAGGTACCTGCCGGCGACATACGCCTGATTAATGGTATCCAATCCGACATGGGCGTCCGCGGGTTCCTCGGCGTCGGGGCTGGCGGCGCGGATAAAGGTCATCGCCTTGATACCGGCCCTGTGCGCCGCTTTGATGCTTGAGACTATCGCCTTTGAGTCCTGGGGCACCATAAGGATGATATCGGGCTGCCGGGCGATGAGGTCCTCGATATTGGCGGCCTGCCGGGCGACATCGGCATCGGCAACGGTGACGTTGATGTTCATCTTCCTGCCGGTTTCCTGCTCCCAATTCTTAGCGGCCTGTTTCAGCATGTCTTCGGCCTGCTGATAGAAGATGGTCTGCTTCGAGGCGAAGGAGATACCGACATCGATGTCTCCCGGGCCTGCCTCGGTTTCTGCGGGGACGGCCTTCGGTCCGGCTTCCTGCTCGCCTCCCGCCCAAACGGCCATACCGCCTAGTACGGCGAGGATGAGTGCACAGATAAGTATTCTGTGTTTCTTCATGGTTATTACCTCCATAGTATTTTTTTTGAACCATACGGTTCATTTACACACAAAGTGATATCAGATACGCGCGATCCTCGAACTTTTGAGACTATCCGCGTACATAGCGATAAAAATAACGACACCCCGTACCAGGGGATATGCGAAGGGGGAAACTCCGAGAAGGGCCAGCCCGTTCTCTATAATACCTAACATAAGAACGCCAAGGAGTGTTCCCGGCAGGAGTGAACCCCTTCCTCCGAAGAGGCTCGTTCCTCCCATGACGATTGCGGCGACCGCGATAAACTCGAGACCTTTTCCGAGGGTCGGTTGAAGCACGCCCATGTTGAGCATCGCCACCAATCCCCCGAGGGCGGCACAGGCACCGGATACAACGAAGACGAGAAATCGGATCCTGTTTACATTGATCCCCACTCTTCTCGCGGAGTTCTCGTTGCACCCGAGGGCTACCACATAGCGGCCGAACTTCGACCTGCTTAAGACTATCTGCCCTAGGATGATAACGAGGAGCGCGAAGATAACCAGCCGCGGTACGGGACCGAGCAATGAAACAGCCATCTGTTTCACTTCTCCGGGAAGATAGATCTGCCACCCCCGGCTCAAGTGCATAGCAACGCCCCTGAGCCCTATCATCATCCCCAAGGTAACCAAAAGAGGATTAAATCTGAGATACGAGATAAGCGCGCCGTTGACTGAACCGAGGATAATCCCCCCTATGAGGGCAAGGAAAAAGCTCAGCCATGGGGAATACCCCGCCTTGATCATCAACCCGCTTATAGCCGCGCAGACAAATCCGATCGATCCGACGGAAAGATCTAAAGAACCGGTAAGGACAACGAATCCTAAGCCGGCGCACGTCACCATGAGTGCCGCCGAATCGGAAAAAACGTTTCGGATATTCATAGGGGTCAGAAAGTACTGAGAAGAGAGGGAATAGAAAATGAATAAAGCGGCAAAAACAACGTAAAATCCGTTGGAAAGGAAAAACCTTCCGATGCGAATATTTTTCTGAGTGCTCTCCATTACGTACTCTCCTCACCTACACTGAGCGCCATAAGCTGTTCTTTCGAAAAGTCTTCGAAGGGAACCTCTTTGACGAAGCGCCCCTTCCTCATCACCACGATCCGATCGCTCAAATTCATTATCTCCTCCACTTCAGAGGTGACTAAGAGGACCGCGGCCCCTTCGGATGCTAACTGCCGTATCAGTTTTTGGATTTCGTTCTTCGCACCGACGTCGACTCCCCGGGTCGGCTCATCGAGAAAGAATATGTTCGGATTCCTCTGAAGCCATTTTGATAGAACGGCCTTCTGCTGGTTACCTCCGCTCAGCTCTACTGCCGGGGCATCAATACCCGGCATTTTGACGTTGAGCTGCTTGGTAACAGAAAGGGCGGCTTTTTTCTCTTTCTCCACGTCCATCTTATTGAATGGGGCTTCGGCAAAGGATCTCAGGTTTCCCGAAGTAACGTTCCACCACACCGGCTTAGACAAAAATAACCCGTCGTCGTGGCGCGTTTCGGTCACATATCCCACCGTCTGCAGGAGGGCATCCGGTGAGATAACACGCATGACTCCGCCCTCGGCCATTCGAACCTCTCCCGATGAAATAGGATCGAGACCCAGGAGGGACCGGATTATCTCGGTCCGACCGGCTCCCATAAGCCCCCAGATCCCGAGGACCTCACCGGAATGGAGCATAAAATTGATGTCCGAATAGTTATCTCCGGATGAGAGATTCTTCACTTCGAGAACGGCGTTCCCGCACTCGCTCTTCTCACAGTGCTTGTAGGTTTTCACCTCTTTTCCGATCATCTCCCGTATAATATCCTTCAAGGCATAATCGGAGATTTCACCGGTACTGGCCATTTTCCCGTCTCGAAGGATCGAAACCCGGTCGCATATCTCTAAGACCTCGTCGAGAAAATGGGTAATATAGATGATTATCGCTCCGTTTTCTTTGAGCTTGCCTATGAGCTCGAAGAGGTTCTTTCTTTCTTTGATGGACAGCGACGAGGTCGGTTCATCAAAAAGGATTGCCTTTGATTCCTGACTCAGAGCCCGCGCTACGGCCACGAGCTGTCTCTGCCCCATGGAAAGATCATTCATCCGCGTCTTCGGAGAGAGGTCGCTCCCGAGCCGCTTAAGATGCTTCCGCGATTCTTCTTCCATCCGCTTCTTGCTTACGAAGAGCCTGCTCTTTCCCCGCGGCAGATTCGATATAAAAATGTTTTCCGCCACCGTCATATAGCCGAAGTCTACCGGTTCCTGGTGAATAAGGGATATTCCATACGCCTCGGCCTCTTTCGGACTATTTATCTTGAGCTCTTCTTCCCCTAAGAAAATTTCTCCGGAGTCATTGGAGACTTCACCGACTATAATATTCATGAGAGTCGACTTTCCGGCTCCGTTGATTCCCACGAGTCCCATAACCTCTCCGCTTCCCGCTTCGAGATCGACGTCCTCGAGAACCTTGACCCCCGAAAAGGATTTGTGAATATTTTTCATTTTCAGCTTCATACTTCCGTTCCTTTACCTGGTGGTAACCGACATACGTTTCCTGAATGCATCGAGTCCGGTGGCCATCACAATAATCATCCCCTTCACCACAAGGGTGGTGTAGAAAGAAACTCCGATAAGATTCATAACATTACTAATGACGGTAATAAACAGCGCTCCGAAAACGGCCCCGAGGATGGTACCCACCCCGCCGTAGATACTGACTCCCCCTATGACCGCGGAGCTGACCACATCCAAGACCATGGTTTCGGCACCCATCGACGGAGCCGCGGACCCGAGCCTCGCCGTGGACAGGATGCCGGCGATACCGGCAAAGAAACCGCTTACTACATAGACACTCAACAGGACCCTCGTTGATCGAATGCCTGAAACCTTGGCCGCCTCGATATTGATACCCACGGCGAAGACCTTTCGCCCGAAAAGGGTTTTACTCAAAAAGAAATGCCCAATTGCGGTGAATACGATGAGGATGATTATCGGTACCGGAATCGGCCCGAGGCTTCCGGTGAGCAGGTTGATAAAACCATCGGGAAGGCCGTAGACGCTGGTCGCATCAGTAAACCACACCGCGAGCCCCCCCGCTACCACCATCATCGAGAGGGTAACGACAAAGGGGATCATTTTGAGCTTAGCCACGGCGAAGCCGTTGAAAAGTCCCACTCCCATGGCAACGGCCACCGTTATCAAGGATCCTACAAAGGCATCTCCGGTAGTGACCATGTACATTGCTCCAAGGACCGCCGCCATGGCCATAACCGCGGGTTGGGACAGATCGATACCTCCGGTAATAAAAACGAAGGTAATGCCGATCGCCATGAGTCCTATCGGACTCGTCTGTACAACGATATTCAGGAGATTATTCACCGTAAAAAAGCGGGGTACGAACAGGCCGGCCAAGACGGCCAATACAACCACGATCGCTAAGGTCACGATCCGGGGAACCGTGAAAAAATGTTTCAATCCGTTAAAGCGTGTTTTGAGTTCCGCATCTGCACCTTGTTCCACAGCAGGCTCCAAATTATCTTTCGATTAATTTTTCTGTATTATAACTTTTGATTATAATTTATATTCTATGTTATAACATATTGACTGTCAAGTAAAAATTTGCTAGAATTATTAATATTCTTTGATTGACATACTTTAACAGGTAGCGGATGATAAGAAATTATGGCATCGGATAAAGTCGAAAAGCTCACCCTGCGCGAAAAGGTATACTACCTGCTCAGGGAAAAGATCATCTCCGGTGACCTCCTTCCCGGACAGCCCCTTACATTAAAAGCGCTGTCGGAACAGTTCAATGTCAGTATCGTTCCGGTCAGAGAAGCTTTGTTTCAACTCGAATCGGAACACGTAATATCACGGAGGACAAACCGTGACTACCGGGTCAGCACCATCGATCTCAAGCAGTTCAACGAGATCTATCGTATCCGGAACCTCACCGAGGGATATATCGCCGCACGGGCCTGCAGATATCAGCCCGAAAATGCCGAGGAGATCCTCCTGCCCCTCCTGGACTCACTAAGAGACACCTTGGACAAGCCCCGGGACTATATTCATCAGAATCACCTGTTTCACTTTACGATATACGAGTTCAGCAGGTCCCCTCTTCTCTTGGAAATAGTCAACGGACTATGGGCACGTATAGGCCCCTACCTGGCAATCAATACGGAGATCGTCGAAACCCGGATGCCCTCGTTCGAGGTCCACGAAAAGATGCTGGACACCTTCTTGCGGGGAGATGAAAAAAAGTTCGCCGCTACACTCAAAGAGGACATCCACTACTCCTACAACGTTCTCAAACCGATGATCAAAAGACTTCAAGCCGACCCGGAAACCGATTTTCGCCAAGCTTTTATGTCGAGGATCAGCTGAATAATTAGTCGAGCTGGATTCCGATCTTCTCTCTGAACTCAAGAGCCCGGGCCCTGCTTACTTGAATCCGATCCCCGAAGTCCATTTCCACCCTGTACACCCCTTTTCCCAAAGGCTCAACCTTTTTTATCTTCCGCAGATTCACTATAGTATTGCGGTGGATTCGAAAGAAATCGGACGGATCGAGCTTCTTTTCGATCGTACTCAAAGGGACATCGAATAGAAGTCTTCTTCCGAGCAGATGGATAAAAACCAGCCCCTCCTCGGACCTTATAAACTCGATCTCCCTAACGTCGATAATCTCATACGCCCCCTGCGACTTTATGGCGATCCGGTGTAAATAGGTTTCTTTTTGTTTGAAATACTCGAGGAGGGTCTTGATCTTTCGCCCCTCTTCTGTATCCCGCTCCATGAGCTTGACTATCTGCTCGAGAGGCTTCTTCAGAGCCTTCATGAGACCTGCAATATTTTCCGTTAGGTCGTTTATTTCGGATTTCGGAAATCCGGATATTATGTATTTATTGTCTTCATCTACGATTTCCTCAAATTCGGCATCTATTATGCCGTTTCCCCGATACCGTGAAGCTTTTCTCGGGTCCGCAATGACCAGATCGCGTCCGTCCATCATCGCACGAATCTGATTTTCATTAACATCCTTGAGGTCTTTGGTAACGACAACTCTTCCTTCACGAATCACAGTGACCCTGTCGGCAAGCTCGAAAACCTCGTAGAGCTTTTTTGATACATAAATACAGGTAATTCCTTTCTGTTTCAGCTTCCTCACAAGAACGAAAAGCTCTTCGCATTCGGGCCGTGTCAAAAATAGTGACGGCTCGTCTAAAATTAAAATCCTACAGTCCCGTATGAGGGCCCGGGCAATTTCTAAGAACAGCTGCTGACGCCCCGATAATTGATTAATAGAATCGACCGGACTTACCTGAAGGCCGACCTCCTCGAGGGCGCTCTTTGCCCTTGAAAATGATTTGTTCCAATTGATAATACCCCGCTCGGCAACCTCGTGGCCGAGGAAGAGATTCTCACTTACCGAAAGCTGCTTGACTAAAGCCAATTCGTGATAAATGACCGAAACACCCGACTGCTCGCTCTCACGTATTGAATGAAATCTCTGTTGTTCACCCCTGAGAAAGATCTCTCCTTCGTAGTGACCATACGGATAATAGCCGTTTAAGATTTTCATGAGAGTCGTCTTACCGGCTTTGTTCTCCCCTACGATTGCGTGAATGGAGTTTTCCTCTACCTGCAACGAAATATCGTCCAATATTCGAAACTCAGAAAAAACTTTCGTTATGTTCTTGAGCTCTAGAAGCGCCGATTGCATCAGTTCTTATCAATCCTCCTTCAGTTTTCTCGAAGCGATGTCTATCCATACCGCTAGTAGCAGGATAAGTCCTTTGACTACATATTGGAAGGTAACATCCAGATTCATAAGACTCATCCCGTTGTCCAAACTGGTCATCACAAGGGCTCCTACGATGGCCCCCGCTATGGTCCCGACCCCTCCGGTCAAGCTGGTACCGCCGATAACCGCCGCAGCAATGGCGTCGAGCTCCATCATCTGCCCCGCCGCCGCGGTAGCCCCGCCTACCCGGGATGTAAAAACCAGCGCGGCAACCGAAGTCAGAAAGCCCATAAGAACAAATAGCACAAAGGTTCTTCTCTTGATGTTGATTCCGGAAAGTCGAGCGGCTTCTTTGTTTCCCCCTAACGCATAAATCTGTCGGCCGAACACGGTGTTATTAGCGACGAAATGTAGTGAAACCGCGATGATCATAACCAAGAGAATCGCATAAGGGATGCCCAGATAGCGGATCAGGATGGAAAAAACTACCCCTATGAGAACAGAAATTCCGAGAATTTTCAAGACCTGCACCTTTAAGGGCAAAACTTCGAAACCGTATTTGATACGGGAACGCCTCCGTTTGACATACATGACAATGAAAAGGAGTATTACAGTGACCGCTAAAAAGAGACTCGAATCGTTCTTAAACAATCCCAGTTGCAGGAGATACTTCTGTCCTAAAACAAGGAAATCTTCGGGAAGGGGAGCCTGTGTCTGTCCCTGCGTCACCCCAAGGGTACCCCCCCGCAGAACCAGCGATCCTGCCAATGTAACAATGAAAGCCGGGACCCCGCGATAAGCCACCCAGAAACCCTGCCAACATCCGATTGCGAGTCCAACGACAAGCGCTAGGATAATCGCGGGGAGAACACCGAAATCACCTCGTACCTGAAGGGCTCCCACGATCGCGCCTACGAATCCTACGTAAGACCCTACCGACAAGTCAATATGTCCCGCTACGATTATAAGCACCATACCCATTGCGATGATAGAAACCGTCGCACTCTGAAGGAATAGATTAGACAAATTCCTTACCGACAAAAAGATTGATCGAGTCAGAAAGGAAAATATAATCATTATGGCGATGAGGGCCAGAAACATAGTGTACTGTCGAATATTTTTTTTAAACGATTCTACAATTACACTTTTAATAGAAACGTCAGAGTTGCTTTCCTTTTTATTTTGCTCCGTCATAGGTGTACTCCCTTCCTCCGATCGAATATTCAAGAATTCTCTCTTGTGTCGCTACTCTCCAATCGAAATCGCCGGTAATTCTTCCTTCGCTCATAACTACAACGCGGTCGCTCATGCCGAGTATCTCGGGAAGCTCCGATGAGATCATCACCACGCATACACCCTCCTCGACGAGCCGATTCATGATGTTATAGATTTCCACCTTCGCTCCCACATCGATACCGCGGGTCGGCTCGTCTAGGATTAGTACTTTGGGAGCCGTCATCAGCCATTTCGCCAGGACTACCTTCTGCTGATTTCCTCCGCTCAAATTCCTCACCTCCTGCTCGATAGAGGAACATTTGATTCTCAACATGGAAATGAAGCTCTCACTCGCCTGTATCTCGGCATTCTTGTCGATGACCCCATGGGATGAAATCTTCCTATGGCTAGCCAATGATATGTTTTTACCAATGTCCATCCCCATTACGAGCCCCTCGTTTTTGCGGTCTTCCGAGAGACAACTGATTCCGTATTTAATAGCGTCCAAGGGACTGGATATACGGACTTTTTTGCCCTCCAACACAATATCCCCCTGTCTCTTAATACCATAGGCCCCGACGATGCTCATGGCGAGTTCAGTACGTCCCGACCCCATGAGCCCGGAGATTCCTAGTATTTCGCCTCTCCGAATCCTGAGGTTTATATCCTTCAAGACTTTCTTGTCCGGAAGCTCCGGTGAGTAAACGCTCCAATTCTTGAGCTCCAGGACCGCTTCTCCCGGTTTATGTTCCTTCCGCGGGAACATCTGGGTAAGTTTTCGTCCTACCATCATAGATATAAGCTGGGTATTATCGATATTCTTAACAGGCTGAGTGTCGATGGTTTGCCCATCCCTCAGAACCGTGACCGTATCGGCGATTTCAAAAACTTCCTCAAGACGGTGGGAAATATAGATGCAAGTAACTCCGTCTTTCTTAAGATCCCGAAGAATCGAGAAGAGATTCTCGACCTCCGATTCGGATAGGGCCGCGCTGGGTTCATCCAGAATGAGTATGTCTATGTTTTTTATGATCGCCTTCGCAATCTCAATGAGTTGCTGCTTGCCGACTCCGAGGTTGATAATCGTCGTGGTCGGATTGAGATTCCCCAGGTTGACCTTCGATAGGGCGTCCTTGGTCATGCTGTAAGCCTTATCCCAATGAATAAAACCTCTATCCGATATCTCATTTCCCAAAAATATGTTTTCACATATATCCAGCTCTTGAACGAGGGCAAGCTCCTGATAAATAATTGCGATACCGGCGCACTCACTGTCCCGGATGGATTGAAATCTTTGCTCTTCACCGTTTAAGACTATACTTCCCTCGTAATTTCCATGAGGAAATACACCGCTTAGGACTTTCATGAGGGTAGATTTTCCCGCTCCGTTTTCACCGACGAGGGCGTGGATCTCCCCGCGTCGTACCTTGAAGTTGACCGAATCGAGCGCGCGGACTCCGGGAAAATCTTTGGTGATGTCCATCATTTCTAAGATGTAGTCGTTCATAGTAAGACCTTTTAGTAAAAATCGTATGCCCGGGAGTGTAAGCCCCCGGGCATACCCTATCAGTTTAAGTGTTCAGAGACGCACTGATTCCTTTTCATTGTCCGTACACGTCTTCCCGGCTGTGATATCCTGATTCGATGAGGACTTCATCGATATTGGCCTTGGTTACGGTTATTGCTTCACCGGACACGAGGGGAACCTCTTTGTACTCATTGTCGATGGTGCTGGTGGCAAGATCGTCAATGGGCTCGTCGTTGATAAGCCTTATGGCAATTTCGATTCCCTTTTCCGCTAGCGACTTGATGTCACGAAAAACAGTCATCGACTGAGTTCCCGCTACGATACGCTTCGCAGCATCGAGACCGGCATCTCCACCAGTAACCGGCACCTTACCCGCGAGACCCTGAGCAGCTAGCGCCTGAATGGCTCCACCCGCGAGTCCATCGTTAGGGCTTAAGACCGCATCGATATCGTTATTGGTAGCGGTCAAGGCGTTTTCCACGATCTTCAAGGCGTTTTCCGGATCCCACCCTTGAGCAGTTTGGTCCATCACTACGTTGATATCTCCGTTGTCGATAAGCGGTTGAAGGTGCTTCATAGCGCCCCTGAAGAAAAGAACCGAATTGAAATCTTCCTTTGCCCCGCGGAGAAGTACATAATTACCCGTTGGGGCTACAGTAGCAAGGTATTTTCCTTGAAGCTCACCGGTTTTCTCAAAGTCGTCCGCCACATGGGCATCTATGTCCGCGTTCAGTATAAGCCGTACGTAGCTGAATACGGGGATACCCGCATCCTTGGCGGCCTTCACCGAAGTCGCTGAAGCCTCCGCATCATGGGGAGCAATAATCAAAGCGTCTACGCCTTGGGAGATGAGGTTTTCACACTGAGAAATCTGCTTTCCCGCATCGTCGTTAGCTACCTGTACGATTACATTGACCCCCTTCTTCTCGCCGGCTTCGATGAGATAGTTCTTGTCCCGTACCCACCGTTCCACACTCTGAGTGGGAAGGGAAACACCGATGGTTATTCCATCGTCTTTTGCTTCCTTCTGCCCCGTCGCCCAGAGCATTCCACCGCAGGCAAAGAGTACGAGGAGAACAAACGCCATCGTACGAATCGTTCGTGCTTGTTTCATTTCAAGCCTCCTTGTTATTTTTATCCGCAAGGTTCCGGGGTCCCGAAACACCTACAGATTATTACTGAATTAATCAACTATCCTCACGGTTGAATCCGGAAAATAAAAGCATGCTCGGATATGTGATCATCCCTCCGTCTATGTAGATAGTCGTACCGGTGATGTAATCGGACTCGTCCGAGGCAAGCCACACCGCGAGCTTTCCGACATCCTCCGGTTCGCCGATCCGGTTATACGGGACCAATTTCAACAAATCCCTCTCGGCCTCTGGGGTCTCCCAGGAGGGTCGATTAAGAGGTGTTCGGATTGCTCCGGGGGATATAGCATTCACCCGGATCTTTCGATCAGCATACTCCTGGGCCATGCTCTTCATGAGAAGGAGAATTCCTCCCTTGGCCGCCGCATAATTACAACGGAAAGCCCAGGGAATTATGTCATGTACAGAACTCATACACAGGATCTTTCCCAGAGCCCGGGAGACATCCCGCATCCCCCTTTTCAAGAATACCTTGATTGCCTCCCGGGAACATAGATAGGTCCCGGTCAAGTGTGTATCTACAACGGCATACCACTGTTCGGTAGTTGTTTTATGAAATTCCTCGTCGATCTGGATTCCCGCATTGTTGACCATAATGTCTACGGTTCCATAATGATTAATAACCTTTTGAAACATATCGAGGACCTGGTCTTCCCTACGAACATCCGCTCCGACGGCTATAGCATCTCCACCGTTTTCAATGATTCGGTGGGCGACTTCCTCTCCCGCCTCCGCATTTGAGTTGTAGTTTACGATGACCCGGGCGCCGGCGGCGCCCAATGCTTCCGCGACACCAGTTCCGATCCCCGAACTCGCCCCGGTTACAAGGGCAATCTGGTCCCGGAGTATTCTTCCGTATCCGATTTGTTTATGGTCCATCTTTACAGCCTCCGATGACCCTATTCGTACAGGGATGTCTCATAGGGACCGAGTACTTCCGGTCCACTACGAGTAATTACCACATTATCTTCGATCCTGATCCCGCCGAACTCGGGGGAATAAACTCCCGGTTCGACCGAGAACATCATCCCCTCCTCGAGTTCAAAATCGAGTTCGGGGGCAATCGCAGGTATCGGCTCATGATATGCGAAACCTACCCCATGGCCGGTTATATGAAGGAACTCCTCCCCGAAGCCGCGGCTCTCGATTTCAGTTCGACCCGCCCGGTCGACCTCTGAAACCGAAGTTTTGTGTACTGCGGTCTCGACCGCAGCGGACTGTCCCATTCTGACGGCTTCGTACGCTCGTAGTTGGAGATCGGAAGGCCTACCGACAGATCGCGGCCGGGTCCGATCGCTCCAGTACCCGTCGGCGACTACCGCAAGCTCGAGGAGTACCAAGTCCCCATTGTTAAACCGTCGGACAGTGGTTATCTCATTGGGCCGGTAGGCAAAGGCGGTCTCCTCCGGACCGGAAGCTATTTGGGCGAAACCACGGACACGGCGGGCGGACTTATACCCGGTTCCCTTTATCATGGCTGCAGCTTCCACCGCGGCAACGGCTTCAACCCCGGAGACTCCCTCTCGAACCGAATCGCTGAAGGCTTCCAGAGCAAAACAGGAAATCTCGTTGGCGATGCGAATCTTTTCTATTTCGTAAGCGTTCTTCCGGGATCTAAGTCCCGTTAGCATCGGCCCCGCGTCGACAAACTCTGCGGACGGGAAGACCGAACGATACACCTCTAGAGTCTTTTTCCCGGGAACCATAGTCTCAGCGGTATTCCATGGAGGAGAAACCGATTCAAAAGAAGCTTCATACCCTATCCGTTTATACCGGCCGGTAGCGCCGCTCGAGATCCGGAGGAGAAGCTTTTTGACCTCCTCGTAGGGGTCAGCAGCTGTTAGAATACCGTACGGATAGGAGAGGATTTCCCCTTCCCACAATTCGTTTTCCGCCTCCTGAGCCTCGCAGTGACCGACGATAAGCTTCTGCTCTCCCTCCCTGGGGAAAACGAAAAAGGCGAAACCGAACATCGGCCAATATCCTCCAGCGAAAAGAACATTGTCGGAAAGCCTCAAAATAAGGGCATCGATTCCCCTCTCTTCCATCCCCTTTCGAATCGAAAGAATCCGTTCAGTATTCGGATCCATATCATTTCCCTCCCTCTAAATCTCCGTAGGCCAGCGGATACGTGTTCCTCCTGGCTGTTTTCACCATGGCGTGCATGTTTTCCAACGGCATCAAAGGGGGCACCTCACAGCCGGAACCGAGGAGAAAACCGCCCCCCGTACCGGCGGCGTCGATCGCATCTTGGCACTTTCGCTCCACCTCCGCGGGTGTACCCTGAAGGAGTATCGCCGAGGGTTCGATGTTTCCCATCAGACAACTCCGCTCGCCGACGAGGCGCTTAGCCTCCCCAAGGTCGACCTTCGAGTCGATTTCCAATATCCGTGCTTCGGTATCCGCCATCTCGGTAAGGATCTTAGTAGTATCGCCGCAGATGTGAAGGAGAGTGAGGATCTTATTCCCCTCCCCATAGGAATTGAGTGCCTGAAAAAATTTCTTTTCATACGGGAAAACCCATTTGGTGTACATAGCCGGGGATATCATGTCTAGGGAAGCGAGGGAATCCCCCGCCTGCACCATATCCGCTCCTGCGTCGACACAGGCCTTCTGAAATCGAATCAAAGCCTCTGTGGTCTTCCTTAAGAGCTCGGATAAATACTTTTCAGTATCCTCATCTTCGTCTATTCCGAGCATCGCCAGGGTCATGAGAAAGGCGTCGAGGGTCATCAGGTGTCCCGCAAGTGAGAAGGGCCCGGTTCCGGGGGCCCTTATAATCCTTTCTCCTTTCACTTCATCAGCAAGACGGCTAATAGCTTCGAGGTAGACCGGCATCCTTCCGTCGGTTAGGGGGTCGGGAACCCTTAGCTTGAGGATATCTTTCAAGTTCTTGATCAGGGGTTCGCGAGCGGTAGGTGTACCGTCGGGATGATGAACAATTTTTACACCGAATCCCTCGGCAATGTAGTAATTGTCTGATTGCGCGACCACGGCGTCTTGATCACACATATCCAATGCCCTGAGCTGAGCTTCAGCCATGAGCTTGCCGGATCGACAGTATTCGTCAATCCGGACTCCTACGAGTTTTGCCCCATAGTTTCCCATATAAGGCGTTACCGGCACACAGTCCGGCTCGCCGTGAAAAACGGCGGTCAGTACACGTTCATAAGAGTTCATATGGCTCTATTGTGACCTCATATCCGGAAATCGCTATAAAAATAGGGTAGCTGGAGCTATAACGGGTATGAACGGGTCCATACCGTTCCCGGCGGTTTTCCAAACCGGTTCATCCCGGCGGAATTTTCTATCCTATTACGAAGCCCTTTGACTCTCCCCGCACGGGAAGACTACACTTAACTCGATGAACACCGACGAACGGCCCGAACAGCACGATAAGAGCGCCCGCCGGGAGGCCCCCGGGTCTGTACGGCAGCTCCAACTCGTCCTCATGGGAGTGGCCGGCAGCGGAAAGACGGCGATCGGCCTCGAGCTCGCGGCAATAACCGGCTGGGATTTCCACGACGCCGACGATTTTCACAGTCCCGAAAACAAAGAGAAGATGCGAAACGGCATCCCCCTGACCGACGAAGACCGGGAGCCGTGGCTCAGGCGCCTCCACGATCTTCTTGAGCGCTACGCAAGGCGGAACGAGCCGGTTATCCTCGCCTGCTCGGCCTTAAAAAAACGGTACCGGGAGATTTTAACCGAAGGGCTGCCGACGGTACGGTTCGTGTATCTGAAAGGGAGCTACGAGGTCCTCCGCAGCCGGATGGAACGGCGGAAGAACCACTATATGAAACCGGGGATGCTCGAAAGTCAGTTCGAAACCCTCGAAGCGCCGGACCCGCACGAAGAGAGCGTAATCACCGTCGACGTCGACCGGGGAGCGCCGGGCGAACTGGCGGTAGAAGTGTACAGGAGGATATCATCATGCTGCTGATAAGCGCGGGCGGTCCCGACGCCCGAATCTCCGGCGACGAGCTCGAACGGCTCTTCATCGAGGCCCTCGATAAACTCGGGCCCCGGAGGAAGGTGATCATCGTTCCCCCGGACGGCTCCCGGATTCACAGCTTGGCGGGGCTCCTCACCGAGACCGCCTGGAAGTATTACGGAGACGCGGTAAAAGCGGTCCTCCCCGCCTTAGGCACCCACACCCCTATGTCCGAGGAAGCCTTAAGCCGCATGTTCCCCTCGGTACCGAAAGAGCTCTTCCGCGTCCACGACTGGCGGCACGACGTAGAGACCCTCGGGCAGCTCTCGGCCGAAGAGGTGGAGGATATCTCCGGGGGAAAGGTCCGTTTCGATTTCCCGGTGCAGGTCAATCGTCTTCTTATAGAGGAAGGAGTCGACCTCATTCTTTCCCTCGGACAGGTGGTCCCTCACGAGGTGGTGGGGATGGCCAACTACACCAAGAACATCCTCGTGGGCACCGGCGGCGGTGGGGCCATCGACCGGAGCCACTTCTTGGGGGCGGTGTGCGGGCTGGAGACCATCATGGGGCGGATCGACACCCCGGTCCGGCGGCTCCTCGACCTCGGGGCCAGGCGGTTCCTGAAAGGCCTGCCCCTCGTCTACGGAATGACCGTGCGGGAGGCGGGGGGCACCACGGGCACGGTCACCCGGGGATTTTTCGTCGGCGAAGAGGAGGCCTTTCACGGAGCCGGGGAGCTCGCGAGGAGGACAAACATAACCCTCCTCGAGGAGCCGGCGGACCGGGCGGTGGTGTACCTGGACCCCGGCGAATATCGGAGCACCTGGATCGGGAACAAAGCCGTGTACAGGACCCGGATGGCGATTGCCGACGGCGGTGAGATTATCATCCTCGCCCCCGGGGTCAGGGAGTTCGGCGAGGACCGGGAAATCGACCGCCTCATCCGGCGTTACGGTTACCGGGGAGCGGAACGGACCTTGGAAGCGGTCGATGCCGACGACGAGCTCGCCTCACGCCTCAGCGCGGCGGCCCACTGCATCCACGGCTCTCCCGAGGACCGGTTTACGGTTACCTACTGCACCGGAGAGCTCCGGAGAGAGGAGATCGAATCGGTGGGATACCGATGGGCGGACATACACGAGATGCTCAAGCGGTACGATCCACAGCGCATGGAGAGCGGCCTGCGGGCTGCACCGGACGGAAAGCGGGAGCTGTACGTGCCCAACCCGGGGCTCGGTCTGTGGGCGGCGGCGGACAGGTTTTAGGCGGTCCGGCATTTGCCTGCCGGCGAAAAAGGGAATACCTTAATAGAGAACGACCTTGGAGAGAGGGGCTTTATATGGAGAGAGGAG
>CAZXMO010000012.1:0-9152 GCA_964641125.1 uncultured Spirochaetales bacterium
TACTCTCGCAGAATATCGTCTCGAGTGATGGAGCGGGACCGAAGGAAATCGAGGTGACCGCCGACTCGCCGATAAGCATAACGGACATCCTTAACGGTACGGCTATCGATCTGACGGCTATTGAGGATGCGGCGGGGAATGTATTGGCGCTGACAACCCACCGCGTATCCGACCTAGGTCTCGGATGGGACGACGGCGGGTTTATAAGCCCCGTATGGGCGAGCGACGGGACGGTACGAAGCGAAGAACGCGGGGGCTTGGGAATCATTCGGGAGTTCGACGGAAGCGGATGGCTGCAGGACAAGAACATCTTCCTCGAGGCGGCCCTCCATCCGGCCTTAGTGCCCCTGCCGGTAACTCCCCAAATTTGGTTCGACGGGAACGTGCCGGATATGTACATTTCGAATGAATTGTGGCTTCCGAGCTTTACTACCGACGTGAGCTTGGCGGACGGCTTTTCCGGGTTCGTACCGATTCCCAATCCCAATACGAGCGCGATTGTAGGAACCCCGCATCCCTCGGGAAGCCAGAATCTGTGGCAGTTTACCTTTCCCGAGAGTGATCCGAACATAGTAAGCGGAACTAACATCGGCTTCTTCTTCAAGCTGACCGGGGCGAATCCCCTCTACGTAGCCCGGCTCGAGAACCCCGGCGCGAGTGACTGGTACCGAACTGTCGTACCCTGGAGATTTCTCGTTAGAGATATCGTTACACAGCGTGGGGGAATATCGATCCTCAACAATGTAATAAACCCGCTGGAAGGGGAGAAAGCGGTGCTCCACTACGCGCTGAGCGGCTCCGGGATGGTTACCATCAACGTATTCACCCTCGATGGAAGCATAGTCGACGTCCTCTTTCGGGGTAGACAGGACGCGGGCGAATACTCGACCACCTGGGACGGAAGGAACCGGGGGGGGAGACCGGTAAGCAGAGGAATCTACTTTATCCGGGTCGTGGGACCCGGCATCGACGAATATCGAAAGGTGATAGTTGTCAAATGAGGGGAAAAGCCGTACGCCTGTTTTTTACCGGACTTATTCTAACATTGAGTATTTCTTCCTGCTGGAATACTCCCACAACGGACAAGGAGTATAGGGTGACGCTTACGGCCGAGGGTGTATCGGCACCAGCGGATGTCGCCTACTCCGATTTATCGACTGATCCGGTTTCATTAATATTTTCTGAAAACGGCGTCTCCGTGCCGTATTCGAGGGAAACAACGGGAGATGTGGATTTTTCCGATATACGTGTACATCAATTCAGTGTAACGGCCGGCATAAATAACGGAGAAACGCTTTCGGTGACGGTCTATTATGAAGAAATCCTTGAATTCCCCCCTGAGAACAACCGGAAGGTCATTGCCGAAGGGGTGTACGAAAATACTACGGGCGGTCCGATAACGGAGGATGTTATCGTGAATTTTTCCCTGCCGGAGGAATAAAAAACGGTTCGAAGAATTTTTCTTGACTTTAGTCCGCGGAATGCAAATATTTAAATCATAATGAATCCTAATTACTGAAAAGAGGAGAGAAGAATGTTGAAACCGAAAGTAGAACAGCTGATGAACGAGCAGATCAAGCACGAGCTCGAGTCCGCCTATATCTATCTGTCCATGGTGTCCTATTTCGAGGACCAGAACTTAGACGGCATGGCGGCGTGGATGCGGGCCCAGACCCACGAAGAGACCATCCACGCGATGAAGTTTTTCGATCATATATCGGAGCGGGGCGGACGGGTCAAGCTCTTAGATCTCAAGCAGCACAAGACCGAATGGTCCAGCGTCGAAGAGGCCTGGAAGGACGCCTACGATCACGAGCAGTTCATTACCGGGAAGATCCACGACCTCCTCGAAGCGGCGAGGGCCGAGAAGGACTACGCCGCGGAGCCCATGCTCACCTGGTTCGTGGAGGAGCAGATCGAGGAGGAGGACAACACCTCCACCGTCCTCGAACGGGTAAAACGGGTCGGCGATTCGAAGCAGGGGCTCTATATGCTCGACCAGCAGCTCGCCAGCCGGGCCTTTCCCGCGGGTTCACCCTTCGATCCGACCGCCTACAGTGCGTCCGGATCGGGAGAATAAACCCCACGACTATATCTATAACAACCACCCCGAGCGGCGCATCCCGCGCCGTTTGGGGTAATTATTCCCGGTTCCCATGATCCTCCCCCGAAAAACACCGTTCCGTACAGAAAATCCCCCTTTAGTCAGTGTGATAATCCCCGTCTACAACCGGTTCGAGCTCCTCATGCAGGCCGCGGCGTCGGTCTTGTTCCAGGACTACACCGATTTCGAGCTCATCATCGCCGACGACGGCTCGGAGAAGGAGATCTCCACCGCGGCGGGACTCGGGGACGAGAGGGTCCGGGTGGTGCGGCTGAAGCATACCGGCCTCCCCGGACTGGTCCGAAACCGCGGCGCCGAGGCCGCCCGGGGAAGATACCTAGCCTTCCTCGATTCGGACGATCTGTGGAAGCCGGAAAAGCTTATGCTGCAGAGCGAATATTTCGCCGAGCATCCGGAGAGAAAGATCTGCCACCACAGGGAGCGGTGGGAGCGGGACGGCCGCACCATCTCCCAGTCCTCCCAGCGCCACCGGAGAGAGGGGGACGTATTCGCGGACGCTTTGAAGAAGTGCATTATCGGTCCCTCCACGGTGATGATGGAGAGGGAGCTCTTTCTCGAGACCGGGGGATTCCGGGAGGACTTAGAGATAGCCGAGGACTACGAGTACTGGCTCCGCATTACCGCTTTCCATCGGATCGGCTATATCGACCGGCCCCTCACCGTAAAGAGGGCGGGAGGCTGGGAACAGCTCTCCGAAAAATACGGGCAGATCGAGGTTTTCCGCATACGGGGGCTTAAAAGTTTAGTGGATTCCGGGTTCTTTCCTCCGGAGAAGGAGCCCGCCGCCCGGAAGGAGCTCAGACGTAAGTGCCGTATCTACGCGGCGGGCTGCCGGAAGCGGGGCCGTTATGCCGAGGCCGAAGAGTACGAGGCGGCGGCTACGGATCGAGGCGCCGCATCTCCTCTTTGAGCACTTCGAGGAGCTCCGGCCGTCTTGCCGCGTAGGTAAGGATCGCCCGTAAATACCCCTCCGGGGCTCCGGTATCGAGGCGGAGGCCTTCGGTACGGCGGTACACCACCCGGTTCCTCTCCATGAGCTTTTTCAGGGCGTAGGTATGATAGTACTCCTTAGTCGCCCCGGGGGAAGCGGCCGCCTCGGTGTGGGCCTTCCACCCCTCCCGTAGAAAAGGAAAGATATCCGGGGTGTAGAGGTACCGCCCGATCGAGGCCTCACGGCTCGGCTCGGTCCCGGGAGCGGGCTTCTCCACGATATCGGTCACGTGGAATCCGTCTGCGGCTAGGGCGATAATTCCGTAGCGCTCGAGGTTTGGAGGATCGTGGATGGTCGCCATGACCGAGCACCCCGTCTCTTCGTATGCGGAAACGAGCTGGGCCGCTAAGGGAGTGTCTCCGAAGTGGAGATCGTCGGGATAGGCGACTACGAAGGGCTCGTCTCCTATAAAGGGCTCGGCTATGAGGAGGGCATGGCCGGTGCCGAGCATCTCCCGCTGCCGGACGAAGAAGATTTCCGCCTCCGGACCGCGCACCTTTTCGAGCTTAGCCGCGGCCCCTTCCTCGGTGAACACCTTCTCCAGCTCGATTTCCCGGTCGAAGTAGTCTTCTAGGGTTTTCTTCCGCCGGGACGTGATGATGAGGATCTCGGTAATCCCCGAGCGGACGAACTCCTCCACGATGAAGTCGATGGAAGGCCGGTCGATTAACGGGAGCATCTCTTTAGGTATTGTCTTGGTAACCGGGAGAAAGCGGGTACCGTACCCGGCGGCGACGATCAGTCCTTTCATACCGGGATATTATCTCGATTTGATCATTCCGGCAACAGGGGATATATTCATGAGTATGAATAGACATCGACCGGCGCGCGGTACGCTGATACCGACGGTTCTTTTCTTGATCCTCACGGCCGTTCTCGCGGCAACCGGATGCACGGTGAAACAAACGGTGTACCTCGATGCCGACGGATCGGGTACCGCGGACATACACATAACCCTTCACCCCGTCCTGGAAAGGTACATGCGGGACCTGATAAGCCTCTCCTCCGAGGTTCCCGAAGACGAACCCATTTTCGACCCCGTTGCGATCGAGCGGACCTTTCAAAGTATTTCTGACCTGGAGCTCCTCTCGGCGGAGGTCCCCTCTCCGGCGGAGCTTACCGCACGGGTCCGCTTCTACGATCTCGCCGCGGTTTTCACCGATGAGCTCCCCGAAGGGGTGCGGAGCCCGGCGCTGTTTGCCCGGCGGGGAGGCGCCCGGGAGGCCGTTTTCTATCTCGATTACGATAATTACCTCCAGATGATGGCACGGTTCCTCTCCTTAGCGGCCCTCGATGACTACCAGGAATACGTTACCGCCCTCCTCGAGCCGGGACCGCGGGAGGTCATCATCGATATGTACCGGTACGCCTTCGAGGATTACCTCGAGGAGGGGCAGACCGTGGTGGAGATGCTCGAAGAGAGTACCGTGGAATTGAAGGTAGACCCCAGGGGAAACATAACCGCCCAAACCGGGGGGACCCTCACCGACGGGGCTGTACGCTTTACCCTGCCCCTCATCGAGATTCTCACCATGGAGGAGCCCTTCAGCTACCTGGTCCGCTTTCAGTAGAAGCCGCAGGCGGCTCGGGCCTTCAGTCGTCGGTCCTAGGGAATCGGACGGTAAACACCGGATGAGGACGGCGCTCGAGTTCGAGGCTTCCCCCGAGCTGTTTGACCAGGCCCGAAATCAGCCTGAGTCCGAGGGTTTCGGGGTTGTCGAGAGAAACGTTTGGGGGAAAGGGAGTGCCGTTGTTGGAAAGGGTCAGGACGTACTCTCTCCTCTCGGCGTCTTCGGTCAAGTCGATGGTAAAGGCCGGTTCGGGATGCTTATCCGGGGGTAGGAAGGCGTGTTTCAGGGTGTTGGTGGCGATCTCGTTGATAACGAGTCCTAGGGGGATGGCAGTCTTTGCGGGTATCGATACCGAAGGAACGGAATTGTGTACGGTAACCGGCCTCCTCTGAAACGAGGAGAAAATGGTGCCCAGCAGGTCCTGGGTATAGTCATGCAGGTCGATGTTAGACAGTTCTTCGGAATGGAGGAGCTTCTCGTGGATGATCCGGATGGTGTCTACCTGGTGGTTCAGGTCCGACAGATCTACCGTTCCGCCGAGGGCCGCATCCTTGAGGTTGATCAACGAGGTTATCATTAAAAGGTTGTTCTTGACCCGGTGATTGAGCTCCTTCAGGAGAACACCCTTTTCCCTGCCGGCCTTCTCGTGCCGCTCCTGGAGGTGTTTTTTCTCGGTAACATCGGTTTTGATGATGAGAAGGGCGGGCTTTCCGTCGTAGGTGAATACCGAGGGGAAACACTCCGCCCATACCACCGAACCGTCTCTCCGGGTCATCCTGCACTCGATCGACCCAAAGGAACGGCTCCGGTTTATGTAGTCGCCGAACCGCTCGAAGTGGTCCCGGTAGATCTCTTCGAGCCGCTCCCTGTCCTCCGGATAGATGAGCTCGATCATCCGGGCGGGATCGCAGCGCCTGATCTCGGCCCGGGTGTACCCGGTTATCTCGGCTTCCGAGGGATTTGTATATTTGATCTCTCCGTCCTGGAGGACGATGATCCCGAGCCCCGCGCTCTCGACGAGGCCGCGGAAGTTCTCCTCCTTCCGCATGCAGTTCCGCTGCGTCTCGAAGAGCTGAATTGCCGTGGTAATCGACTCGACTAGGACGAACTCCCCGGAGTTTTTCAGTACGTAGCCGTACCGGGTGACATCTTTGACCCGGTCGACCATTTCTTTTTCCGCGTGGCCTGTGAGAAAGACAATGGGAAGCTCTTTCCGTTCGAGAATCCGGGCCGCGGTGTCGGCGCCGTCCATAACCCCCTCGCCGAGGTCGATGTCCATGAGAACGAGGTCGAACTCCTCCCGCTCGAGGGTCTCGAAGGCCTCATCGGGGGTATTCGCGGTTACTACGTCGAAATCGTATTTTTTGAGCTTTTCCGCCTCGTTCGAGGCGAGGAGGAACTCATCTTCCACGAGGAGGATACGCTTTTGGGTAATGGGGTCGGCTGCGGGCAGATGATTCATCCTAACCTCAAAAATCTCCTATATCTAAATTATAACATTATGTGATAATTTAATCAACTACTTTTTCTCGATTCCCGGCATTTGACATTAATGGGAATCCTCATACAATTGGTCGTATGGCAGAAACGAAGAAAAAACCGCTTATCCTGAAGCAGAAGCCGATGCTTCAGATGGTGTACGTCCTCATCCCGGTCGCCTTAGCTTCGGTCTACTTCTTCGGCTGGCGGGCCCTCGCCGTGCTGGCCCTGGTTAACCTCGTGGGGTTCCTGACGGAGTACATCTTCTGCAGGGTGACCAAGATGCAGGTGAGCTCCGCCGTCTTCGTGACCAACTTCCTCTTCGCTTTAAGCCTTCCCCCCACCATTCCCTACTGGATTGCCGTGGTGGGGATCGTCTTCGGGGTGCTGTTCGGAAAGATGGTCTTCGGCGGTTTCGGACGGAACATATTCAACCCCGCCATTTCGGGACGGGCTTTTATCTACATAAGCTTCGGGGTCCCCCTGACCTCCGCGTGGGTAGAGCCCTTTTCAGGAGGCGCCGCGGGCTTTACGCGATGGGCCGCCGATGCGACCGCTTCCGCGACCCCCTTGGCGCGGCTCGCCGAGGGGGCGGATGTGCCGCTCCTGAATCTTCTGTTCGGTAACGTTTCCGGGAGCTTCGGAGAGACCAGCGCGGTCCTCATCATCCTCTGCGGGCTGTACCTGATGATAAAGAAGGTGGCGAGCTTTCGTATCGTCCTCGGGGGATTTATCGGCTACGGCGTTTTTCAGGTGATATTTTGGCTCGCGGGTATTCCCCAGGCCTCCGATCCTTTAAGCGGGGTGTTGGCGGGAAGCTTCCTCTTCGGGACCATGTTCATGGCCACCGATCCCATATCCGCCTCCCAGACGACCGATCCGGGCAGGTGGATCTTCGGGATTTTCTACGGGATCATGTGCAGCCTGATTCGGGTTTTCTCGAACTGGCCCGAGGCGGTCACCTTCGCCCTTCTTCTAGCGAACATGTTCGCTCCCCTCCTCGATCATCTCTTGAAGCAGCGGAAGGCCCGGCTCAAGGAGCGGGCAGAGGCCGCCGGCGCCGGAGACCGGGAGGCGCAGTCATGAGGAAAGACACCCTGTTCGGTAAGCGGATTTTTCCGATTCTGTTCATGTTTATAGTCACGGTGGTGTGCATCTCCGTGGTCTCGGGGATCTTTCTCTCCACCGAGGAGCTGGTAAAGCTCAACGAATCGATCTTTTTGAAGAGGGCGGTCCTCTATGCCGCGGACATTCCGGTTCCCCAGGAACCCGGGGAGATCCAGGAGGTCTGGGTCGAGAGAATTGAGCCGGTCCCGGAGGATGCCGAGGAACCCGAGTACTTCCGCGTCCTAGACGAGGGAGGGACCCTCTCCGGCTACGTCCTCTTTTCCCGAGGCCCCGGTCTGTGGGGACAGATCGAGGCGGTAGTCGGCTTCGAAGAGAACCTCGAGACCATGACCGGGGTGGAGTTCACCGCTCAGAACGAGACCCCGGGCTTAGGCGCCCGTATCACCGAGGAGTGGTTCAAACGGCAGTTCCGCGGCAAGGAGGGTCCCTTTACCCTTGTTCCCGAGGGGACCGCCGACGAGCCGGATGAGATCGACGCCATCACCGGCGCCACCAGGACTTCCCAGTACGTAAGGACCATTATGAACAACGCCGTCGAGAACGCCGGAGAGCTCGAGCAGGAGATTTAACAGGAGTCAGTATGGCTAGAGGCAAATACAAACGAATAATGAAGGACAACCTCGGCAAGAACAACGCGGTGTTCGCCCAGATATTGGGTATCTGTTCAACCCTTGCGGTTACCAATACGGTGGAGAATACCGTGGTCATGGTCGCCGGAGTCGTCTTTACCATATCCCTTTCGAGCTTCACCGTGTCCATATTCCGGAAGTACATCCCCGCGCGGATCCGGATGATGGTGGAGACCTTGGTCATCGCCACCTACGTTATCATCGTGGACATAGCGCTGCGGGCCTATCTTCCCGACGTGTGGAAGCAGCTCGGACCCTACGTGGGCCTTATTATCACCAACTGCATCATCATGGGCCGGACCGAGGCAATCGCCCTGTCCAATCCGCCGGGAACATCGCTCTTCGACGGATTTTTCTCGGGTATCGCCTACGGGTACGTTCTCATCGTCATCGCCATATTCCGGGAGCTCCTCGGTTCAGGCAGCTTGTGGGGAATCGATATTCTCGGGGAGAACTGGACGAATTGGTCGATCATGGTGATGCCTCCGGGGGCCTTTTTCATGCTCGCCATCTTTATCTGGGTGGTGAAGGGGGCATTCATCAAGCCTGAAGAGGAGAAGAAGTAATGGACGGAGCGCAGCTGCCTTTTTTCGCGATATTTTTCGGATCGATTTTTACCAACAACATCCTCCTGGCCAACTACTTAGGGATGTGCTCGTTTCTGGCGGTGTCGAAGGAGATCAAGACCTCCTTAGGATTAGGGATTGCGGTCACCTTCGTGATGACCACGACGAGTGTGCTGAACTGGCTGGTGTACAACTACATCCTCCTGCCCTTGAACCTTGATTATCTTCGGTTCATCGTTTTCATCATCGTTATCGCCGCCTTCGTGCAGCTTGTGGAGATGATCATCGAGCGGGTCTCGGAGACCCTCTACGCGGCCTTAGGCATCTTTCTGCCCCTGATCACCGTCAACTGCGCCATCCTAGGGGTAAGCCTGTTCATGGTCATCCGGGAGTACAGCCTGGTCTCGTCGTTCGCCTTCGGGCTCGGAAGCGGCTTGGGATGGATGCTCGCCATTCTCGCCATGGCGGGGATCAGGCAGAAATTAAACCGCGCCCGGTTTCCCCGGGGAATGGAGGGGGCGGGAATTACCCTCATCATCACCGGGATGATGGCTTTGGCTTTTATGGGATTCACCGGAATGATTCAGATTACGTAATCGCCGGAATACAAGAGAGAAATAAGAGAGAAATAAGAGAGAGGAGCGCTATGTTTCCCTTCAGTAC
>CAZXMO010000012.1:9252-42866 GCA_964641125.1 uncultured Spirochaetales bacterium
AAGAGAGAAATAAGAGAGAAATAAGAGAGAGGAGCGCTATGTTTCCCTTCAGTACCTTACTAATAAGCGTGGGCGCCATCGCGGCGCTCTCCACGATCCTCGCGGTCCTCATGGTGGTGGCCGACGCGACCATCGCCAACTACGGCGAGGTGGATATAACCATCAACGACGATAAGAAGCTCACCGTGGAAGGGGGACGGCCCCTGTTGTCCACGTTGAGCTCCGAAGGGATCTTTATCCCCTCCGCCTGCGGAGGTCGGGGGTCCTGCGGTCTGTGCAAGGTAAAGGTCTTGGACGGGGCCGGACAGTACCTTCCCACCGAACTTCCCTGGATCGACGATGAGGAGAGGAAGGAGAACGTCCGTCTCTCCTGCCAGATCAAGGTCAAGAACGACATGGTCCTCCAAATCCCCGAGGAGCTCTTCAACGTCAAGGAGTTCCAAGCCACGGTCGAGCGGATCCGGGACCTCACCTACGACATAAAAGAGGTAACCTTAAGCCTCGACGAGCCGAAGGAGATAAACTTCAAGGCGGGGCAGTTCATTCAGCTGCAGGTTCCGCCCTACGAGCTTACCGACGAGCCGGTGTACCGGGCCTATTCGGTGAGCTCCGCCCCCGCGGACACCAATAAGGTGGAGCTCGAGATTCGGTTGGTTCCCAACGGAATTTGTACGACCTTCGTGCACAAGTACTTGAACGAGGGGGACGAGATGACCTTCAACGGTCCCTACGGGGATTTTTTCCTCCGTGACACCGACCGGGAAATCGTCTTCGTCGCCGGAGGGTCGGGAAATGCCCCGATCAAGGCGATCCTCTCCGACATGGGGACCAAG
The DNA here is from genome assembly GCA_964641125.1 of uncultured Spirochaetales bacterium. Taxonomy (GTDB): domain Bacteria; phylum Spirochaetota; class Spirochaetia; order SPDA01; family CAZSGZ01; genus JBKHAJ01. The sequence continues at coordinate 10,086 of CAZXMO010000012.1, forward strand.
GGGAGTACGCGCAGGGCCAGATACTTTTTCGGCGCGCGGAGTGCCAAGGACCTCTTTTTAGTCGACGAGATGAAGAGTTTTGAAGAGCGCCTCCCCAACTACCGCTACATCCCCGCCCTCTCCGAGCCCCAGTCGGAGGACAACTGGAAGGGAGAGACCGGCCTTATCACCGAGGTCTTGGCCCGGCATATGGAATCGGGAGAGAACACCGAGGCGTACCTGTGCGGAAGCCCGGGGATGATCGACGCCTGCGTCAAGGTACTCCGGGACAAGGGGATTCCGGAAGAGCTCATCTACTACGATAAGTTCGCTTAAGGGTCTTAGAAGAGGAGGAGAGTATGAAACAGACACCTCAAATGCAGAGGGTTCAGGACAATATGCGCCCGGGAGCGATTACCCTAGACGGATTCTTAGGCAGCGACACGAGGAACTTGGGCGATATTCTCATCGAGGACGATGCCGAGGTAAAACGGATGGGTCTCACTCACGAGGAGATCGCCTCCCGGATGAACGAGCTTCGGGAAGCGGGCGAGGAAGGACTCGGAGAGTTCATCACCGTCCCTCCGCACTTCGAGGTGCGGGTCGATTCGGTGCGGGGGAAGCTCCCCTGTCCCTTCGAGCATCCCGGGCTCTTCCCGAAGACCAACATAACCGTGAGGAACACCCGCCTCGGCCGGGAGATAACCTATACCGATCTCCAGATACACCTTATCGAAGCCCACGGCTTCTACGAGGGGAAAGGCTCCCGGTATCGCATCGATCCCCGGGAACTCGCCGAACTCTTAGAGATAGAGCCCGTCTAGGGCGAAGTACCGCTAAAGAGGTATCCGAGAATCACCGCTATCAATAGAGCTCCGATCAGGAGGAAGAAGAAGGCGTCGAACCGCTTCCGCTCGACCGCATCGGTCCGTTTTTCGAGGACGATCTTCTTTTCCGAGGGCTCTTCGGTCATCTGCGGGGGAAGCGCCGCGGCTAAGATAAGGGCCACGAAGAGTCCCGCTATGAGAAAGGGAAGCCAGGTTACTCCGAATAGGGTCGGACCGAAGGGCAGAAGCCACACGCCCCCCGCCCAGGCGGCGAGAAATACGATCAGGAAGAAAACCAGTCCCCGCGACCAGGGCCCCTTCCTGCGGAACAAAGTCGAGAATATCAAAGTAAGCAAAACGGCAAAGACCGCGGCGAATAAAAAGTCTATCAAGAATACCATCCAAAAACTCCTTGTCCTAGCTCGTATCCATTCAAAGATACTCATAGACCGGCGCGGCGGCAAATCACGCGGCGGCAAATCGGGATTTGTCATTTCGCCGGGGTTGCCGTACACTATAAGCAGGAGGGAGAACGATGCTTAGGAGCGTAAAGAAACTCGAAGGATTCAAAATACACGCCGTGGACGGCGAGATCGGCAGGGTCGAGGACGTTTACTTCGACGATGAAGAATGGACCGTCCGGTACTTCGTGGTCCGTACAGGATCGTGGCTCTTCGGACGGGAGGTCCTGTTGTCCCCCATCTCCTTGGAACGGATCGATTGGGAACAAAAAGAGGTTGTGGTCAAGCTTACCTGCGAGCAGGTCAAGAACAGCCCCGGGGTGGATACCGACAAGCCGATCTCCAAGCAGCAGGAGTTCGAGTTCAGCCGGTACTACGGATTTCCGGTCTATTGGGGCGGAACCGGACTCTGGGGTGATGCCATGCATCCGGGGGCGCTGTTCATCCCGCCGGAGGACCAGATGGAGCAGATCGAAGAGGAGGAGAAAAAAGCGGACCACCACCTCAGGAGCGTGGACGAAGTGATCGGCTACGGAATCCACGCCAAGGACGGTAAGCTGGGCCACGTGACCGACTTCTACATCGACGACACGAAGTGGATTACCCGGTATCTGGAAATCGATACCCGCACCTTCCTTCCCGGAAAACACGTCATCTTTTCGCCCCAGTGGGTCAAGGATGTGGACTGGGCCCAGGCGGAGGTCGAGGTGGATTTAGAGAAATCGGTCATCCAAAATGCTCCCGCCTTCGACGCCTCCGAGCCGGTGAACCGGGAGTACGAGGAAAAGCTCTTCGATTACTACGGTACGGTCAAGTACTGGCTCGAGGAGGAGGTTTAGAAAGTGTATACCACGGAAAAATCGGTACTCCTGCTCATTGATATTCAGTACGATTTTACCCCCGGGGGGGCCGTAGAGGTCGAAAAAGGGGACGAGATTATAGGTCCCATCAACCGGATCATCCATAAATTCCCCAAGGTGGTAGCCACCAAGGACTGGCATCCGAAGGACCACGTCTCCTTCGCCTCCAACCAACCGGGGCACGACCCCTTCGACGTCATCCAGGTGGAGGGTGAGGATACCGTACTGTGGCCGGACCACTGCATCAAGGGGGCCCGCGGGGCCGAGCTTCGCGAGGAAATCGATATTACCGGGGTGCATCTCATCCTCCACAAGGGGTACCGGACCGGTCTCGATTCTTATTCCGCCTTCTTCGAAAACGACAAGGTTACCTCTACCGGATTGCATCCCTATTTAAAGGGGCTCGGGATCGAGAATGTCTTTATTGCCGGGCTCGCCGAGGACGTATGCGTCTTCTTTTCCGTCATGGATGCGATTAAGCTCGGTTATCCGGTATACATCTTGAGTGATGCGGTGAAGGGAGTGGACAGCCCTCCGGGGCGGCTCGAGAAGAACCGGAAGGGGATGAAGGACGCCGGCGCGGTGTACATAACCACGGGAGAGGTCGAATGAGATACAACGGCCTTACCGGACTCACCACCGACTTCTACGAGCTGACCATGGTCCAGGGGTATTTCCTCAAGAATATGAACCGGCCCGCGGTATTCGACATGTTCTTCCGGAGCCAGCCCTTTAACGGGGGCTATTCCATATTCTGCGGACTCGATCCCCTCCTCGAAGCCCTCGAGGGGCTCCATTTTTCGCCCGAGGACATCGATTATCTCGCCTCTCAGGGAATATTTCAGGACGATTTTCTCGATTTTTTGAAAGAATTCCGGTTTACCGGGGATATCTACGCCGTCGATGAGGGAACCGCTGTTTTTCCGAACGAACCCCTGATCCGGGCCCACGGACCTATGACCGAGGTCCAGCTCATCGAGAGTCTGTTATTGAATATTATCAACTTCCATACCTTGATAGCGACCAAATCAACCCGGGTCTTCGATGCCTCGGGGGGAGGCAAGATCCTCGAATTCGGTCTCAGGCGTTCTCAGGGCCTCGACGGGGCCTTCTCCGCGGCCCGGGCTTCCTACGTGGGGGGAGCGGTGGCCACCTCCGACACCTGGGCGGCCAAGGAGTTAGGTATCCCCGCTAAGGGGACCATGGCCCATTCCTGGGTGATGGCTTTCGATTCGGAGGCCGATAGCTTCCGCGCCTTCGCGGAGATCTATCCGGAAAACGCGGTCCTTCTGATCGATACCTACGATACCCTGGGCAGCGGTATCGAAAACGCGATTATCGTGGGGAAGGAGCAGAAGGAAAAGGGGTACCCCATCGGTGTACGCCTGGACAGCGGGGACTTAGACCGTTTGAGCCGAGAGGTGCGGAGACGCCTCGACGAGGCGGGACTCGAGGACGCGAAGATAACGGCTTCGAACGAGCTGAACGAGGAAATCATCCATCAGCTGGTCACCTCCGGGGCGCCCATCGACGCCTGGGGGGTGGGGACACACCTGGTGACCGGGTCCAAGGACGCCGCCCTGAACGGGGTCTATAAGCTCGCCGCAAAGACCCCCCCCGGCAAGAGTGAACTCGAACCGGTAATCAAGCTCTCCAATAATCCCGAGAAGACCACCAATCCGGGTGTGAAGAAAATATACAGGTTCTTCGATTCCGACGATTCTCCTATGGCGGACCTCCTCTGCTTCGACCACGAATTCAGTCAGGGTATCCGGGCGCCGTTGAAACTCTCCCATCCCTCCTCCGAGATGGGCGATTTTACCCTTTCCGATTTCAGCCGGGTCGAGGAGATACTGCAGCCGAGGATGACCGGGGGAAAGCGCAGCTCGCCTCCCGAATCTCTCGACGACAAGCGGGAGCGGACGGTGAAAAACATTACATCCCTTAATCGTTCCTATAAACGGCTCATCAATCCTCACGTCTACGCGATCAGTTTGAGTGAAGAGCTCAAACGGGTCAAGAAAGACTTGGTAGCGAAGCTCGGCTGATTCCAGTATCCGGCATGAATCCGGCATCCATAAACAGCTAACCCATATGGGTTATTTGCCCTTCCGTGTTTCTCTGCGTATCTTTGTTGCGTGGGGGAGCGCAATACATGGAAAACGTAGGTTTTGAAACGATAATCGGCTCGTGCGGCGGGATGAAGAGGGTGTACGAGGAGGTGCAGAGGGTCTCCGAGCTGGAGATACCGGTCCTCATCACCGGGGAGAGCGGGACCGGAAAAGACTTAGTCGCCCAGACCATTCACCGCTTGAGCAAAAGGGAAAACGGTCCCTTCGTTCCCGTGAATATGGGAGCGATTGCCCAGGACCTAATCGAGAGCGAGCTCTTCGGCCATGAGCGCGGCGCTTTTACCGGCGCGGCGAAGCGGCAGGAAGGAAAATTCGAACAGGCCAAGAACGGGACCCTCTTTCTCGACGAGGTGACCACAATGGAGCAGAAGGTCCAGGTGAGTCTTCTTCGGGTCCTCGAATCGAACATGTTTCAGCGAGTAGGGGGCAGCGATTTTATCGATACCGATGCGCGGATAATATCCGCTACCAACGACGACGTCCGTAACGCCGTGGAAAAGAAATCCTTCCGGGAAGATCTCTACTACCGGCTCAACGTGTTCAACATAGAGATGCCTCCGCTCCGCACCCGGAATGAGGATATTCTCCTCTTGGCGCAGGAATTCTTGAAGAAATACGCCTTGGAATTCAAGAAAGATGTCCGCGGCTTCACTTCGGCGGCGGAACGAAAAATCATGGATTATCCGTGGCCCGGGAATGTGCGGGAGCTGGAGAACATCGTGGTCAAGGCGGTTATCATGAGCACCGGCGACGAGGTGGATGAGGAGCTCATCCCCGACGAACGGGACGATTCCGAGGATTCCCGCTCCTTAGGGATCGAAGTGGGGATTACCCTGGAAGAGGCGGAACGGCAGATCATCGGCGAAACCCTCAAAGCGGTCTTCGGAAACAAGACCGAGGCGGCGAAGATGCTCGGAATAAGCCGGAAGGCCCTCTATAACAAGCTCCATCATTTCGGTCTCGAGGATTACTTGGCCTGACTTTGGCATGCATCCTGCATGTTTATACACGGACAGCAGGAGTATGTTGCGAAGTGTAAAGAATCTACATAATCAGTATATAACCTCCTCGGGTAAGCCCTTAGGGAAGGTCACATCTTTTTTCGTGCGCCGGGACACCCGTGAGGTGAGCTACGCCGTAGTCGCCCCCCCGGCTGAAAATGGCCGGACCGTGGAGGGAAGGGTCGTGCCTGTGGGTAAAGCTTTTCACATCGACGGAGGTCCCGAGGGGGTACGCATTGAGTACGCCGTCCGCAGGTTACCCGCGAAGAGCAGGATCAACTTCTTTCCCGATCAGTTTATTTCCACGCAAGAGTTCCTCGGGATGTCGGTTTTGACCTCCAAGGGCATGATCGGTGAGGTAGAGGACTTGGTGATCGAGGACGATTCCTTCGAACTCCGCTTCATCATCGTCGACTCCGCGCAGATTTTCTCGGAGAAGAACCTCCTCGTCAACGCCGATTCCATCGAACGGATAGATCTCGCGGGCAAGGCGGTTGTCCTCTCCGAAACTATCGACGATATACGATAAATCTTTTCCGCCGCTATCCCTTTGAGACTTTTCGTACCTTGAAGGCAAAGATTAATAAACCGATTCCCGTAACCGCCGCCAAGATTCCGATGATCCGGATAAAAGCGGTACCGAAGCTCAACGGCGCAATAAAGAGAAGAATCGCCAGTAGAATGAAAAAGATTCCCGAGAGAACGATGGACCATTCATCCTTGATCTCCTTCCGTGCTCTGACGGCTTTGATGATTTCCATTGCCCCCGCGAAAAGGGAGAGGGCGGCCAGAAGGTAGACGAGAACGACTCCGAGGGCCACCGCCGTAAAGGTGGGAAGAAAGACCACCACCGCTCCGATGATCAAGGTAATCAGCCCCCGAATGAGGGTTCCCTTCCAGCGGACGTCGTGTTTCCGGTTTCCCACCGACATAAAGAGTATAAAAAGCCCGTCCAAGAGAAAATACACGCCTAAGATTTGAACGAGGACTATAAAGGTCTGGGAAGGCCAAAAGGTCGCGAGCACCCCCAGGGCGAGTATAACTACACCGCGGATTAGGATTATCCACCAGGGCTGGTAGAAGGTGTTTCTGAAAACCTGCCCACTGATTCCTGAATTAAAACTTCTCATAGTTTCTCTTCCTCCTTATGATATTCAATGTACTACAGTCGAGCCGCCAAGTCCAACTTTGAATCTCCATCGATTTTTTCGTATACTAATAGAGGAGGAGATTCAATGGACCGGACGATCGAAACACACTGTTACAACTGCAAAACCCTGATCAGAATCTCCTTGGAAGAGGCGAGCAAGCATAAGACGGTCTATTGTCCCAAGTGCCGCCTGGCTCAATCGCATATAAACAAGATAATCCAGGACATGGAGAGAATGAACAATGATACTCAACTATAACGACCCCCCCGATTTTCCCGCCGAAGAGCAGGTTCATCGGATAAGCCAAACCCCCATGGGAGTAGCTCCGAGAAATGTTTCGAGGCGTTTCGAGAGTAAGGGAGAAACGAAACGAAAGAAGAAGATCGTCTCCCTTCATCTTCCCTTCTGGCTGTACTACAAGCTCGATCATGCTGCGGAGTACCTGAACCGGGACTTCTCGGCGGTCTGCGAGAAGCTCCTCAGGGAGGGAATCGGCCGGCTCGAGGAAGAGGAGGGGATGGAGTTCTCCCGGCCCGAAGGACGGCAGCGGCGGATGCGAAAAAAGAATCTTCAGAACCGGCAGAACGGACGGGTCGATATATTTGCGTAGGACCCAGAGAAGGAGCGAAAAGATGTTTATAGCGGAGATCGAAAAGAGACGGGCTTACAGGGGGCTGTCGGAAGAGAAGATACCGGAGGAGGTCCTGGAGAGGGTTTTGAGGGCGGCTACCTACGCCCCGTCGTGCTTCAACAATCAGCCCTGGCGCTTTATAGCGGTTACCGGCGAGGAAGCCTTGGAGGAGGTGAAGGAATACTTAGCCGGGGGCAACTATTGGGCCCGAAAGAGCCCCTGCATTATCCTCGTCACCTCCCGGGCCGATCTTGACTGCGATTTGAGCGACGAAAGGCATTATTTTCTCTTTGATCTAGGCCTTGCATCGGAGAACCTCATCCTCCAGGCATTCAAGGAAGGACTCATCGCCCATCCCATCGCGGGGTTCAAGCCGGTCCCGATAAAAGAGGCCGTGGGAATTCCTGAGGATTATACTCTCATAACATGTATCGTATTAGGCTTTCCCGGCGACGAGACGCACCTGAACGAGGAGCACCGGCGGAAGGAGAGGTCGGAACAGGAACGGAAGCCCATTGAAGAGGTGGTGGGTTTCGACCGGTGGATATGGCCTCGATAACCGTCGAAAACACCGGTGAGGTCTTCGAGGCCTCTCCCGCGGTGTCGATACTCAATAATCTTCTGCAGAACGGAGTCTCCATCTCCCATATCTGCGGCGGAAGGGCCCAGTGCGGGACCTGTCGGTTCGAGATCATCCAAGGTGAACGGTATTTGAGCCCCCATACCGAGATCGAAAAAAGGAAGCTCGAACTCCTCGGGAACCCGGAGAATGTCCGGCTCGCGTGTCAAACTCACACCTTCGGGGATATCACCATTCATATTCTTTTTCCCACGCCCCCCGGCCGGAAGCGGCCGCCCGTTAAAGTCGATTCCGTGTAGTTCCTATACAGACAGGGCCTTGCATCCGTATTGGCACATTATTTGCATCCTTATTACGAGGAGGCATATGTGAAGGTACATCCGAATGACGAGGATCTTCATAGACAATTTCTCGAATGCAAGCGAAAGCACATCCTGATGATTACCAATCACGGAATCCATCAGTGGAAGGTAATCCCGGGGCTCCGGGACACCGGGGGGCAGAATGTCTTCGTCAACTTCATGACCGACGCCCTTTCCGAGGCGGGTATGAAGGTTACCATCGTCAACCGGGGGGGATACGAGCATCCGGTCACTGGGGAAATGCGGCGGGGGATCCGCTACAAGAACTCTACCGAGCGTATTCTCTATATAGAAGACGGGAAGAAGGAGTTCGTCCGGAAGGAGGACATGAACGACCGGATTCCGGAGCTCGTCGATTTTTTGACCGATTTCTTGAAGGACGAGGGAACGGGGCCCGTTCTTATGGTAACCCACTACTGGGACGCCGCTAAGCTCGGAGTGCTCGTCAAGAACCGGATCGGCGGGGACTATCCCCACGTATGGGTCCCCCACTCCTTAGGCGTCCTCAAGAAGAAGAAGGTGGATTCCTCCCGGTGGAAGGATTTAAGAATCGACGAGCGGATCGAGGCGGAAAAGACGGTTCTCGAGCGCGTTACCCGGGTGGGATATACTTCCCGGGAGATCAAGGAATCCTTAGAGGAGGACTACGGCTACCGTTCCGACCTCTTTTTGCCCCCCTGTGTCGACGTGAACCGCTTCCATCCTAGGGACCTTCCCGAAGGAGAGCCGATCTGGGACTTCTTGGCGGAGCGGTCGGTCCTGTCCGAGGAGGAAATCAGGAAGAGAAAGATCGTAGTGGAGATCAGCAGGACCGATACTACCAAGCGGAAGGATGTCCTCATTACCGCCTTCGCCCGGGCCAAGAAGGAAGTAAACGACTGCCTTCTCGTCGTGGCCGTCGACGACCGGCGCAAGGACATTGCCGACGACCTCTACCGGATCATCCGGGAGGAGGGAGTAAAAGACTCGGTCATCACCGTGGGTTCGGTGTACGACGAGCTTCCCTTTATCTACGCGGCGAGCAACGTCTACTGTACCCCGTCGATAAACGAGGGGTTCGGCATGTCGGTCCAGGAAGCGGCGGCGTCGGGACTCCCCTCGGTTTCGAGCGATCTCGTTCCCTTCACCAGAGAATACATGCTCGGGGACGATCCCGAGGAGCTCGATTCCGAACGTTCCCAGAAATCTCCCTTAAAGGGCGAAGCCGCCATCATAGCCAAGGCCGACGAAACCGACTGTTTCGCCCAAGCCTTGATCTACATTCTCGAGAATGACGTGGAACGGAGGAAGATGGGGGACAATGCCTTCGAACGGACGGTGCCTTATTTTACCTGGCAGCGGATGGTCCGGGACTTCATGCGGGAGGTTGGTATATCAGCCTCGAGAAACGAATAACGAGGAGAAGAGACGATGATCATAATTGCAACCGATTTGGACAGGACCCTGTTTCCCAACGGGGATCAGGAATACGACGGCTCCATGGACCGGTTTACCGAACTGCTGGACAAGTCCGACTTCCACTTGGTGTACGTCACCGGCCGAAACGAACGGCAGATCCTAGAGGGGATGGAGCGATATTCCGCTCCCGCCCCGGAGTACGCGGTGGCCGAGGTCGGGACCAAGGTCTATCTCTTTTCAGACGGCTCCCTCGACGAGGACCCGGGCTACATCGACTACATCGAATCTAAGACCGGGGTTTGGGACATCGAGAAATTCAAAGATTCGCTCCGGTGGACCGAGGAGATACGGCTTCAGGAAGAGGAGCATCAGAACCGGTTCAAGCTCAGCTACTATGTCGAGCCGGGTAAGGCTGAAAAGACGGTGGAGGAAGTTAAATCACGCCTCGAGGCTTTGAGCGCGGATTTCAACCTCATCTACAGTGTCGACGAGACCAAGAACCTAGGCCTCCTCGATGTTCTCCCTACCCATGCCAACAAGCTCGAAGGACTCGAGTACGTCCGGCAGAAGCTCGGGGCGGACAAGGAGGATGTCGTCTTCTGCGGAGACAGCGGAAACGATATCATCCCCCTGACCTCCGGTTACAAAGCGGTCTTAGTACGCAATGCCGTGGAGGAGGTCCGGGAACAGGTGGAGGAAGAGGCAAAGCGGCAGGGGATCCGGGACAGGATATACTTCGCCCGGGGAACGGACGACTTGAACGGATACTACGTTTCCGGCGTCATAGAAGGCCTCGAGCATTTCGGCATCGGAGAGGCTTGATGGGTACGGGCACCGTCAAAGCGGTTCAGGGAAGTGTAATCGACGTTCTCTTCTCTCCCGAAGAGATGCCCGATCTCCGGAACCTCCTAGTCCTCGCGGACAACGAGAAGGTCAAGCTCGAGGTGGTCGGTCATATCGACGAATCCACGGTCCGGTGTATCGCCATGAGCAAGGTGGAAGGGGTTTCCCGGGGCTCCGCGATCAGGGATACCGGAAAGGGGATCACCGTTCCGGTAGGAAAGGGGATACTCGGACGGATGTTCAATCTTTTCGGCGAGCCCATAGACCGGGCAGGGGAGGTGGAAGCGGATGAGGACCGGGACATCTACCGGCAGCCGGTTCCCTTAGTCAGGCAGAGCACAACGCAGGATATCTACGAGACCGGGATCAAGGTTATCGACCTCTTGAGCCCCCTCGAAAAAGGGGGCAAGGCGGGTCTCTTCGGCGGCGCCGGGGTGGGAAAGACGGTTCTCATCATGGAACTCATCCACAATATCGCCCAGTACCATCAGGGAGTGAGCATCTTCTGCGGGATAGGCGAGAGGACCCGGGAAGGGGAGGAGCTCTATCGGGAAATACAAGATGTCGGAGTCATCGAGAATGCGGTCCTCATGTTCGGGCAGATGAACGAGCAGCCGGGGGCCCGCTTTCGGGTCGGCCATTCCGCCCTGACCATGGCGGAGTACTTCCGGGACGAGCAGAAGCAGGACGTGCTTCTCCTCATCGACAATATCTTCCGGTTCATTCAGGCGGGTGCCGAGGTCTCGGGTCTCTTAGGAAGACTCCCCTCCCGGGTAGGGTATCAGCCGACCCTCGCTTCGGAGCTCGCCGAGCTCGAAGAGCGGATCAGCAATACCAGGGACGGGGCCATAACCTCGGTCCAGGCGGTGTACGTCCCGGCGGACGATTTTACCGACCCCGCGGCGGTCCACACCTTCGGGCACCTCTCCTCGTCGATCGTCCTATCACGGCAGCGGGCCAGCCAGGGGCTCTATCCTGCGGTCAACCCCTTAGACTCCCAGTCGAAAATGCTCACCCCCCGGATCGTCGGAGACAGGCACTATTCGACCGCCCGGGAGGTACGGAGGACCTTAGCCGAGTACGAAAACCTCAAGGACATCATCGCCATGCTCGGAATCGAGGAGCTGTCCCGGGAGGACAGGCAGACGGTACGGAGGGCGAGGCGCCTCGAGCGGTTCCTGACCCAGCCCTTCTTTACTACCGAACAGTTTACCGGAAACAAGGGTAAGACCGTTTCATTAGAGGACGCCCTCGACGGCACGGAACGGATACTTGCCGACGAGTTCGACGATGTGAGCGAGCGGGACCTGTACATGCTCGGATCGGTTGACGAAGCGCGGAAAGGAAAATCTCGAGAGGAGGGCGGGGAATGAAGGTCGATTTTGCCTTCCCCACCGAGATCAAAGGGTTCGAAGATGTCGAGCGGGTCAGGTTCGCCGACGAGGACGGGGCGATAACCCTCCTGGAAAGGCACTTAGACTATGTGACCGCCCTGGCCGTTTGCGTGATAGAGCTCGTCCACCCGGAGCGAAAAAGCACCTTTCTAGGAGTCGACGGGGGAATCCTCGTCAAGAAAGGAGGAGAGGTGCGGATCGCGAGCTTCCGCGGCATCGAGGGAGAGAGCGTAGAGACTCTGTGGAAACGGATGGAGGAATCCTTCCGGAAGAAAGAGCAGAACGCGAGGAAGGTCCGCTCTATTCTTACGAAACTCGAAGTCGACATGGCGAAACGGATATTTCAGGAGAGTGAGGCATGAGCGGGCGGGACGACCGAGACAGAGACCGAGGGACCGGAGGATTCATCCGGGAACTGAAAAGGATCGACCGGCGGCGCCGTACACGGCATGAGCGGGAAAAGAAGGGGGTGTGGTTCGGTCTCGGGATGATAGGCCTGGTGGGCTGGTCGGTGGCGGTCCCCACTATTATAGGGGCCGCCGCGGGCATTCTCTTGGATACACGGACCGACACCAGCTACTCCTGGACGATCATGCTGCTTTTCGCGGGGGTAATAACCGGGAGCGTCATTGCCTGGATGTGGGTCAACCGGGAGCAGCAGAAGATCCGCTCCGAGAAGGAGCGGGAGAAAGAGCAGGAGCTAAAGGAAAAAGAGGAGTAACTACATGGAGATATACACGACACAGGCATATACGATCATAGGATCCGCCCTGATCGGGGGAGGGGTGGGAGGGCTCTTCTTCCTAGGGCTTAGATATACTCTCGACAAGCTGCCCACCTCGAAGAGACCGGGTCTCCTGTCGATGCTAAGCTTCTTCTCCCGGACCGCGTTTGCGGCGGGAGGCGCGGTGGTGAGCGGCCTTATCGGCGGTTTCGGAGGCCTCATCGCCTTTACTTCAGGTTTTCTCCTGGCCAAGGCGGTAATCCTCGGAGTCGCTCGGGCGAAGAAGGGGAAAACCGGATGAATCTGACTCCCGATGCGATAGTCTATCTTCAGCGCGGCTTTTTTACTCTCAACGCAACCCTTGTCTTTTCCTGGGTTGTGATGGGGGTAATTATCGGAGTCGTTCTGTTATTGACCCGCAACCTTTCATCGGGAAAGAAGGTATCCAAGCGGCAGGCGATTCTAGAGATGATCGTCTTAGGAATCCGGAAACAGATACGCCAGATCGCGACCCAGGACCCGGCTCCGTATCTCCCTTTTTTGGGCTCCTTGTTTCTGTTTATCTCCATTTCTAATCTCCTCGACGTGGTCCCCTTCTACGAGCCCCCGACCAGCTCCCTGTCGGTAACCGGGGCCCTTGCGACCTGCGTCTTCTTCGCGGTCCCGGTCTTCGGAGTGCGGGCGCTCGGAGTAAAAAGATATCTCAAACAGTACATCGAGCCGTCCTTCGTGATGCTCCCCTTCAACATCATAAGCGAGCTCTCGAGGACCTTGGCCCTCGCGGTCAGGCTGTTCGGGAACGTTATGAGCGGGAGTCTTCTCGTGGCGGTCCTGATTTCCATAGTCCCGCTCTTCGTTCCCCTGGTCATGCAGGCATTAGGTCTGTTGATCGGCCAGATACAGGCATATATTTTCGCGGCCCTTGCGACGGTTTACATCGCATCGGGCACCAGCAAGGAGGAAACATAAATGGATAGTATTAATTTGATCGGAATGATTTCGATAATCGTCGGAGGGTTCACCATGACCATCGGGTCAATCGCCCCGGCCTTAGGCGAAGCGAAGGCTCTGACTCAGGCCCTGCAGTCGATAGCCCGGCAGCCGGATGAATCGAACTCCATAACCCGGACCCTGTTTATCGGGCTCGCCATGATCGAGTCGACGGCGATCTATTGCTTCGTTATCGCCATAGCACTCATCTTCGTCAATCCCTTCTGGAACCAGGTGACCGGATAGCGGAGGGGTCATGCAGCAGTTCGATCTCTTCACCTTCGCCGCCACCATAGTCAACTTTCTCATCCTAGTTGCCCTGCTCCGTATATTCCTGTACAAGCGGGTCGTCAAGGCGGTGGAAGACCGCCAGGCGAGGATCGAGAACCGGTGGAACGAGGCGGAGACCGCCCGGGAGGACGCTGAGCGGAGCCGGCAAGAGTACCGGGAGAAGACGGAAGAGCTCGAGGAGGACGAACACCGCCTGAAGGAGGAGGCCCGCCGTAAAGCCGCCGACAAGGAGGAGGAGCTCGTAAATCGGGCTAAGCGGGAGGTGGAGGAGAGAAAGCGGGAGTGGATCGAGTCGCTGGAACGGGAGAAGGAGAGGACCCTCCGCCGGTTCCGGCAGACGGCGGCGGAAGACCTCATGACCGCCCTCCGGCGTATTCTCGCGGACCTTGCCGACGTCGATCTCGAGCGGGCGGTGGTGGATAGGTTCCTGGAGAAGCTCAACGGAGGGGCGGCGGCCGACCTGGAGGAAGCCGAGCGCATTATCGTTCGTACCGGCTTTTCTATGCCTAAGGAGTTCCGAAACGATCTTTTAAGCGGGATCGAAGAGAAGACCGGCGTCGACCTCAAGGGAAAAGAGATTTCCTTCGAAACCGACGAGGACCTGGTCCTGGGCATCGAAATCGAGGCACGGAACAAGAAGATAGCCTGGAATGTGGGCCGATACATCCGTGAAGCTTCGGACGAACTATCGAAACAACTTAAATCATGAATAATTTCTTGGAGTCTGTATCCGAACGGTTCAAAGGGGTCTTCCACAAGAGGAGAGATGAGCTTATGAGCGAAGAGATAGGGAAGGTAATTTACGTGGCGGAGGGAGTAGCCCGGGTAAAAGGGCTCGATACGGTGGAGTATCAGGAGCTCATCCGTTTTCCCGGGGATATGTACGGGACCGCATTTCAGATGGACGAGAAATCGGTCTCCGTGATGCTCCTCGACGACTACTCCAAGGTCAAAGCGGGACAGGAGGTCACGAGGACCGAACGGATCTTGGAAGTCCCGGTGGGGGAGAGCCTATTAGGGAGGGTCCTCGATCCCCTCGGCAGACCCCTCGACGGGGGAGAAGATCCCGAAGGCGACGAGCGCCGCTCCGTCGAACGGGACGCCCCCTCCATTATGGACCGGGCTCCGGTGGAGGTCCCCCTGCAGACGGGGATCCAGTCCATCGACGCCCTCATTCCCATCGGCAGGGGTCAGCGGGAGCTCATCCTCGGCGATCGTCAAACCGGGAAGACCGCCATCGCCGTGGACACCATTCTCAATCAGAAAAACACCGAGGTGATAACCATATACTGCGCGGTGGGAAAACGGAACTCCGCCGCCGCCCAGGTTATCGACGAGCTCAAGAGTTACGGGGTCATGGAGAAATCGATCGTAATCGTCGCCACCGAGGAGGACCCCCCGGGGCTCAACTACATAGCCCCCTACGCCGCAACCGCAATGGCCGAGTACTTTATGGACCGGGGAAAGGACGCCCTAGTCGTTTACGACGACCTGACCCGCCACGCCCGGGCCTATCGTGAGCTCTCCCTGCTTTTGAGGCGTCCCCCGGCCCGGGAGGCGTACCCGGGGGATATCTTCTACATCCATTCGAGGATGCTCGAACGGGCCACCCACTTCAACCGGGAAAACGGGGGAGGGTCCATGACCGCCCTTCCCATAATAGAGACCCAGGCCCAGAATATCTCCGCATATATTCCCACCAACCTCATATCCATCACCGACGGACAGATCTATCTGTCCCCCAATCTCTTTCAGGAGGGGGTTCTCCCGGCTATCGATGTGGGCAAATCGGTAAGCCGGGTGGGAGGAAAGACTCAGCTTCCCGCCTACCGGGCGGTGGCCGGAGACCTCCGGTTGAGCTACTCCCAATTCGAGGAGCTCGAAAGCTTTTCGCGGTTCGGGGTCCGTCTCGACGAGGAAACCCGAAAGACCCTCGACCGGGGCCGAAGGGTCCGGGAAATTCTCAAGCAGAGCCAGTCCGACCCGTCCAGCGTTCCCGAGCAGATCGGAATCATGGTGGCGGTTACCCATGGGGTATTCGACGATCTCCCCCTGGATGCGATCGGGGACGCCAAGCTGAAGGTCCGCAGAGAGGTAACCGATAATTGGGACGAATTCAGCGATAAGATCCTCTCGGGTGAGAAGCTCGAGCAGGAGGATATCGACGAAATGGTAGCGCGGCTGAGAGATTTAAACTATGGAACAGATCGAAAAGATAAAACGGCGGATACAGAGCTCTCAGGAGCTTAAAACAGTCGTCAAGAACATGAAGTCCCTCGCCGCCGTCAACATCCGCTTTTACCAGCATGCCGCCGAGGCTGCCCGGGAGTACAAGCGGACCATACGCTTGGGACTGAGCGCATTCTTGAGCGCTCGGAGGGAGATACCCGAATACGGGGGAATGAGGGGGGCGAGCTCCGATATCGGGGTGATCGTCTTCGGGAGCGAGCAGGGAATGTGCGGCGGCTTCAACGAGAAGATCATGGACCGCCTGACCGAGTTCCTGGACCATCATTCCAGCGGGGTCGGGCAGATCCGTCTGGTGAGCGTGGGGACTCGAATCCGGCCGTTGGCGGCAGGGGCCGGGCGGCCGGTGGACGAAAACCTCACCATGCCCACCTCTCTGGACCGGATATCGGACCTGACGGACGAGATAATCGCGGTCCTCGAGCGGTGGAGGCTCGAGTTCGGAATGGAGAAGATTTATATGATCTACAACCGCCACGGCGGGGAGAGCCTCTATCGTCCGGCTACCGAGCAGATATTTCCCATCACCGAGACGATGCTCCAACAGTGGCGGAAGGAGCCCTGGCAGGGACCGAACAAGACTCCTTTGATTACCATGGATCAGGCGGACCTCTTTTGGCGTCTCGCCGACCACTATCTCTATTCCGAGCTCTTCAAGGGCGCTCTGGAATCGATGGAGAGCGAGAACGCGGCCCGCCTCGCCGCCATGGAGGCGGCGGAGAAGAACATCGAAGAGAAGCTCGCCGAGCTCGGGCGGCTCTACAATATGAGGAGACAGCAGTCGATCACTTCGGAGCTCCTTGACATCATCGGCGGTTTCGAGGCCATCTCCACGGAGGAGTAAACATGAAGCAGAAAAAGAACATCGTGACCCTGACTATGAATCCGGCGGTGGACATCAGCTCGTCGGTGGATCGGGTGGAGCCTGAAAAGAAGCTCCGCTGCGATCCTCCGGTGCGCCAGCCGGGCGGGGGAGGAATCAACGTTTCCCGGGCCTTGCGGAAGCTCGGCGGGACATCTCTATCACTCTATTTGAGCGGAGGAAAGAACGGGGAGTTCATCCACGATTTTTTAGTCGATGAAGGGGTGGAGAACCGAAGCCAGGAGATTCACGGGAATGTAAGGGAAAATATCACCGTTCTCGAACAGTCTTCGGGCGGACAGTACCGTTTCGGTATGCCCGGACCTGTGTTCAAAGAGAAAGAGTGGAAGGACACCCTCGAGACGGTCCGGGAGCTGTGCATCGGGGCGGACTATCTGGTGGCGAGCGGAAGTCTCCCCCTAAACGTTCCCGTGGACTTCTACGCCCGGGTAGGGGCGGCAGCCGCCGAAAACGGCACCCGCTTCGTCCTGGACACCTCCAATCAAGCCCTGGAAGCCGCGTCGCGGGAGGAGATATTTTTAGTCAAGCCCAACAGGCGGGAGCTCGGGCATATTCTAGGAAGGGGAGATACATCATCCCTGTCGGTGGAGGAGCTCAAAAGACTCGCGGCCGAGGTCATCCGGGAGCGTCCCATTCATGCCGTCGCCCTCTCTTTGGGCGAGGAAGGAGCGGTTCTGGTTACCGCGGATACCACCCTTCCGGTGGTGTCCCCCCGGGTGGAAACGGTAAGCAAGATAGGTGCCGGGGACAGTATGCTGGCGGGGATGGTTCTGAGTCTCGCCCGGGGATTCTCCCTGGACGACGCCCTGAGGTTCGGGATCGCCGCCGGGGCCGCCGCGGTGAAGACCGCGGGAACCGAGCTCTGCACTCGAGAGGATACCGAGGAGCTCTACAGAAGGATAAAATCGGCATAAGATAAATCCTCTACTCCTCAACCTTGAATTTCCCGGCTATACCGGTCAACCCTTCGATATTCTTCTGATTCTCTCTCCCGACTTCGTTGACCCGCCGGACCGCGTGGGCTATCTCGTCGGTCCGCTCAAGAATCTCGTTTACGTTTTCGGAAATCCCCCTGCTCTGATCGAGAAGCCGCTCCATTTCGGTCCGGATAGAAGAAATTCCCTCGTTCATCTCACCGGCCCCGGATTTGACCTGCCCGGTTACGTCGTTTATCTCGTTCAAGGCGGTCAAGACCTCGCGGCTTCCCACCGACTGCTCTTCCATGGAATGCTTGATCTCTTCTTCCATCCGGTCGGCCTCCCGGATAAGTCCGTCCACCTCGCCGAAAGCTGCTTCCGCTTCCGCGGCGGCCTCGACGACCTTTTCGATGACCTCCCTTGTGGTCTTGAGCTCCACGTTTATAGTCTTGGAGTGTTCCGCTGAGTTTTCGGCGAGCTTGCGAATCTCATCGGCCACCACCGCGAAGCCCCGTCCCGCCTCGCCTGCGTGGGCCGCTTCTATTGCGGCATTCATGGCCAGGAGATTGGTCTGCGCGGCGATATTGGAGATGAGCTGGTTGGCTTGGAGAAGGCTCTCCGACTGCTCGGAAACTTCCCCGATCCGGGCTGTCACGAACTCTATCTTTTCCCGTCCCGAGTCGGCGGAGCCGATGAGGCGGGTGAAGTGGTCGGCCATGGTTTCCACGGTCCGGGTGACCGATTGGATGTTGGCCACCATCTGTTCGACCGCCGCCGAGGATTCTGCCACACCCGAAGCCTGCCCGGCGATCTGACTGTCCAGGTTGCCGATGTTCCGGGTAATCTGCTCCACGGCGCTCGTCACCTGTTCGATACTGCTTCCCTGTATCCCGATCTGTTTCTCCGTCTCTTCGACGGCGGAGGTGATACTTCCAACCGCTTCCGATGAGCGGTCCATATTGCCGGCGAGCTCCGCCGCGGTCTCTTTAAGGGTGGCGGTATGGTTCTTGATCTGCCCGACTATACGGCTCAGGTTCGAGACGAAGGTATTGAAACGGACCGTAATCTCTCCGATCTGATCGAAGTTAATAAGGTAGATCCTCTTGGTCAGGTCTCCCTCCGCTCGGGAGAGTTCGTTCAGCCTATCGGTCAGGAGTCCGGTCTGAAAGCGGAGTTCCTTCTTCGAGAGGTACATCATTGCGATGTAGAGAACGCCGAAGACGAGAAAGGCCCCAATCATGCTTCCCCATATGGGGGGATGAGTCGCTCTCGGGTCTGGGGCGGTTACATAGAAGTTTCCCAGATAAGCGGCGAAGATAGCGAGGCTCCCTATCGAGGAAAAGAGGATCATGTAATCCTTCCGGCGGATGAAGGGGTCGTTCTCATCTTCTCGAATATCGTTCATTGCTAAAACCCTCTTCGGTTCGAGGAGGATGGTGTTG
This sequence comes from uncultured Spirochaetales bacterium, assembly GCA_964641125.1. Classification (GTDB taxonomy): domain Bacteria; phylum Spirochaetota; class Spirochaetia; order SPDA01; family CAZSGZ01; genus JBKHAJ01. The sequence continues at coordinate 29,199 of CAZXMO010000012.1, forward strand.
ACCGCGAGAACGGTAAAGACGCCGGTCAAGAATCCCGTTCCGGTAGCCACGGCCAGGGACCAGCCGTAGTTTACCCCTCCCGGGGAGTTCCACTTATAGACTATGCCGTAGAGAACGGTGACACCTATCGCCCATAATGCAAGATGGAGGATTATGAGGAAGGGGGGAATCCCCACCGCCGCCTTTCGGGCGCGTTCGTATTCGGAGCCTTCCTTGATATACCTGTACAGGGGACCCAGCATGGCCCGGACCACGAGGAAGGCGAGGACGGCGAACACGAAGGTGGCCCCGTAAGAAACCGGCCGCAAACTGAAGACGAGACGCTGGGGGATTGTCATATCCAGATGGGGGTTGAACATCCCCATATACATTTCCCTCAAGACTCCGATTCCGAAGGGGATTAAAACGTTCGCGAGTAAGAGCTTTATACTTACCTTCCGGGTATCGAGCTGCATTCCCATCCTCCTTGTTCTAGGGTATACCTGTGGAGTATAGTGTAAAAAGAATATTTTTTCAGTAAGAATTGTATGAAAAGTTCGGCATGAAACTCATCCTCGAAGAGATCTACGGGGTGTATAACCGGCCCCGTTACATACGTCCCGACCCGCTGCAGTTTGTGGACCCGGCCCCCGGACCGGAAAGGGAAATCGTGGGGCTCATCGCTTCGTCCCTGGCTTTGGGAAGAGTAGGCTGCATCGTCGACGCGGTCTCCTCGGTCCTCGAACGCCTTCCGTGTCCCCGGGAGTATCTCTTAAGCGCCGCTGAAAGGGATATCGCGAAGCTCTTCTCCGGATTCGTCTACCGCTTTTTCAGGACCGAGCATATAACGGCATTCCTCGCGGGAATAGGTAAATTACTTCGGGAGTACGGAACCCTGGAGAACTGCTACGCGGCGGGATGTCCGGATGTCGGGGAGGATTGCATAGGCGGCGCATCCTTCTTTGCCCGGGAGCTTGCCGCGGCTTCGGAGGGGAAGGCCGGTATGCTGGTAAGCGATCCCGGAAAGAAGAGCGCCTGTAAGCGGCTTTTCCTCTACCTCCGGTGGATGATCCGGCGTGACGCCGTGGATCCCGGGCCGTGGCGGCAGGACCCCTCCCGGCTCATTGTTCCGGTGGACACCCATATGTTAAAAATAGGCCGTATTTTAGGGTTTACCGATCGGAGGCAACCGGATCTCACAACCTCCCGGGAGATAACCGAAGGTTTTCGGAAGATAACACCCGAGGACCCGGTTCGCTACGACTTTTCCCTGACCCGGCTCGGTATCTATCCCCACGATAAAATCAGAGCCGGCTGTTACGAACGACGCTTGCGAGAAGCCAGAACCCCATAACCGCGGCCGAAAAAAAACCGGCAATACCAATCAAGGAAAGTCCGTTCCACAGGGGCGGGACCCGGGCATGGAGGAGCAGCGCCGAGCCTATGATCAGCGAGGCGAAAATGATCGAGAAGGCCAGTCTGTTTACGATCCGATTCGCCTGGGTGAAGATGGGGTCGAGTCCGGTATTCTCGAAGTCGAGCCTGAGCCTTCCCGATTTTAGGACCTTCACCACCTCCTGGGTGTCCTCGGGGAGGCCCTCGATGAGAGAGAGTATGTCGGAGGCCGATGAGTAGGCCGATTTCCCCAGACGCTTCGGTGAGAAACGCATCATAATCAACTTGCGCGCGAAAGGTTCGACCCGCTCCATCATGTTGAAATCAGGGTCTAAACGGGATCCCACCCCTTCGATGGTGATCAGCGCCTTGCTGAGCATGAATATATTCGGGGGAAGGCGCAGGCTGTAATCGAAAACGATGGAGAGCATCTTGGGGATGAGCTCTCCCATATTGATCTCCTTGAGCGGCAGATGAGCGTACGATTCGACCAGCTCGAAGACCTCGTACTCCAGCCTCTCCCGGGCGGGTACACTCTCGGATCGGGAAAAATCGATAAGGGCACGGGTCAGCTTGTGGGAGTCCTGATTGACTATGCCTATTATGATATCGCTTAAGTGTTTACGGTGCTGGGGGAGGATCATTCCCATCATGCCGAAATCGAGGAAACAGATCCTGCCGTCGTCAAGGACCATCACGTTACCGGGGTGCGGATCGGCATGGAAGAAGCCGTGTTCGAAGACCTGCTCGAGAATCAACTCCGCGCCGATATTCGCGATCCTCTTCATGTCCACGCCCTTCGCTTCGATCTCTTTCAGGTTGAGGACGTGGGTCCCGTGGACGTACTCCATGGTCAGGACCCTGGATGTGGAATATTCGTCGTAGACGGCGGGTACCGTTAAGTTTTCGTTGCCCTTGAAATTCTCAGCGAATTTACGAATATTCATCGCCTCGTTGGAGAAGTTGAGCTCTTTGTCTAAGGATCTCCCGAACTCCCGGATGACATTGACCGCGTCGAGCACGTCGGAACGGAGAACAAGCCGCTCTATGAGACCCGCGAGATGCATCATGATCTCGATATCGGTATGAATAACGTCTTTGATACCGGGGCGCTGGACCTTGATGATTACTTCATCTCCGCTCTTCAATACCGCCCGGTGAGCCTGGGCTATGGAGGCCGAGGCCACCGGAATCGAATCGAACTCCTCGAACAGCTCGTCGGGGGCCTTTCCGAGCTCCTCGGTTATCATCCGAATCGCCTCGTCAGCCGGGAAGGGGGGGACCCCGGTCTGAAGCTTTTCCAGCTCCACGATAAGCTCCGCGGGGAGGAGGTCGGGACGGTTGCTCATGATCTGCCCGAATTTGATAAACGTAGTCCCCAGCTCTTCCAAGACCATTCTGATTCGGGCCCAGTGGGAATATTCCGCCGCCTTCTCGGCCCCGGCCTCGGAGAGGTCCTTTATCTTCTTGATGTTGGACTGTTTGATGTGTCTCCGGGTAAAGACTTCCGAAAAGCCGTGTTTCAGGAAGACGGTTACGATTTCCCTGCTCCGGTTGAGATGTCTGAATGCTCCTCCCCGTCCGCTCTGTCTGCGTTTCACTGGGTCCGCTGGTTCGAGCCGGGTCCGTCCCGGTAGATGACCGATTCGGCGGGAACCGACCTGGTGATCCAGGTGTTCCCTCCGATAACCGATCCCTTTCCGATAGTGGTGCGGCCGCCCAAGATTGTAGCGTTCGCGTAGATAATCACGTCGTCTTCGATATCCGGGTGCCGTTTTTGCCCCTTCCTGGGGTTCCCCTTCCTGTCGAAGGGGGAGAGCGCGCCTAAAGTAACCCCCTGATAGATCTTGACGTTCTTCCCGATCCGGCAGGTCTCACCGATGACTACACCGGTCCCGTGATCGATAAAAAAAGACTCCCCGACCTGGGCACCCGGATGGATGTCTATACCGGTTTGACTATGGGCGTGCTCGCTCAAGATTCTCGGAATTACGGGAACGTTCCGTTCGTAGAGGATGTGGGCGATCCGATAGGTCGCGATAGCGTCGATGGAGGGGTAGCTCAGGATGATCTCCTCAATCGATTGGGCCGCGGGGTCGCCGCCGAAGGCCGCTTCCACGTCCTTTTGGAGGGTCCGGCGTACCGTGGGAAGCGATTCTATTAGGTGGTACAATGCCCGGGCCGCGCAGTTGTCGCACTCCTTGGTACTGCAGTTAGGCTCCCGCTTGAGACAGAAGTGTCGGAAGGCGTCCTTCAGATAGCGCAGGAATATGTAGCTCACGTGGCGGAGACTCTCGTGGAGATAGAAGCTCAAATCATCCTCCGGAACGCTCTCCTTACTGTATCGCCCGGGAAAGAGGATGGCCTGAAGCGACTCGAGAATCTCGTATATCTCCTTCCTTCCCGCCAGTCCCAGGTGAGAGGTTTCCTGAATCCGGTGGCCCGAGACTATGGCCTCCTGAAGATCATCCACCAATCCGGGGAGGGTATTGTTCATCCAAGTATTTACATCCATACGCACCATTGTCGAAAATGCTCGAGAATAAGTCAAGCCGGGTAAAATCTAGTATACTTAGGACCAGGAGGCACGTTATCAGAGTAGTAAAAGATATAACCGAACTCGTGGGAGGCGACCAGCGGAAATACCGGACCACCTCTTATTTCTTCCGGGACCCGTCCGGTTATCTATCGGAATCGAACATATCGACGATATTCTTAAATATTTGCAGAACGCACTGTCGAGGGGGAGACTTGTTTTTTTTCGTTCCTTTTTTACAATAGAGATAGAGGAGTACGCCTATGGATGAATCCCTTCCTGAAGAGCTGATCACCCCGGAAATGATCGAAATCTTCGTGTCCGAGACCAATGATCTGCTCGACAGAACCGAAAACAATCTCCTGGAGGTGGAAAAGAACCCCTTAGAGATATCCCAAATAGACGAGGCCTTCCGGTCTATCCATACGGTAAAGGGAAATGCGGGATTCTTCGGTTTCGCCGAAATCGAAAAACTCTGCATGGAAGTCGAATCCAAGATGGATACGGTCCGTAAGAGGAGCCGGAAGGCGGACCATAGTATAGTAACCGATCTATTAGGCGATCTGGACGGCCTCCACAATCTCTTAGGGGAAGTTGCGGCCGGGAAACAGGGGAAGAAGGCGCCGACCGAAGAAAAACACGAACCGACGCAAAAAACCGAAACCGGGGAGGAACCCGAGGCGCCGCCGGAGCCGGCGGGGGAAGCCGAAGTTGAAGGGACTGGAGATACCGTGCCCGGACCCCCCGCCCCGCATGCCGGTGGTGCGCCGTGGAGGGGGAAAACACCGGAGACCCGGGAAGAGGTCCAATCATATCTCGGGGATATCCTCGTGGAGATGGGGGCGGTTTCCGCCGATCAGGTGGAAGAGGCACTGGAGAGACAAGAGAAGAAACTCGGTGAGATTCTTCTCGAAGAGGGGGTAGCGTCCCGGGAGGCGGTGGAAAAGGTCCTGACCCTTCAAGCGGAGGCCCGCAGTAAGGTCGAGGCGAAGGGTGAACAGTACAAGATAAAACGGAAGGACATACGGGTCGACATGGACCGGCTGGACAGACTCTTCGATCTCATGGGCGAGCTCATAACAGCTGAATCCATGGTCTTGAGCAATCCCGAGCTCGAAGAATTGGAGATCGAAAACTTTCAACGTGCCTCCGACAACATGACGAAGATCACCCGGGAGATGCAGGAGATAACGATGTCCATCCGGATGATCCCTCTGGAGGGGCTGTTCAACAAGATGCGCCGCCTGGTAAGCGACCTGGCGAAAAAATTCGACAAGCAAATCCAGCTCACCATCAGCGGCGAGGAGACCGAGATGGACCGGAACGTGATCGAGCAGATCTCGGACCCCTTAGTCCACATTATCCGGAACGCCATAGACCACGGCGTCGAGCCGGCCGGGGTCAGGAAGGAACGAGGAAAGGACCCGCGGGGCCATATCCGGCTCGATGCACGATACGAGGGGAACGAGATATGGATAACCGTTCAGGACGACGGAGGAGGACTCAACCGGGAACGAATCCTCGATAAAGCCCGGCGGAATAATCTCGTCGGTCCCGAGGCAGCGGAGATGGATGATGAGGAAGTCTTCAAGCTGGTTTTCGAGCCGGGTTTTTCCACCGCGGAGCAGGTCTCCGAAATCTCCGGACGGGGCGTCGGGATGGACGTAGTGAAGCGGAATATCGAAAAACTCAGGGGAAAGATCGGCATCGAGAGTACCGAAGGGGAGGGAACAGCGTTCATTTTAAAGATACCCTTGACAATGGCGATAATAGAGAGTATTTACTTTAGAGTGGGTGAGATGGGATTCTGTCTTCCCCTAGAGGATATCGTCGAGTTTCAAAAGGTCGAATCCGCCCAAGTAACCCGGACGGAAGGCCGCCGGTGTGTCTTGAAACTTCGTGATGAGATACTCCCCGTCTTAGAGCTCTACCGTTTCTTCGATGTGTCGGGTGCGAAGCAGGATGTCGTGAAGTGTATTTTCATCATTGCTCAAACCGGGGGCAGAAAAGCGGCCCTTATGGTCGATGAGATCCTCGACAACCGGCAGGTGGTTATAAAACCCCTCCCGGAATACATCGGTAAGATGAGATCGGTTTCCGGCTGCAGCATCATGGGGGACGGTGAAATCGGCTTGATTATCGACACGAGCTCTCTTCTCAAAGAAGAGCTCGATTAGGAGAAGACGCGGTAACGAAGATGGAAGGTACGCAGGAATACAATCTGGACGGAGTCATCCAGATAAACGAACGGGAGTTCAGACAGATCTCGGACCTGGTCTACTCGAAATTCGGGATAAATCTGACCGATAAGAAAAAGGCTTTGGTCAGGGGCAGGCTCAACAAACTGATCAAGTCCCTAGGATACGAGAGTTTCAACGATTATTACCGGGCGGTAATGGACGATACCAGCGGCAAGAGTCTCCTGGACATGGTGGACAAGATATCCACCAATCACTCCTACTTCTTTCGGGAGAGCGATCACTTCGAATATCTCAAGAATATCGCTCTTCCCGAAATAGATTCGCTCCTCTCCCGGCAGCCGGGGGAAGAGCTTCGCATCTGGTGCGCCGGGTGCGCGGGGGGTGAAGAAGCATACACCCTGGCTATGGTCCTTCTAGAGTACTACGGACCGAAACTCTTCAAGGGAAAGCCGATCATCCTCGGCACCGACATCTCTTTGACCGCCCTCGAGCTCGCGAACCTCGGGATGTATACCGAGGAGAAGGTTAAAACCGTACCCGCTCCCTACCGCAAGAAGTATCTCAAGGAGCTTGGAGACGGGAAGGTGGAGATCAAGGCCGAGCTTAAGCATCTTATCCTCTTCAAGAGGCTCAATTTTATGCGGGACGTTTACCCCTTCAAGGGGAGGTTTCACGCGGTCTTCTGCAGGAACGTCATGATCTACTTCGATCACGAGACCAAGCTCAAACTGGTAAACCGCTTCCACCAATATATGCATCCGGCGGCCTACCTCTTTATCGGCCACTCCGAGTCGTTGGGAAGGTCCTCCGAGTTATTCAAATACGTTCAACCGGCGCTATACAGGAAACAATAACGTGGCGAAAAACATCATCAAAGTACTTGTTGTAGACGATTCGGCCCTCGCGCGAAACATCTTGTCCAAGGGGCTCTCCGCCGATCCGGAAATCGAGGTCGTCGGCGCTGCCCCGGATGTATACATCGCACGGGATAAAATAATCTTCAAGAAGCCCGATGTCCTCACTTTGGATGTGGAGATGCCCCGTATGGACGGGGTCGAATTCCTGAAGAGACTCATGCCCCAATATCCCCTCCCGGTGATCATGGTGTCGGCCCTGACCGGTCCGGGAGCAAGGACCACCCTTGACGCCCTCGAAAACGGGGCTATCGATTTCGTTTTGAAGCCTTCCACCAGCTTCGGAGGGGGCCTTAACGAGATGATAGGAGAACTCCAGCACAAGATAAAGGCGGCCGCCTACGTCGACGTGAGCCACTGGAAGGATGCCCAGTACCGGCGGCAGCGGGGGGCGGTCCGTACCGCGGCTCCGGCGGTGCTCCACGGTACCACCGATAAGGTTATCGCCGTAGGAGCTTCCACAGGGGGAACAACCGCGATCCGGGACACCGTTACCCGTTTTCCCGCGAATATGCCGGGAACGGTCATCGTTCAGCATATGCCTCCTAAATTTACTCAGATGTTCGCGGAGAAGCTCAATGAGTCCTCCAAGGTAGAGGTGAAGGAAGCCAAGTCGGGGGACCGGATCGTGACCGGCCGGGTCCTGATCGCGCCGGGGGGGTATCATATGCGGGTCATCCGGTCCGGAGGCACCTACGTGGCGGAATGCAAGGAGGGTGAGAAGGTCAACGGACACTGCCCCTCCGTCGACGTCCTCTTCGAATCGGTGGCCAACAGCGTCGGTCCCAACGGTATCGGCGTACTCTTGACCGGCATGGGAAAAGACGGCGCCGACCATCTTTTAACCATGCGGAGGATGGGGGCCCGGACTCTGGCCCAGGACGAACGGACTTCGGTCATCTTCGGGATGCCCAAAGAGGCGTGGAAGATCGGCGCCGCCGAAGAGTTGGTAGGAATTCATGACATGACCGACAGGGTAATACAACTTCTCAAGGAAATGAAATGATCAAAAAAGACGTCGGTATCGGCGAGTTTTATGTGTCCAACAGAACGGACGAGGTTATCAAGACCTACGCGCTGGGCTCCTGCGTAGCGGTTTTCATGTATGACAAAGAGAACAAAGTCGCGGGAATGATTCACATAGCCCTTCCCGATTCCGAGGTCAACCTGAAGAAAGCGGAGGCCCGTCCCGGATTCTTTGCCGATACGGGGCTTCCGCTGTTTCTCCAGGAGATGAAGAAGAAGGGAGCTCTGCGGGCTTCCACGTGGATCAAGCTCGCCGGCGGAGCGAGCATTATGGACGAAAAGAACACCTTCGATATCGGGCGGCGGAACGCCATCGCCATAAAACGATATTTGTGGAAACGGGGCTTAGGTGTTATAAAAGAGGATATCGGAGGGAAGATCAGCCGGACGGTTTCACTAGACGTCGCCACCGGTGAGGTATCTATTTCCAATTCCCAGGAATCATGGAAGTTATGATTTCACAGAAGAGGTAGCAGCATGGAAATGAAAGAGGTTCTCATAGTCGACGATTCGGCGACATCCCGGATGATTATCAAGAGATGTTTCGATATAGCGGGATTTCACGATATTACCTACCACGAGGCCGAGGACGGAGTCAAAGCGATCGCCTTCCTCGAGAAAAACACCGTGGATCTGGTCTTGACCGATCTGAAGATGCCGAAGATGGACGGGAACACCTTTCTCAAGAAACTGAGGGCCCATGAGGAGACCAAGGACCTTCCGGTGGTGGTGATATCGAGTATGGGTAACGACGTGCTGGAATCTCAGCTCCTCGATGCGGGGGTAATGGCGATCATCCGGAAACCGTTGAGCCCCGCAAAGGTGCTTGAAGTATTTGGAGAGACTGATGAGCTGTGAGGATAAAACCAAGGTAAGAGCTGCGCTGCGTACCGCGGTGGAGCGGACTTTTATGGAAATGGCCTTCATCGACGTTATCGAGTCGGGAAGCGACGGAGCGGTCGAATCGAGCGGGGTGCTGTTCATAGCATTCTCTCATCCGGTAAACGGCGGGATGATCCTTCGCCTGCCTATGGAGTGCAAACTGATGATCGTGGAAAACATCCACGCCGCCGAATGGGCGGAGCTCTCCAGCGAGGAGAAGGACGACTGTCTCTTAGAAGCTCTGAACGTTCTCGCCGGTAACTTTCTAAACACTTACTGCGGCAAGGAATCGAGCCATAACATGTCCTTTCCGCAGATGCTCTTCGATGAAGAGGAGATACCGGGGCGTGATTCCTACGAGTCCTTCTTCTTCGACGCGGAAGGAGTTATATTCCAAATCGACCTGTGCGTAGGTGTCTGCTCCTCATGAGCTGCAACCATCCGGCCCCGATCGATATCGAAGCGGCCAAAGAAATCGTCGACGGTGACGCCGAGCTCTTCTCGGAACTCATGGAGATGTTTCTCGAGTCGGCCCCTTCGAGTCTCGAGGGGCTTCGAGAGAGCATCGAGAATGGAAATATGCCGGAGGCTCGGAGGAGGGCGCATCAGATCAAGGGATCGCTCAAGAACTTCGCGGCTATTCCCGGAATAGCCGGGGCGCAAGCCGTAGAGGACGCGGCGGAACGGGGCGATCGGGACGAAGCCGAAAAGGTGTTCCGGGAGCTTGCCGATGAGATAGAGTATCTCGGGTATTACTATTTGAAAAAACTATGGAAGGAGCATTTCTATGAGTGATAAAAAGGCATTAGTTGTCGATGACGGAGCTATGAACAGGAGTTTTATCAAGACCTTCCTCACCGTGAAGGGTTTCGACGTTACCACCGCGGAGGACGGACTCAAGGGTTTGGAGGCCGCAAAGGGAGACTCATTCCATATAGTATTCAGCGACATCGAGATGCCCAATATGAACGGTCTGGAGTTCCTCAAGAACCTGAAGCGTCTCGACGTCTACAAGGCCGTTCCGGTGATTGTATTGAGTACCGTGGACAAGCCCGAGGTGATAGAGCGGGCGAAGAAGCTCGGCGCCGTACACTACATGATAAAACCCTTCACCGAGGAAAAGATGGGGGAAGCACTCAAGGTCGCGGGGGTCGAATAGGACCGATGGGTGCAGGCGGAATATGAGCAGTATCAAACGAGACGAATACAGCGATATCATCGAAACCCTCGAGAACCTCGAGCAGAGTCTGATCGAGTTCGAAGACGCCCTCGAAAAGGGAGGGGAAGCCGATTCTCTCATTCACATCAGCTTCCGCTACGCCCACAATCTGAAGAGCACCCTTGCTATGGCCGGAAAGGAGCATTCCTCCGAGCTCATCCATACCGTGGAAAACCACTTCGACCTCCTCAGGAGCGGAGAGGCCGACCCCACCCGGGAGCTCGTGGATAAGGCTCTCGATGCCATCGATCTTATCAAGGAAAACCTCTTCCGGGATGAGGAGATAACCGAAGAAATCGAGCAGCTTATCGATGAGTTTGGCCGGCTCATGGCGGCGGTCACCGCGGAGGAGGCTTCCGCCGTGAAAACCGTCGAAGCCGGGGTATCTCCGCGGAAGGTCGGCTTTTCCCTCTCCGCTGAAGAGCGGGAGAAGGCCGAAGAGCTCGTTGCGGGGGGGCAGAAGCTTTTTCGTATCGATAAGCTCATCAAAACCGACATCGACCGAAATATCTTCGAAACGCTCCCTATCTACGAGGACGTGGCGGAAGCCGGCACCCTTATCGCTTCCCGCCCCGATTACGACGGCATCGACACCTCCCATGACGAAACTGTCCTCAAGATACTCTTTGCCTCCGAAGAGGACAAGGACGAGCTGTTTTACACCATTTTCGATCCCTTCCAGGAGGTAACCCTTTCCGGCGAATCCGCTCCCGATGCGGCCACCGCCCCGGCCACCGCCCCGGCCACCGCCCCCGGAAAAGATGGAAAGCTCCGCATACTAATTGTGGAGGACGACTTCGTAACCCGGCATCTCGAAATTTCCTTGATGAGGAATTTCGGAGAATGCGAGGTAGCGGTCAACGGAAAAGAAGCGATAAGCGCTTTCGAGCTTAGGAGCATAGAAGGAAGACCCTACGATCTTATTCTTTTAGACATTATGATTCCCGAAATGGACGGCCACGGGGTCTTGAAACGGATCCGCGAGTTCGAAAACGAACGGGGAGTCCGCGAGATCGACCGGACTAAGGTCATCATTATCTCGGGTCTCCGGGATATGGGGAATATCTCCCGGTCCTTCCGGGAACAAACCGACTCCTACATCGTCAAACCGATAACTAAGAAGAAAATCGAGCGGGAGCTCTCCCGCCTGGGATTCAGATAACCGCCCCCCCATAACACCTATCGAATTTACCTTTCGGTCAAATATGAGTATTTTTGTAGCCGGAGGACGAGATGAAGATCAAAAACAACGTTCATTGGGTGGGAGTCCGCGATTGGGAGCTCAGGCGTTTCCACGGCGATGAGTATTCGACTCACCGGGGAACGACCTATAATTCGTATCTGATACGGGAAAAGAAGACGGCTCTGATCGATACCGTATGGGTACCCTACGCTCAGGAATACATGGACAATCTCAAAAAAGAGATAGACCTCGGGGAGATCGATTTCATCGTGGCGAACCACGCGGAGATCGACCACAGCGGATCGCTCCCTCATATTATGAAGGAGATCCCCGATACCCCGATCTACTGTACCGAAAACGGAGTCAAATCGCTCAAAGGACACTTCCACGAGGATTGGGATTTTAGGCCCGTAAAGACCGGTGATTCCGTCGATCTGGGAAACAAGGAACTCATCTTCGTGGAGGCGCCGATGCTCCATTGGCCGGACAGTATGTTTACCTTTCTGACCGAGGACAACATCCTCTTCAGCAACGATGCGTTCGGTCAGCACTACGCGACGGAACGTCTTTTCGCTGATCTGGCGGACCAGGAGGAATTGGCCTACGAGTGCATCAAGTACTACGCCAATATTCTGACTCCCTTCTCCGCCCTGGTCAAGAAGAAGATCCAGGAGGTATTAGATCTCAAGCTTCCGGTCAGTGTGATAGCTACGAGCCACGGTGTCATCTGGAGGAAGAACCCCCTCCATATCGTCGAGCAGTACATGAAATGGGCGGATGCCTATCAGGAGGATCAGGTAACTCTCCTCTACGATACCATGTGGCAGGGGACCAGAATCCTGGCCGAGCAGATAGCCCATGGGATCGCGGCGGAATCGCCGAAGACCGAAATCAAGCTCCTGAACACGGCCCGGAGCGACAAGAACGACGTCATCACCGAGGTGTTCAAGTCTAAGGGGCTCATCGTCGGCTCTCCCACTATAAATCGTGGGATTCTCACCTCCATCGCCGGGCAGCTCGAGGAGATCCGGGGACTCGGTTTCAAGAAGAAGAAAGCGGCGGCTTTCGGCTGCTACGGCTGGAGCGGTGAAGGTGTCGGGATGATTACCGAGGGCCTAAAGAATGCCGGCTTCGAGGTTGTGGACGAGGGATTCAAGGCCATGTGGAACCCCGACGATGAGGCGAAGACCGGCGCGGTCGATTTCGGAAAGAAGCTGGCGAAGCTCCTGTAGTCGGCGGCGGCCCGGCTATGCTGCCGGTACCGCCCTTACAGCCCCAGCTTGGTGAGCTTCGGATCGATCACCATCCGGCAGTAGGGGGCGTTGGTATTTTCCGCGTAATAGTCCTGGTGATAGTCCTCCGCTTCGTAGAACTCGTTCAAGGGCACTATCTCGGTGACGATGGGATCGGAATAGTCTTTCCGGGCCCGCTTAACTGCCTCTTCCGCTTTGCGCTTTTGATCCTCCGTGTGATAGAAAATTATCGAGCGGTACTGGCTCCCCACGTCCGCCCCCTGCCTGTCGGGGGTGGTGGGATCGTGGGCTTTGAAAAAAATATCCAAGACCTCGTCGTAGGAGATTACCGAGGGGTCGAACCGGATCCGGACCACCTCGGCGTGGCCGGTCGAGCCGGAGCACACCTCCTTGTAGGTAGGGTTTTCGGTATTTCCCCCGGCGTACCCGGAAACGGCCTCGCGGATCCCGTCGATCCTCTCGAATATCGCCTCTATACACCAGAAACAGCCTCCCCCGAGGACGGCGGTTTCGAGATTATTGGTTTTCTCTGTATCTTTCATGGGATAAATATACTTAAAGATTGGGGAGAAGCGAAATTTCCGGTTACCTGAGGGTATTCATGAGCTCGGAGTACTTCTTGTCCAGAGGCCGGACGGAGAAGACCGGTGCAAAGAGGAGCTCCTGGGCCTCCACGTTTTCCGGTTCCGGGCGCATCGCCTCGAGGACCGAACGGTCCAAGCCGTACTCTTCGGTGAGGGTTTCGATCGATTCTTCGGTGAGGCTGACCCCGTGATAATCGACCAGGACCCGGAGCATACGGTAGAGAAGGGGGCGGTCGTCGTGACGGATGTCCTGGACCAGCGAGAGGGCCCGGGAGATCTTGGCCTTGGTGGTGAGGTTTGTGTCCAGGGCCAGGAGATTGGGAGCTCGGGAGCTCTCGATGGACTGCTGAATCTGAAAGCCAGCGAGGTTTATCTCCCGGTCGAGGAGGCGGGCTATCTCCTGGGCTACCTTTTTGAGACGGGCGATCTGCCGCTCCGACTTTTGGTAGCTCTCTAAGTTCCGCATCACCCCCGGTTTTGGGCTGATCCACCACAC